>JAGRLL010000203.1 GCA_020441855.1 Nitratireductor sp.
GGGCCGCCTGTCGCTCGTTCTCGGCAAGACCATCGGTGGCGAACCCGTGATCGCCGATCTGGCGAAAATGCCGCATCTGCTTGTCGCGGGCACCACCGGTTCGGGCAAGTCGGTCGCCATCAACACCATGATTCTCTCGATCCTCTACCGGCTGACGCCGGATCAGGTCCGATTGATCATGATCGACCCGAAAATGCTCGAACTGTCGATCTATGACGGCATTCCCCATCTCCTCACCCCGGTTGTCACCGACCCGAAGAAGGCCGTCGTCGCGCTGAAATGGACGGTGCGCGAGATGGAGGAACGCTATCGCAAGATGTCGAAGCTCGGTGTCCGCAACATCGAGGGTTTCAACACGCGTATCGGCGAGGCGCAGAAAAAGGGCGAGACGCTGAGCCGCACCGTGCAGACCGGCTATGACCGCCAGTCCGGCGAGGCGGTCTACGAAACCGAGGAACTGGCGCTTGAGCCGATGCCCTACATCGTCGTCATCATCGACGAGATGGCAGACCTGATGATGGTCGCCGGCAAGGATATCGAGGGCGCGATCCAGCGTCTGGCGCAGATGGCGCGCGCCGCCGGCATCCATGTCATCATGGCGACGCAACGGCCCTCGGTCGATGTCATCACCGGCACAATCAAGGCCAACTTCCCGACCCGCATTTCCTTCCAGGTCACATCCAAGATCGACAGCCGCACCATTCTGGGCGAACAGGGCGCGGAACAGCTGCTCGGCATGGGCGACATGCTCTACATGGCGGGCGGCGGACGTATTCAGCGTGTCCACGGCCCCTTTGTCTCCGACGACGAGGTCGAAAAGGTTGTCGGGCACCTCAAGACGCAGGGCGTGCCGGAATATCTCGACAACGTCACCGAGGAAGACGAAGGCGAGGATGGCGAAAGCGCCCCGGCCGGCACCGAGGCGCTGGCCCAGTCCAACGATCTCTATGACCAGGCCGTCGCCGTGGTGCTGCGCGACCGCAAGGTGTCGACCAGCTATATCCAGCGCCGTCTTGGGATCGGCTACAACCGGGCCGCCTCGTTGATCGAGCGCATGGAGACGGAAGGTTTGATCGGCGCGGCGAACCACGCGGGAAAACGCGAGATTCTGGTACCCGGCGAGGACGAAACCATCTAGGGCTCGTATCCCGTGGGTACCGGGACCGGCGCCCGAATCCGGTATCGGATCGACAATGGTCACCGCCATGCCTTGTTTCGGCCATGCCGCCCCGCCATGTGATGTGTTAGCCTGAACCGAACATGTCGATGTCATCAAGACATCGCACACAGACGACCGGACCCGATAGATGAACCTTACCGAAGCTCGTTCGAACTGGCGCCAGGCAGGCCGCCTTGCAACTTTGGCGGCCGCCATGGTGCTGGCGTTGGGCGCCCATGCCGGCGCGCAGACCAAACCGGAAGCCGCCGCGCTCACAAACGAGGAAACGGTCGAGGCCCTGTCGCAGCATTTTGCCGCCGTGCCGACCATGACCGGCGAGTTCCTGCAATTCGGACCGAATGGCAGCCAGACGGGTGGCACCTTCTATATCGCCAGACCCGGCAAGATCCGGTTCAACTACCAGCAGAGCTCGCCTGTCGAGGTGATTTCCAACGGCAGGACGGTCGCCGTTCACAACAAGAAGCTCAAGACCTGGGATTTCTACCCGCTCGACAAGACGCCGTTGAAATTGCTGCTTACCGACCGCATCGAGTTCAAGGACGACAACATCAAGAGCGTGGTCAACGAACCTGATCTGACCACCATCGTCATGGGTGACGACAAGGTGTTCGGCGACGCGCTCATCACGCTGATGTTCGACCCCGAGACCTTCGACCTGCGCCAGTGGACGGTCAAGGATTCGAAGGGCGCGGAAACCTCCGTCATGGTTTTCAATGTCGAGAAGAACGTCGAACTGCCCGAAAAGCTGTTCAAGTTCGACGAACTCGCGATCCGGCGCCAGCAGCAGCGCACTTCCAACCGCTGATCCTTTACGCCATCGAGGGCTAAACCGTGGACAGGCCGTGTTTCGGCCCGGCCGATGCTTGCATCGCCGCGCCGCCACGACCATGTTTGATCCACATTCCGCCGCCCGGTCCCTCGCCCGGCTCCGCTGCCTGGCTTAACCGCACGGCATCGCCCCGAAACGTCAGCAAACGCGCCATGCCCATCACCATTGCGACCTGGAACATCAATTCGGTGCGCTTGCGCCAATCGCTGGTCGTCGAGTTCCTGGAAAAATGGCAACCCGATATCCTGTGCCTGCAGGAGATCAAGTGCCAGAACGACCAATTCCCTTCCAGGCCCTTTTCCAAACTCGGATACGAGTTCCAGGCCGTTCACGGCCAAAAGGGTTATCACGGCGTCGCCACCCTCTCGCGCCGCCCGATCGAGGAAATCCATTCCCGCGATTTTTGCGATATGGGTGACTGCCGGCACGTCTCGGTCCTGTTTCGCAGCGGCGGACAGACCGTGAGGCTTCACAATTTCTACGTCCCGGCCGGCGGCGACGAGCCCAATCCCGAAACGAATCCGAAATTCGACCACAAGCTGCGGTTCGTCACCGAGATGGAAGACATCAGTTCGGTCGAGTCGGGTATTCCATCGATTCTCGTCGGCGATCTCAACATCGCTCCGTTGGAAAACGACGTCTGGTCGCACAAGCAATTGCTGAAAGTCGTCAGCCACACACCAGTCGAAACGCAGGGTTTGACCCGTGCCTTCGACAAGGGGGGCTGGTCCGATCTCGTGCGCGACACGGTACCGGCAAGCGAGAAACTCTTCACCTGGTGGAGTTATCGTTCTCCGGACTGGACGAAGAACGATCGCGGCAGACGGCTCGACCACATCTGGGCCGCGCCCGAACTGGCGCAAAAGCTGAAAGGCATCGAAGTCGTGCGCGACGCGCGTGGCTGGGAACGTCCCTCCGATCACGTACCCGTGCTGGCAACGCTCGATATCGACTGAGTGCGATTCTAGTTCGACGATTCGACCGTTTCGTCGCTGGCATCCGATTCCACCGGTTCTTCGCCGTCTCCGGCGCTGTCTTCAGCGACATCTTCGACAAACGAGGGCACCGGCTCGTCGGCGTCGCGCAGACCCTTGATATCGGCCAGCGAGCTGATGGAGCCAAGTCGGCCATGCACGTCCTGCAATTGAAAGGCGAGTTCACGAACCGATTGAGCGATGTGGTTATGAAGGGCCGCTGCCGTCTCGGGATATTCGCGCAGCATGCGCAAGAATAGCGGCCGCGCGATGAAGAGGACCTCACTGTCCGTTTTCGCAACGGCATCGGTCGTTCGCTTGTTGGGCGCGAGAAGGGCCATTTCGCCGGTTAGTCCACCCTGCTCGAGGGTTTCGACGACGATTTCCCGCCTGCCCCTGCGAACGGTCAGGTCGACCTGCCCCACCGCCACGACATAACCGCCATTGGCCGGATCGCCTTCATGGAACAGGGTCTCGCCGGTGGGCAATTGCTCACGCTCCGCGCCAAACGCCAGCAAACGGAGCTGGTCGGGCGTGAAGCCCTGAAACAGCCCAACCTTTGCCAGGAGGCCCATGTCATAATCGAGGCTCACGGAACGAGCTTGTATCCACCGCCCTCGGTTACCAGCAATCTGGCATTCGAGGGATCTCTTTCGATCTTCTGGCGTAGCCGATAGATATGGGTTTCAAGCGTGTGCGTGGTCACGCCGGAATTGTATCCCCATACCTGCTCCAGCAATTCGTCGCGTCCGATGACCTTCTGTTCGGCACGATAGAGATATTTGACGATCGCGGATTCCTTTTCGGTCAGCCGCACCTTGGTGCCGGCATCATCGATCATCAGCTTCTGTGCCGGTTTGAAGGTATAGTGTCCGATCTGGAAAACGGCATCTTCGCTTTGCTCGTGCGTGCGCAACTGGGCGCGCATCCGCGCCAGCAGAACGGCGAATCGGAAGGGCTTGGTCACATAATCGTTGGCGCCGGCCTCCAGACCCAGGATGGTGTCGGAATCGGTATCGTGCCCGGTCAGCATGATAATCGGCGCCTTGAAGCCGCCCTTGCGCAGGAGTTTGACGGCTTCGCGCCCGTCCATGTCCGGCAGGCCGACGTCCATGATCAGCAGGTCGACATGGGCCCCGCGCGCGGCCTGAACCCCTCGCGCCGCGCTGGCTTCGCAAACGATCTCGAATTCCTCGTAGAGCGACAATTGTTCGCTCAGGGCCTCGCGCAGATCGTCGTCATCGTCGACAATGAGAATGTTTCTTGCCGTCATCCACACACCGCATAAATCAGTTCGGGTCGGATTATCGTCCTTACGCAACGTGATTAATAGTCGGTTGATAGCCGAAAACACAAAATATGACATCCTTGCGCTGCCAATCACGGGTGATTCCATGAACTTTGTGATCCATTCCGGCAAACGATTGTCCGGAAAAAGACATCGACGAGATGTTCGGGAAAAGCGCGGCGCAAGGGTCTGGCGCGTCCATCGCGCACCGGCAAGAATGGCCGGCAACGCCATCCATCGCGGCCTGCTCGTCCTTCCCGGCAGGGTTTATCCCTGTGCACTCGGCAGAAGCGGCATCTCGGTTGCAAAGCGCGAGGGCGATGGCGCCACGCCCGCTGGTTCGCTTCGCTTGCTTGGCGGCTATTGCAGGCGCGACCGCCAGCCATTGCTCGCCTGCCTGAACGGATTGCAGGTGATTCGCGCCGATGACGGTTGGTGCGACGACCCTGCCCATGCCGCCTACAACCAGGCGATCCGCCTGCCATTCGGCGCCGGCCACGAGCGCATGATGCGCGAAGACAGGCTCTATGATGTCTGTCTGGTGCTCGATTGGAACGTCCATCCGCGCGCGCGCCATCGCGGCAGCGCCATCTTTCTGCACATTGCAGGTCCCGGCTTTGCGCCGACGCAGGGCTGCATCGCCGTGGAACCGGCGGTCATGCGTCATCTGCTGGAATGGATGCGGCCCGCGACAATCCTGCGTGTTTCGCCCTGAAGAATTTCAGCGCGCGCCGAAAATCGCACTGCCGACGCGCACATGCGTCGCGCCCATCTCGACCGCCGTTTCGAAATCGCCCGACATGCCCATCGAAAGGGTCTTCAATCCGGCCTCTTTGGCCAGTTTCACGAGCAGGGCGAAGTGCGGCCCCGGATTTTCCTCAAACGGGGGAATGCACATCAGCCCGTCGATTGTCAGGCCGTGTTCCGAGCGGCAGCGCTCGACGAAAGCGAGCGTGTCGCCCGGCGCGATGCCCGCCTTCTGGGATTCTTCGCCGGTATTGACCTGGATCAGCAATCCTGGCGTCCGGCCCTGCTTTCGCATTTCCCTGGCAATTGCCCCGGCGATCTTGTCGCGATCGATCGTCTCGATCACGTCGAACAGGGCAACGGCGTCTTCCGCCTTGTTGGACTGCAACGGTCCGATCAGGTGAAGTTCGATGTCGGCGAACCGTTCCTTCAGCGCCGGCCATTTGCCCTGTGCTTCCTGGACACGATTTTCGCCGAAGACGCGATGACCGGCCTCGATTACGGGCAGAATGTCGGCCGCCTCGAAGGTCTTGGTGACGGCAACGAGTTGCGTACTGCCGTTTTTTCTGCCCGCCGCCAGTTCGGCCGCATCGATCCGATCGAGGATGGCGCGATACTGTTCCAGTGCCGTACGCATTGTCTTCCCGTCACACTCCGCTGACGATCATGGCCCGCGGAACCGGTAGAGTGTTGACCCGCATGCCAAATTCTGGTTGACCACCACAGCTGCTTTCGCAGCTGCGAAATCTCTTCAAGAGCCCGTGGATATGGCAAGCGAACGCTACAACGCAAGACAAGTCGAGCCGCGTTGGCAGAAAATCTGGGACGAGCGCAAGCTCTACGAGACGTCGAACGACGACCCGCGCCCGAAATATTACGTCCTGGAGATGTTCCCCTACCCTTCCGGGCGCATCCATATGGGCCATGTCCGCAATTACACGATGGGCGATGTCATTGCCCGTTTCAAGCGCGCCAAGGGCTTCAACGTCCTGCATCCCATGGGCTGGGACGCCTTTGGCCTGCCGGCGGAAAACGCCGCGCGCGACAACAAGGTCAATCCCCGCGACTGGACCTATGCCAACATCGAGACGATGAAGGCGCAGCTCAAGACGATGGGCCTGTCGCTCGACTGGGCGCGTGAATTCGCGACCTGCGACCCGACCTATTACCGCCACCAGCAGAAGATGTTCCTCGATTTCTGGAAATCCGGTCTGGTCGAGCGCCGCTCCGCCAAGGTCAACTGGGATCCGGTCGACATGACTGTGCTCGCCAACGAGCAGGTGATCGCGGCAAGGGCTGGCGTTCCGGCGCGCCGGTCGAACAGCGCGACCTCACGCAATGGTTCTTCAAGATCACCTCGATGAGCCAGGACCTGCTCGACAGCCTGGACAATCTGGAGCGCTGGCCCGAAAAGGTGCGCACCATGCAGCGCAACTGGATCGGCCGGTCGGAAGGCCTGCTGATCCGCTGGCCCCTCGAGACGACGACCGCGCCAGCGGGCATCAATGCGCTCGACATCTACACGACGCGTCCCGACACGATCTTCGGCGCATCCTTCATGGCGATCGCCGCCGACCATCCGCTGGCGAAGAAGGCGGCCGGGAACAATCCGGAGCTTGCCGCCTTCATCGAGGAGGTCAAGCGCGCCGGCACCTCCGCCGCGACGCTGGAAACCGCCGAAAAGAAGGGTTTCGACACCGGCATCCGCGCCGTCCACCCCTTCGATCCGGAATGGAAGCTGCCGGTCTATGTCGCCAATTTCGTGCT
>JAGRLL010000204.1 GCA_020441855.1 Nitratireductor sp.
GCCGCGCTCTTCCTTCACGACCTGCACGAGCATGATCTGACGGCGCTTGACGACTTCCTGGATCTTGTATTGCCGGCGCGGCTTGAAACGCTGCGGAACTTCTTCCAGCGCGTCCTCCTGGCCGACGGATTCGATCTGCTCGTCTTCCTCGCCCGCGGCGGCGCCATTGTTTCCATTGTCGCCCCGGTCGTCGTCGTCGCCCCGGTCGTCATTGTCGTCCTTGCCAACGTTGTCGTCGGCGTCCTCGTCCTCTTCGTCGGCCATGGCAACCGGCTCTGCAGCCTGGGAGGCAGTCTTCCCGGCCTGTTTCGCCTCCGCCTTTTCGGCGGCGGGCTTGCGCCGGGTGCGGCGACGCGACTTCGGCTTTTCCTTGGCCGCTTCCTCGCCGTCGGGTTCGGGAGCAGGCTCCGAAACGGATTCGGAAGGGTTTTCCGCCGCCATTACCCTGGGTGTCTCGTCGTCGGCCCCGGCCGCGATCAAGTCGGCCAGCGGCCCGACCGGTTCGGCCGCGGGCAATGCTGCCTTGCCGGAAGCCTTGTCGGCATTGCGGTCATCGTTGCGGGAGCGTCCGCCGCGCGACTGGCGTTCCCCGTCGGAACCGCCACGCCGTCTGCCGCCGCGCCGGGAGCGCGACGAGCGCTGGCGTGGTTCCTCGCCTTCGTCGTCCTCTGCGGCTTCGCGCGCCTCTTCTTCCAGAAGAGCCTGCCGGTCGGCGACCGGGATCTGATAATAGTCGGGATGAATTTCACTGAAGGCGAGGAAACCGTGCCGGTTCCCGCCATAATCGACGAACGCCGCCTGCAGGGAGGGCTCTACCCTTGTGACCTTTGCCAGGTAAATGTTGCCGCGCAGCTGTTTCTTGGCCTGCGCCTCGAAGTCGAACTCCTCAACCCGGTTTCCGCGTACCACCGCGACCCGGGTTTCTTCCGGGTGCGATGCGTCGATAAGCATCTTGTTGTTTGCCATTGATTCCAGTCTCCGCGAATGCGGGACCGGACAGGTTCCATCTCGGTCTTGGGTGTTGCCCTGGTTGAAACGCGCCGGTTCGGCGCGATCGATCATGCGACCGTGCCGGCACCGGTGTCCGGTAGGCATTCGCTGTTCTAGGTGGTTTGGACGGAAAGCCACGTCGCGCATGCGCCGAACAACCGGCCCGTTCTCGGGGATCGGTCGCGATATCGGCGAGGGTCGCGTGGTGGCTGGACATGTTCACAATTACGATTTCCGCCCAAATAGCGTGTTAAGCCGGGGCTAGCCGGCCGGTGAAATTTGCCGAAACCCGATGTCGAACCTTCTTTCGTCCGACATGTATTTCCGGCTGTTCGTCGGCACGCCGCCGCGTCACACGGCACGGCTGTCCGAAATTCCTAAGCGCTGGCATTGGGGCACGAGTCTGGAAAATATAACAAAATCGCGTTTTCGAATGCGCTTTGCTAATTCAGTCTCCAATGGCGGAACGGGCTTGAAACATGATCGCCTTCCGCCGAAACGATTCCCGCTCCCTCAACCAGACATTAGACAAATAGGCGCTAGTCTTGTCCGACTCAAGCAAAATCGGGTAGGGGCAAACCTGAAGCACCCGATGCCGCCGCCGCGACAGGCGTGGGCGGCAACGCTGCGGGTGCAAAACGGCAGACACACGAAACCAACAGACAGCAAAACGCGGGAATGATGACAAATTCCTACGATTTACCGGGTTTTTTTCATGTTGTTTCCGCTCGTCGGTCACCGGCTTTCGCGTCCGCGCACAATTCCGTGATCGCCCGATGCGCGCAAGTGAAACCCCTGTTGGCTGCGCGCTACTTCCTGGTCACGTTTCTTGTCGTCATGCTCCATGCCGCTGTTGCCCCTGGCGGCGTTTCCGCTTGGGCGGCCCCCCCCACCGTTGAGAACGGCGGCAACTCGGCCGAGGCTTCGCAGCCGCCAAATGCCGAGCCCGCGGTGGTTTTTGCCGGGCGGATTGCTGGCGACAATACCTCGACCCGGCTTTTCTTCGATTTCGATCGCGAGATAAAGTTCTCCAAATTCTTCATGGAGAAGCCGGACCGACTGGTCATCGACGGCCCGCAGATGCTGTTCCGTTTCGCCGAACCGGAACTGATCGAGCCGCGCGGTCTGGTTTCCTTTCTGCGCTATGGTGCGATCACGGCGCAAAAATCCCGCATCGTCGTGTCGTTGGCCGGTCCCGCGAAGCTCAACCGTTTTGAGATTGTCGAAATCGGTGAACCGAAGAAATTTCGTCTGGTGATCGATCTGGTCCCGACGAACCCGGCCGCATTCACCCGGGCAATTGCCGAGCAGCGCGCGCTCATCGGCACCAGCGGGGAGGTGGCCACCAAAGGCGACCGGGTGCGTGTCGGGGAGAAGAGGAAAGGCAGGTTCACGGTCATCGTCGATCCGGGCCATGGCGGTATCGACGGCGGCGCCAAGGGTGGCGACGGCACGCGCGAAAAGGACCTGACGCTCGCCGTGGGCCGCAGGATCGCCGAAAAGGTCGCCGCCGCCGGTCCCTTCGACGTCAAGATGACACGCGAAGAAGATGTCTTCCTGTCGCTTGGCGAACGCGTCGCCTTTGCCCGCCGCAGCCAGGCTGATCTCGTCATTTCGGTTCATGCCGATTCGCTGCGCCAGAAATGGGTGCGCGGCGCCACGGTCTACACGCTGTCAAAGCGGGCATCCGACGAGCTTGCCCACGAACTGGCCGAATCGGAAAACATGTCCGACCTGATCGCCGGTCTGGACAACCCGCAGGAGGAGGACGTCGTTCAGGACATCCTCGCCGACCTCACGGCGCGCGAGACCAATGTCTTTTCGCGCTCGTTTTCCCGCATTCTGGTGGGCCGGCTCGGCAAGGAGGTCAATCTCATCAAGAACCCTCAGCGCTCGGCGGCCTTTGTCGTGCTCAAGGCGCCCGAGATCCCGAGCGTGCTAGTGGAACTGGGCTACCTGTCCAACAAGGAAGACGAAAAGTTGATGGTGAAGCCGGAATGGCAGGAAAGCGTCGCGGAGCAGGCGGCGGCGGCGGTCGTGGCATTCTTCAAGCCGCGCATGGACTGACATCGCCCGGCGACGGCTTGCCGATGGAGGCTTGAACTTGCGCGCGTATCCGGCGCACGGGTATCCTGAATACTCGGGAATCTGATGTGTCGAATACGCAACAGCGCCTGCCTCGCGGCGCGTCTCAACGCGGAAATGGCCCGCCGACATATTTTCTCCGCATTGGCGACCTTGAAGAGACGCGAGGAAATGCGGCATGCATCGTGCCGGGACAAGCTGTAGCCAGGCAAATGCGGCAGCAGCCGAAATGTGGTATGCCGATTGCGGCGCCGGAGGGGATTCGCCGCAGGGCAATCACGATCGGTGCGGCGCTTCGTAGAAAGACGGCATTAAAGGGCGGCGGCTGGCGGGTGTAAAGCCGGACGCGAGCCTTAATGACTGGCCGGGAAAAAGCGTATGTTATTGAGACTGATCGGTTATTTGTTCGGCATGGGTATGCTGGCAGGCATCGCCGTGCTTGGCGGCGTCGCCTGGTATGTGCACGAAATGTCGAAGGATCTGCCGGATTTCGAGGTCCTGAACGCCTACGAACCGCCAGTCACGACGCGCATTTATGCTTCCGACGGCTCGCTGATGTCCGAATATGCCCGTCAGCGCCGCCTGTTCCTGCCGATTCAGGCCGTGCCCGATGTGGTGAAGCAGGCCTTCATTTCGGCCGAGGACAAGAATTTCTACACGCATCCGGGTATCGATTTCGTGGCGCTGGCGCGTGCTGTGGTCACCAACGTGCAAAATCTTGGCAGCAACCGCCGCCAGATCGGCGCCTCGACCATCACGCAACAGGTCGCCAAGAACTTCCTGCTCTCGTCCGAACGCTCGATCGACCGCAAGATCAAGGAAGCTATTCTGGCGCTCAGGATCGAACAGGCTTATTCGAAGGACCGCATCCTTGAACTCTATCTCAACGAGATTTTCCTGGGTCTGGGCTCCTACGGCGTCGCCGGCGCCTCGCTTACCTATTTCGACAAGTCGGTCAACGAGTTGAACCTGCAGGAAGCCGCCTATCTTGCCGCGCTTCCCAAGGCGCCGAACAACTACCATCCGTTCAACAAGACGGACGCGGCGCTCGAGCGCCGCAACTGGGTCATCGATCGCATGGTCGAGAACGGCTATGCGAATCTGGAGGAAGCCGAGGAAGCCAAGAAACAACCGCTCGGCGTCAATCCGCGCCGGCGCACCAATTACCTCTTCGCCTCCGAATATTTCTCCGAGGAAGTGCGCCGCGATATCGTTTCTCGCTACGGCGAGGACGCCCTGTACGAAGGCGGCCTGTCGATCAGGACCACGCTCGACCCCGCCTTGCAGGTCATGGCGCGCCGCGCTTTGCAGCATGGCCTCGTGGAATATGATGAGGAGCAGGGTTGGCGTGGGCCGGTCAAGAAGATCGCTCTGGAGCCGGGCGCCGACTGGGGCAAGCCGCTGAGCGAGATCGCTGCCTTGTCCGACGTACCCGAATGGAATCTCGCGGTCGTCCTGTCTGTCGACGACAAGGGCGCGGCGATCGGGGTTCGTCCGGAAACCGAGATTTCCGGTCAATTGTCCGACGAGCGCGAGGAAGGCCGTATCACCTTCGAAAACATGAAGTGGGCCGCCAAGATCCGTATCAAGGACGAGAACAACCGTACGGCCAAGACCGCCGACGGGATTCTCAACATTGGCGATGTGGTGTTCGTTTCCGAAGTCTCGGACGACAAGCCGGGCGAATACCGTCTGCAACAGCCGCCGGAAGTGGAAGGCGCGCTGATCGTCATGGATCCGCATACCGGCCGCGTTCTGGCGATGGCGGGAGGATTCTCCTTTGCCGAATCGCAGTTCAACCGCGCCACGCAGGCCTACCGTCAGCCCGGTTCCTCCTTCAAACCCTTCGTCTATGCGGCAGCGCTGGACAACGGTTACACGCCGTCCTCCGTCGTGCTCGACGCGCCGCTGCGGATCGAACAGGCCGGCACCGGTATATGGGAACCGAAAAACTATGGCGGCGGCTATGCCGGACCCTCGACGCTCAGGGTCGGTATCGAACGCTCGCGCAACCTCATGACCGTGCGCCTGGCCAAGGATATGGGCATGCCGCTGGTCGCCGAATATGCGCGGCGCTTCGGTATCTACGATCAGATGGCGCCGCTGCTGTCGATGTCGCTGGGTTCAGGCGAGACCACGCCGCTGCGCATGGTCTCGGGCTACGCGGTGCTGGCCAATGGCGGGCGCAAGATCATCCCGTCCTTCATCGACCGCATTCAGGACCGCTACGGCAAGACCATCTACAAACACGACGAACGCGTCTGTGATGCCTGCAACGCAACAGCCTGGGAATACCAGGGGGAGCCGGTGCTCGAGGACAATCGCGAGCAGGTTCTCGATCCGATGACCGCCTACCAGGTCACGTCCATGCTTGAAGGCGTGGTACAGCGCGGCACGGCCACGAAGGTTGCCGCGCTCGGCGTGCCGGTTGCCGGCAAGACGGGCACGACCAATGACGAGAAGGACGCCTGGTTCGT
>JAGRLL010000205.1 GCA_020441855.1 Nitratireductor sp.
GTCTTCGAGTCCGGCGCGATCCTCACGCATCTGGCCGAGAAGTTCGGCGCCTTCCTGCCGACGGAGACCGCGGCACGCGCCGAGACGCTCTCCTGGCTGTTCTGGCAGATGGGTTCCGCGCCTTTCCTCGGCGGCGGCTTCGGCCACTTTTATGCCTATGCGCCGGCGAAGTTCGAATACCCGATCAACCGCTACGCGATGGAAGTGAAACGCCAGCTCGACGTACTCGACCGGCAGCTTGCCGACCATGAATTCGTCGCCGGAAGCGACTACACCATCGCCGACATGGCGATCTTTCCCTGGTATGGCGGGCTGGTGAAGGGCTGGGCCTACAACGCCGCCGAGTTCCTCGCCGTTCACGAGTACAAGAACGTCGTGCGCTGGGCCGACCAGCTTTACGCGCGCGAGCCGGTGAAGCGCGGTCGCATGGTCAACCGGGCAATCGGCGAACCCTCCAGCCAGCTGCACGAGCGCCACGACGCCAGCGATTTCGAGACCAGGACCCAGGACAAGATCGCCGCCGAGTAGGGCTGCGAATCAGTGGCGGCCGGCAGCGCGCCGGCCGTTCTCCGGGCAAAGTCGGCGACAGTCGAATGACGGCGCCGCGACGGCAATATATTGCCCGCAGCCTGCAATCGCGAATACTACCTAAGCATTTCATGTCATTCGAAGTTGTGCACGAATTACAACTTTGAATGCGTTGTTTGCAATCACTGATCGTGGCTACTTGAGCATGCAGCCCAAGGTAAGCCATGACGACATCTCGCAAGCCGGATGAAGGAGATAAGCAAAGAGGGCGAGAACTTGCCCGCATGCGCAAGGCGCAAAGTTTATCCCAAGCCGAGATGGCTGCAAAGATCGGTGTCTCCACTCAACAATACGGCAAATATGAGCGCGGCGAGAACCGCATTCCCATCGGCCGCTACCAGACGGCGCTCTCAATACTCGGCGCGGTCAATGGAAGCCTGCCGGGTTTTTCCGAAAGCGCCGCGGGCTACGAAGTCGCGCCTCTGGTGAAGGCCGAGCTGCAGCAATTGCTCGACGAACTGAAGGGCGACCTGGACAAGGCCCGCGACTTGCTGCGGCGGTTGTAGGGGCGATTTCGCCCGCTTGCGCCGCGATGACTGGCTTTGTCTACATGCTCGCAAGTCAGAAGCGCGGCACGATCTATATCGGTGTCACCAACGATCTTGCGCGGCGCGTGCCCGAGCACCGAGCAGGTGAGGGGTCGCGGTTCACCGCGCGCTACGGCGTACGGCGTCTCGTCTGGTACGAGGAGCATTTCGACATGCGCGATGCGATCCAGCGGGAAAAGTCGCTGAAGCGCTGGCCGCGCAAGTGGAAGATCGAGCTGATCGAGAAGACAAATCCTGACTGGGAAGACCTGTTTCGCGGGTTGGGGTGGTAGCGCACGCGCTGGCAACTTGAAGCGCTTTCCTTTCCGCTTCGTCATCCTCGGGCTTGACCCGAGGATCCATGCCAGAACGGTGGTGAAGGGCAGGGCGTTTCAGGAACCGCCACGCTTCCTCCACTGCCCCGCGCTGCCGCAGCATTCTGGCATGGATCCTTGGGTCTCCGCCTTCGGCTGCGCCCTAGGATGACGAAAGTGGAGGTGGCGCGCCTAATGCTGGGGGATTCGTG
>JAGRLL010000206.1 GCA_020441855.1 Nitratireductor sp.
CCATCATCATCAGCGGGTAGTTCCATGGCGCAATCGAAGCGACGATGCCGATCGGGTCACGCCGGATCATCGAGGTGTGGCCGGGCAGATATTCGCCGGCCGCATTGCCGGGCATGCAGCGCACCGCGCCGGCAAAGAAGCGGTAGCAGTCGACGATAGCCGGGATCTCGTCGTTCTTGACCGCATTGACCGGTTTGCCGCAATTGAGCGCTTCGAGCGCGGAAAAGGCATCGGCTTCCTTTTCGATACGGTCGGCGATCTTCAGGAGATAGGCCGAGCGCTGTGCCGGCGTGGTATGCGACCATTTCACGAAAGCCTTCTCGGCAGCAGCGACCGCGCGGTCGATCTGCTCCGCGCTCGCCTCGGGCAGGTGCAGGATCGTCTCGCCGGTCTTCGGGTTGAGAACATTTTCCTCGGTCTCCGTGCCCTTCTCGAAACCGGCGCCGATCAGCATTTGGGTATCCATGGAATCTCTCCCTCGTTCGATGTTCACTTTCCGGCACCGGCGATGCGATCGCCGTCACGGGTCAGGTAGTAGGCGGCAAGGATTGGCAGGAACGTCACCAGCACCACGACCATGGCGACCACATTGGTTACCGGTCGCTGACGCGGACGCACGAGTTCCTCGAGCATCCAGATTGGCAGTGTCGCCTGCTGGCCGGCAGTGAAGGTGGTGACGATCACCTCGTCGAAGGACAGCGCGAAGGCGAGCATGCCGCCGGCGAGCAGTGCGGTGGCGATGTTCGGCAACACGACATGGCGGAAGGTCTGGAAACCGTCTGCCCCCAGATCCATCGATGCCTCGATGAGCGAGCCGGAGGTGCGGCGGAAGCGCGCCACCGCGTTGTTGTAGACCACAACCACGCAGAAGGTCGCGTGGCCGAGCACGATGGTCCAGAAGGAAAAGGGGATATCGGCCAGGCTGAAGGCCGACCGCAATGCGATGCCGGTGATGATACCGGGCAGCGCGATCGGCAGGATCACCAGGAGCGAGACCGCCTCGCGGCCAAAGAACCGCGTGCGCGATACGGCGGCGGCGCAAAGCGTGCCGAGGACGATGGCGATGACCGTCGAGATCGCGGCGACGCGCACCGACAGGCCGAGCGCCTCCCACACGTCCGGCCGGTTCCAGGTAACCGACAGCCATTTCGCCGTCAGGCCGGGCGGCGGCCACTGATAGCTCCTGTCCTCCGTGGTGAAGGCGTAGACGAAGATCAGCAGGATCGGCACATGAAGGAAGAGCAGTCCCCCGGCGGCGGCAAGCTTTAGGCCGAGCGGCGCGCGGGATTCGCGATCAGAGCGCATCGAAAGCCCCCTTGCGCTTTGCCATCCACAGATAGAAGCCCATGATGACGATGGGTACCACGGTGAAGGCGGCGGCGAGCGGGATGTTGCCGGCCGTGCCCTGATGCGCATAGACCGCCTGGCCGATGAACAGCCGCGACGAGCCGATGATCTGCGGGATGATGTAGTCGCCCAAAGTCAGCGAGAAGGTGAAGATCGAGCCGGCGATGATGCCGGGCAGTGCCAGCGGCAGCAGCACATGTCGGAAGGTCTGTGCCGGCGAGCCGCCGAGATCGGCGGATGCTTCCAGCATGGAGCCGGGCACACGCTCCAGCGCGGCCTGTGTCGGCAGGATCATGTAGGGCAGCCAGACATACACAAAGACCAGGAAGGTACCGGTGTAGCTGACCGACAGCGAATTGCCGCCAATAAGCGGCAGTGCCAGCCAGGCATCGAGCAGCCAGGTGAGATGCAGCTTGGCGAACAGCCAGGTGAGGATGCCTTCCTTGGCGAGGATCAGCTTCCACGCATAGACCTTGACGAGATAGCTCGACCACAATGGCAGCATGACGCCCAGATAGAACAGCGCCTTCCATTTGCCGCGAGCGTAGCGCGCCGCATAATAGGCGATCGGAAAGGCGATGAGCGCAGAAGCCAGCGTGACCGCCGCCGCCATGGACACGGTGCGCAAGATGATGTCGAGATTGGCCGGGCGAAGCAATTCTCCATAGGTCTTCAGCGTCCACTCGTATCGGATCAGCCCGGAGAACTCGTCAATCGAAAAGAAGCTCTGCGCCAGCAGCGCGAACAGCGATCCCAGATAGATGATGCCGAGCCACAGCAGCGGCGGCGCCAGCATCAATGCCAGCGTCAGCCGGGGTCGCCGCCACAGCGCATCCGACAGATTGCTGGCGAAGTTCATCTCAACGCTCCGCCATGGCGTGCAGGTCGGCGGGTGCGCAGACAAGGCCGACCAGTTCGCCTTCGGCGGGAACCGGCTGCCCGGCCGGCACCTGGACGACCAGCAGCGGGGCCATTTCGTGCAGCGGCGCGCCACGCTCGTCGGTTGGCGGCACCACGCCCGTCTCAACGGTGACCCGCGTTCCGGCACCCAGATAACGCAGACCCGTGATCTTGCCCGTCATTGCCGCACCTTCGGTCGCGACTATGCGCATGGCCTCGGGCCGGAGGCTTGCCCAGTTCGCACCACCGCCGAAGGCCTTCGTGTAGTCGGGCGGCAGGATGTTCGACGAGCCGACGAAATCGGCGACGAAACGCGTGCGCGGCCGCTGGTAGATGTCCTCCGGCGAACCGATCTGTACGATCCGGCCATGGTTGAAGACGGCGACTCGATCGGCCATCGACAGCGCCTCGCCCTGGTCGTGCGTGACGAAGACGAAGGTGATGCCGAGCGTGCGTTGCAGTACCTTCAACTCGTCCTGCATGTGCTCGCGCAGTTTCAGGTCGAGCGCGCCGAGCGGTTCGTCGAGCAGCAACACCTTCGGCTTGTTGATCAACGCGCGGGCGAGCGCGACGCGCTGGCGCTGGCCGCCCGACAGTTGCGACGGGCGGCGATGACCGAAGCCCGGCAGGCGCACCAGCGCGAGCGCCTCCTCCGCCGCCTTCAGCCGTTCGGCCTTCGCCACACCTCGGATCATCGGCCCGTAGGCCACGTTGTCGGCGACGGACAGATGCGGGAACAGCGCATAGTCCTGAAACACTGTATTGACGCTGCGCCGGTAGGGCGGCACACCCTCCGCCGTCTCTCCGAAGATCTCGATATGGCCGGAGGTCGGCTGCTCGAAGCCCGCGATCAGGCGCAGGCAGGTCGTCTTGCCCGAGCCCGAGGGGCCGAGCATGGCGAAGAACTCGCCCTCGGCGATCTCGAGATCAACGCCGTCGACGGCGCGCACCGCGCCGAAATGGCGCGAGACGTTCGAAAAGGCGACCGCGGTTCGCATGACAAATCCCGTTGAGCCGTCCGCCGGCGAACTTGCCGACGGACGTTTGTTCGCATCGGATCGATGAGGTTCGATCAGCGGCCGCCGATAACGCCGATGTAGTCGGAGACCCAGCGATAGTAGGGAACGCATTCGCCCTGGCTTTCGCACTTGGTAACCGGCGTGGTCCAGAACTTGATCTTCTCGAAATTTTCGAAACCGTTAGCGGCGCAACCCTCGGCGTTCTGCATGCCGCGTCCGTCGGTGCAGGCCGCCGGCACGCTGGGCACCGCCCCGAACCAGACCGAAAGATCGCTCTGCAGGTTGGACGCCAGGCTGTGCTCCATCCACATGTAGGAACAGTTGGGATGCGCGGCCTCGACATGCATCATCGTCGTGTCCGCCCAGCCTGTCGCGCCTTCCTGCGGAACGGTCGAGGCGATTGGCTTGCCTTCGCTCTTTAGGATGTTGACCTGGAACGGCCAGGAACCGGAAGCGACCACGCCCTCGTTCTTGAAGTCGTCCATCTGGATGAAGGCGTCGTGCCAGTAGCGCGACACGAGCGTGCGCTGCTGGCGCAGCAGATCGAGAGCCGCCTTGTACTGATCCTCGTTGAGTTCATAGGGGTTCTTGATCCCGAGTTCAGGCTTGTGGAACATCAGGTAGTTGGCCGCGTCGGCGACGTGGATGGGCCCGTCATAGGCCTGGACGCGGCCCTTGTTCGACTTGCCGTCGCCGAGCGTCATTTCCTCGAAAACGACATTCCAGCTCGTGGGCGCTTCCTTGAAGACCTCGGTGTTGTACATCAGAACGTTCGGGCCCCACATATAGGGCGTTCCGTAGTGCACCCCGTCCACGGTGTGCCAGGGCGCGTTCTTCAGCCGCTCGTCGACCGTGTTCCAGCTTTTGATAAGGTCGACATTGATAGGCTGTACGCGCTTGCCGGCGATCAGCCGCAGCGAGGCATCGCCCGAGGCGGTGACCAGGTCGAAGCCGCCCTCGTTCATCAGCGCCACCATTTCGTCAGAGGTGTTGGCCGTCTTCACATTGACCTTGCAGCCCGTCGCCTCCTCGAACTTGGTGACCCAGTCGAATGCCTTGTCGGTTTCGCCACGTTCAATGTAGCCGGCCCACGCGACGATATCGACCTGGCCTTCACCCGCGCCGACCGAGGTGAGCATTGCTGCGCTGGACTGGCCGGCGAATGCCAGGCACAGCGTCAGTGCCGTGCAGGATTTCAGCAGTTTTTTCATGGCGACGTCTCCCGTTTCTCGCCGCGACCGGCGGCGTTCTGTGTTCCGGCAGATCAGGTTACGCGCGTGTGCGATATTAACAAATATATTTATCAGAACTGCGATATCGGAATTATCGATATTATTTCGTCATGCGCTTGGCCTGCGCGATGGCGATGAAATCGCGCGCGGGACGCGGCAACGCGGAGCCCTTGCGCCAGACGATGCCGACCTGGACGACGGGCAGCGCCCCCGACACGTCGCGCGAGTCGATGCGATCGCCTTCCAGCGACCATGGCCGATAGACGAGATCGGGCAGAAGCGCCACGCCCGCTCCGGTGGCGACCAGACTGCGCACCGCTTCCACGGAGCGCGTGCGGAAGGCGACGTTCGGCCGCGCGCCGAAGGCGCCGAGCAGCTTCACCGTCGCTTCCTCGATCTCTTCGACGGTCAGCATGATGATCGGTTCCGACAGCACGTCGCCGAGCGAGATGCTTTCGAGCCCCGACAGGCGGTGGCCGAGTGGCAGCCACAGGCGATAGGGCGAGACCTCGACGATCTCTGCCTGCAGCGCCATGCGGTCGCGCAGATTGGAGATGATCGTTACCGCGACATCGAGTTCACCACCGATCAGCAGGTGTTCCAGATATTCGCCATTGTCCTCGATCGCCGAAACGTTGACGGCCGGATTGGCCCGTCGGTAGCGCGCCAGGATGTCGGACAGCACATAGCCCGCCACCAGCGAAGTGACACCCAGATGCAGTTCGCCGCTGCGCGTGCTTTCGTCTGACTGGAAGGCATTGCGCGCGTCCGACACGTCGGCGAGGATCGAATTGGCGTGCCGCAGGAACTGGTGGCCCTTGTGGGTGATGTTGAGCCCGCGCGGATGGCGCTCGAACAACCGTACGCCCAGATCGGATTCGAGTTCCTTGATCGCCTCTGTTACCGCCGACTGCGATATCGACAGGCTGTGTGCGGCACCCGACACAGTGCCGTGCTCGCAAACGGCGACAAAATATCTGAGCTGCTTCAGCGTGAAGGCCATGGGGACAGGTGCGCGGCTTGACGAAGATCCAAACTTAATAAGGCAGTTACTTGCAGATCGGAAACTACAATGGACGTATTGGCTGGCACAAAGAAGCGATACATTTAGCCTTTCACAATGACGGTTCCGGCCCCATCCGGAAATTCAGCCAAGCAGCGTAGTCAGATCTATCGGTCGCACAAGATGCATCCCGGCGAGGCGCTGCGCGCATTGTCTTTCCGGCAACAATTTGGAGCTCCAGGTTCGACAAACGGACACTTCCCCCTCGCTCACGGCTCGAAGCAATTCATGTTGGCATCATATTTTTCTTTGATTCTGGTTTGTTTACATACTATTGTTTCTTGATAGTATATTTTCAGGAACTCGCCGGTGCGGCAAACCGTCAAGGAATTTTCTCTGCTCAAGGCAGAACCCGGCCGGCAACAGCGTGCGCTTGCCGAGGCATTATCCGATCACCTGTCCGAAAGCCTGACTCTCCATGAGCATCCTTGCTGCGATGTGGTGCGCAATATTGTGTCGGGCCCTGTCAATGGAACCGCAGGAAACACGTTCACCTGTGTACTCGAATTGACGAGAAAGGATCAGCCTGCTGACCGAGATGTTCGGTATACGGTGAACCTCGACGGGATCGACCGTCAAAGTTCCATCTCGTTTCTGGCGCATGAACACATCATCCGGGAAGGCGGCGGGCCGGCGAAGTTCATGTCCCTCCTGCGCAGACAGCCAGGCATGACATTCGAGGAATTCTCCGATTACTGGCGGAAGGGGCATGCCGATCTGGTGCGATCCATACCGAAGGTATGGGACGAATTCTCCGGCTACCGCCAGAACCACATTCTTCCGGGTACAAGCCTGCACCTGGATGGCAAACCGGTCGCCCAGCCTTACGACGGCATCGTGGAGATCTGGTTCGATTCATTTCAAGCGCTGGAACGCACGATGATGTCGCAATATTATCGCGATGTCATTCGGCCCGACGAAGAGACCTTCGTCGACCTTCCCAACACGCGAATGATCGTGGAAGAGAGCGTTATTTCAACGCCTTAGCGAGCAGCGTTTTCGTCGCCCGCGTCAGTCTGCCATTGATCCGGCGGAATCATAATCTTCCGGAAGACCATTCTCGAAGGCGATCTCCGATACTGGCTTTCGTTGGGTCGGCGTCTCGCGGCCCTGCAAGCGCTCGGGGAGACTTTCGCGGTTTCCCGGCCGGCCCACCGCGATCATCATCTGCACGTCGTAAAGCGAGGGAATACCGAATTCCGTCCTGGCCCGTTCGTAGTCAAAATCCTGCATTCCGCGTACCGCAAGCCCCATCGAAGTGCCCTGCAACGCGAGATTCTCCCATGCCGCGCCGGCATTCAGCGCGCATGAACGGTCCTGTTTTCCGTTGTACTCGTAGCGGGTGCGCGAAACCAGGATCATCAAGACCCCCGCATTGATGCACCACTGCCGGTTCAACTCGTCCAGCAAGCCGAACATCGTGTCCCATTGCGGTGAGCCCCGGTGGGCAAAAATGAAGCGCCACGGCTGGCAATTGTAGGACGACGGCGCCCAGCGGGCTGCCTCGAACAGGCTCATCAATTCGTCATTGGCAACCGGCTCGGGCAGCATCGCCCGGCGCGACCAGCGCGAGACGATGAACGGCAGAACTGGATATTCGGCTTGTCTCAAATCGCTCATGGCCAACCAAAAAGTCCGTGTCTGGGATTACGCGCCGTTCCCCGGCCACGATCAATCGATCGCTTCGCCAAGATAGGCGTCGATGATCTTCCTGTCGGAGACGAGATCCTTCGATGCGCCCGACATGACGATCTGGCCGTTCTCGATGACATAGGCGCGGTTGGAGACACCAAGCGCCTTCGACGCGTTCTGCTCGACGAGCAGGATCGTGGTGCCGTTGCCATTGATCTCGGAAATGATCGAGAAGATCGCGGTCACCAGTTTGGGCGCCAGTCCCATCGAGGGCTCGTCCAGCAACAGCAGGCGCGGTTTCGCCATGAGGGCGCGCCCGATCACCAGCATTTGCTGCTCGCCGCCCGAAAGCGTGTCGGCCATTGCCTTGCGCCGCTCGCCGAGGATCGGAAAGCGTTCGTAGATCGCATCGATCTCCTGCCCGACACCGGCCTCGCGGTGGCGAACATAGGCCCCCATCTCCAGGTTTTCCTGGATCGTCATCTCGGGGAAAACGCGGCGACCTTCAGGCACATGGGATATGCCGGCGCGCACCACGTTGGCGGGCGAGGCCTTGTCGATCAATTCCCCTTCCAGCCGGATGGACCCGGGCGTACGCGGCAGCAGGCCGGAGATGGATTTCAGCAGCGTCGTCTTTCCCGCTCCATTTGCGCCGACCAGCGCGACAATCTCTCCCTCTTCAACGTCGAGGGAGACGTCCCGCAGGGCAGGAATGCGGCCGTAGGAAACCGAAAGGGACCTGATTTCCAGAAGGCTCATGCAACTTCCTCCTCACCAAGATAGGCGCGCAGCACGGCGGGATGCTTGCGGATCTCGGATGGCACGTCCTCCGCGATCTTGACGCCGTGATCCATAACGACGATCCGGTCGGAGATGGACATGACCAGCTTCATGTTGTGTTCGATCAGGAACACGGTTATCCCCGTATCGCGAACCTTGCGGATCGTATCCATCATGATCCCCACTTCGGCCGGCGTCATGCCAGCAGTCGGCTCGTCGAGCAGCAGCAGGGTTGCGTCCGTTGCCAGCGCACGCGCCATTTCCAGCCGCCGCTGTTCGCCATAAGAAAGCGCCGAAGACTGGTAATCGGCCTTGTCGGCCAATCCCATCATCTTGAGCAATTCGTCCGTGCGCCGGTTTTCCTCGATCTCCCTGCGCACGGTGGACGGCATTCTCAAAATGGCGCCGATGGTGGTGACAGGCGAGTTGCATTGCAGCGCCACGCGCATGTTCTCGCGCACGGTCAGATCGTGAAACAACTCGATGTTCTGAAAGGTGCGGCCAATACCGGCCTTGGCGATGGCGTGCGGCGGCAGGCCGTTCAACTCACGCCCCTCGAAGACAATGGAGCCCGCATCGGGTGCGTAAAACCCGGTAATCATGTTGAACGCGCTGGTCTTTCCCGCACCGTTGGGCCCGATCATGGAAAGGATTTCGCCTTTCGCAATCTCGAAGGAAACTCCCGCGACGGCCTTGACGCCTGCAAAGCTCTTGGCGAGATCACTGACTTTCAGCATGTCCCCACCTCTTCTGCCAGAACAGTTTGAAACTTCCGATCAGCCCACGAGGCACGAACACCATGAGCAGCATCAGCAGGAGCCCGTAGATCAGCATGTTGAAATCGGCCAGCACCTGCAGGGATTCGCGCAGGTAGACGACAACGGCAGCGCCCACGATCGGACCGACAAGCGTTCCCATGCCGCCGATCACCGTCATCACCAGCAGGTTGATGGACTCGCCGAGACCGAAGGCATCCGGCGCGATGTAGCGGTTGACATGCGCATACAGGCTGCCGCCCACCCCCGCGAATGCGGTGGAGATGGCGAAGGCCAGCGTCTTCGTCCTTTGCAGGTCGATTCCCATGGCGGATGCCGCCTTGGCACTGTCCCGCACGGCTACGAAGCGCGTTCCGTAGTGCGAGCGCACTAGGTTCCAGTAGACGATGAAGGCAATGACGGCGACACCCAGGACGAAATAATAGCGCAACAAGGGTGTGTTGAAGTCCAGCCCGAACAGCTCGGGCTGGGGAATGCGCGAAATGCCGGTCGGGCCCCGCGTGACGTCCTCCCAGTTCACCAGCGTCATCTTGACGATTTCGCCGAAGCCGATCGTCGCCATGCCGAGATAGGCGCCTTCAAGCTTGAGAGAAGGCGTGCCGACGAGATAACCCAGGATGAACGTGGCGACGATCGCGGCCAGAAGGCCAATTATATAAGGCATGCCTAGATCGATCGTGGTCATCGCGGAGATGTAGGCGCCGACCGCGAAATAGGCAGCATGACCCAGCGAGATCTGGCCGGTGTAGCCGAACACCAGATTCAGACCCATCGCGACGATCGCATAGATGCCGACGAGGCCGTAGATATGGAGCGTATAGGCGTTGCCGCCCAGAAACGGCAGGACGCAAAGAGCGCCGACCACCGCCACGAGAACGAGGATGGATTTCATGGCCCTCTCCCCTCAAACGCGACGCTGGACGGGCTTCATCAGCAGTCCGGACGGTTTGAATTGCAGGAATAACAGAAGCAGGGAAAATGCGACCACATCCTTGTAGACGGAGGAGATGAACGCGATGACGAGGCTTTCGGCAAGGCCGAGCAACAGACCGCCGACCAGTGCGCCTCGCATTGACCCCAGCCCGCCGATGATGGCAGCCGTGAAGCCCTTCAGCGCATAGCCGGCTCCCATGGTGGGATAGGCAAACGAGATCGCCCCGATCAACAGGCCACCCACCGCGCCCACACCCGCGGAAAGACCGAAAGTCCATGAATCGGCCGCCGAAAGCCTGACGCCCATCAACGCGGCGGTTTCACGGTCCTGGGCGGCAGCGCGCAAACCTTTTCCGGTCCAGCTCGATTGCAGGAAAAAGTTCAGGACCGCCATCAGCAGGACTGCGACGAGGGTGATCCAGAGATATTCCGAAGGAATGAGAACGCCGAAGATGTCGAGTGGTGTCTGATCAAAGACCTTGGGAAAAGGCAGCGCCTGCGCGCCCCACACGAGCATTGCCCCATTCTGCAGGAATATGCCCGTCCCCACGGTCGAACAGATGATCAGAATATGAAGCCGGGCGGGATGGTCGGCGTTCGCCTTGAAGATCGGCCTGTAGGCCAGTTTCTCGAACGCGACACCGACCAGCGATACCGCGATCGCCGTCGTCGGGATTGCCATCCAGAACGGCAATCCCAGCATGACCGTGAACGCGATACCGAAATAGGCGCCCAGCATGAACAACTCGCCGGTGGCGAAGTTGATCTGGTTCAACGCGCGAACCGTGAGGCTGAATGCCAGTGCCACCAGGGCGTACACGCTTCCGATTGCCAACCCGCTGACAATCTGTTGCATCAATGAGGCTAGCACCTGAAGCTCCCTTCAATGTCCGGAATGTCATGACGCCCCGGTAGCGACGCTCAGTTTGCCGGCCATACGGAGACAGGCTCGCCGCCCTTGATCTCCAGAACGATGCCTCCCTGCCCCAACTCGCCATCGGGCGCACCGGATTTCATGCCCGTGACACCGGCATAATCCTTGGTCGCCTTGAGTTCCGCCACGATTTTTTCGCGGTCCGTACCGACCTTTTCGATCGCGGCCAGAAGAAGATTGATGCTGTCGTAGCCGAGGCCCGCAACCGGATTGGGGTCGGTGCCGTACTTGGCCTTCCACTTTGCGATGAATTCCTGGGTTTGCGGAGAGCTGTCGCTGTTGGAGTAATAACTGACAACAGAAATGCCTTCCGCCGCATCGCCCGCGAGCTCAAGGAAGTTGCCCTGAAGCACGCCGGAACTTGCGTAGATCGGAAGACCCAGCCCAAGCTTCTTGGCCGCGGACACGATCTTGGCGCCCTCGACGTAGAAACCCCACAACACCAGGCTGTCTGCGCCGGACGCCTTGATCTTGTTGATTTGGGAAGCGAAATCCTTGTCTTCGGCGTTGAAAGATTCCTCGATAGCCGGCTTCATGCCCAGCTTTTCGAGCGCCGCCTTGGCCGACGCCGCACCACCCTTGCCGTAATCGGTGCTGTCGGCGAGAATCGCGATCTTCGAGGCGCCCTTTTCCTTGACGGCGTAGTTGAGAAGGACCTGGGCGAGAATGGTGTCCGTCGGCGTGATGCGAAGCACGAACGGATTGTCCATCTTCGTAATCTTCGGTGCAACGCCGAGCGCAATCTGCGGAACCTGGGCTTCCATCGTCACTTCCAGCGCCGAAAGCGCGGTAGGACTGTTGGGCGTCCCGATAATGGCCGTCACTTCATCCTGATAGACGAGACGGCGCGCGGCATTGGCGGCGACCGTAGGCTGAAGCTGGTCGTCCTCGATAAAAAGCTCGATCTTGTTGCCGTTGATGCCGCCTTTGGCATTTACCTCTTCGACAACCATCTGCACCGCATCGCGCTGCGACTGGCCCGGCTGGCTGGCGGAGCCCGTCAGCGCGCTCAGCGAACCAATCTTGATCGTGTCGGCGCTTGCAAACTGGGCGCCAAGGGCCAGCATTGCCGCCAGGCCGATGGTGGCACCGGATTTCATTGCGTTCATCTCTCTCTCCTGTGTTGGATGTCTGCGCATTCAGTCTCGGGACCGACGAAGCATGCGTTTTCCTCAAGTGCGGAAACCGGCACTTCTGCATCCCAGGGCGCCGCGCGGACCCATTCACCCCTCGTTTTTTCATCGGCGATCATCTGCATGCGTGCAGACGGGCGTCGAAGTGTTCTGATTGTTGGTTGAATGGACGAACGGTGACCAGCGGTCGAACTGACGCCGAACCCGAAAACCGGGAATACAGTGCACAGGGAGGGCAGAGCCTTCTCCCGGAATTGAACTGAACCTTGGTTATGTCGATGCGTCACTGTGTTCCGACCGTTGTCGCATAATACCAGACGATTGGACTGCGATGGGCAAAAATTAAACTATTAGCCACGATAAGTCTATAAATATTTTGATTGGAAATCGGAGTATGGAATCAATATGATCGCATCCAGCCATATTCAGAAGGATCGGCCCGGACATGAGCGAGATGACGCCGCGGCGACAAAGGAAGATCGAAAAAAGGCGGCAGGAGATTCTCTCCGCCGCCAAACAATTGTTCCTGAGCCGTTCCTATCTGCAGGTGACGGTCGACGAAATCGCTGATGCGGCCGCGATTTCCAAGGCGACCGTCTACAGCCATTTCGACAACAAGCTCGAGATCTATTCGGCCATCATCCTTGGCGATGCGGAGATGCTTGTCGATTCGTTGCGGGAAGCCGCCGATTCCAGCGCCTCGCTGCAAGACAACCTGCAGGCCATGTCGAAGGCCTATGTCCACTTCTTCTCCACCCACCCGGAATATTTCGAGAAGCTTTCCTGGTTCTATTTCCCCGGCCGCGAACGGCATCTTTCGCGCGCGCAGATTCAGGCAGTGGGCGAGAAGCTTGAAGCCGCGCGAGATGTCATCGCGACCTGCCTCAACGAAGCCATCGAGAACGGTGAGATCAAAAAGGTGGATGTCCGCGTAGCGGCTCTGACCATCTACTCGCAATGGCTCGGTCTCGTTTACCTCACCACCGCTGTGGGACCGGCCCGGCGCAAGCGCACCTTTGACTTCGACAAGGCCATCGAATTCGCCTGCTCTATGCAATTCCAGGGGCTCGCCAAATAAGGTTTCGAGCGAACCGGCCCTCGGCGTAACCTGCGATCGACGCGATCCATCCCTGCCACGACATGGCTCGATGGAGACGGGTTCGCGCCGGACCCCTTTCATCAGGAAGACGCTTTCATCAGCGCATAGAGATGGCGCTCACGGTGAATGAAGCGTGACGTCCAGAGCTTGGTCGATTCCGAGTTGTCGCGCCATGTCACATAGGCCTCGCTCTCGGGAACGGACGTGTCCGCCAGCCGGTAGAGCGCCAGATAGCGGATACCTTCCCCGACGATGCGATAGCGTTCCGCAGATACGAGACCGGGCAATGCCAGCAACTCGGGAATATGCTCGTTGTCGTACCAGTCGTTGAAGGCCTCGTCGTACTCTTCGGCGACTTCCGTCATCATCAGCAATATTGCGGCGTGATCCATTTTACCCCCTACCCTGCAACATGAAGCTCAAGCGGCACACCCGCGGTCAGCACTTCGCAGCCGTCCGCGGTCACAACCACACAATCTTCGAGAAACGCCCCCATCACACGATAGTCCGGCACGTCGTAGGCCGGGATCTCGAGCGCAAGGACCACGCCTTCGCGAAGCACCTCCGTGCCGCCCTCGACGATCATGGGATGCTCATAATTCTCCAGACCGACACCGTGTCCGAAGACCTGCCATTGGGCATTTTTGGGTGCACCGTGGAGTCGCATCGCCTCGATGGCGATCTCGAAGAGTTGCCCCGTCGTGGCGCCGGGGCGAGTCGCCTCGACAATGGCGCGCAATCCTTCACGGCTGCGCGTCCACAGGTCCAGTTCCAGGTCCTCCACCGGCCCGATATTGGCGAAGCGGTGAATGTCGATGTGATAGCCCAGCAGCGATGGCCCGCCGGCCAGCATCACCTGCTCGCCGAAGCAAGCCTTGCGTCCGGTGGGGCCGCCGCAAAAGACCGGATAACGGTCCCTGCCCGAGCGCACCATGACCTGGCCCGTCGTCGGACCGGCATCCGCGCCGAGCGCGAGGAAGCGTTCCCGCATGGCGCGGGCGATGTCGGCCTCGCAAACATTTTCGCCGACCTTGGCGAGGCCGGCCTTGAAGCCTTCGGCCGTAATCTCGCCAAGCCGGCGATAGACGCCGGCCTCCCAGGGTGTCTTGACCATCCGCGCGCGCCAGATCGCCTCGGAAACATCGACCAGACGTTCCGCGCCAACGAGCCGGTCGAACAGCGCCAGATCGGATGCCGTCGCCGCGCGGTGCAATCCCATCGAAAGCTCCACGCCGACCCGACCCGTGACGCCGGCCATTCCGGCCAGTTGACGCATGAGCGATTGCGAGGTGTCGATATTGGTCACCTCGCCCCAGGCGCTCTCGCGAATGTGGTTGGCCTGTCCGGGCATGGCGAAGATAGAGACCTCGCCCTCCATCGGGACAAAAGCCGCGTAGGAGGCCATGTTCGGCGCCAGAATGGCGGGCAGGAAGCCGGTCAGCCAGGCGATGTTCGCGCGGCAGAACAGGACCACGCCGTCGACCCCGCTCGCCTGAAGCGCATGTCTCAACGACGACAATCGGAGCCGGAACTCGGATTCGGGAATGGTCGGGCGATGCAGGATGCTCATGCGGCGGCTTTTCCGGTCTTGCGAAGAACCAACGGCAGAAGCGATGCGCATGCCGGGATGCGCATCGTTGCGTGTGGGGACCGCACTCAGGTCCGGATGTAGGTTTCGGTCGGACCGAGATCGATGCTCAGCTTCTCGTAACCGTCATTGGTGATGAGGTAGGTGTCCTCCGGCATGTTGGCGAAGGTCTTGTCGTGATAGGAGGGAACCTCCACCGCCACGATCATTCCGGGTTTCAGCACGGCTTTCGACCCTTCCACGAAATAGGGAGGCTCGTGGATGTTGAGGCCGATGCCGTGGCCGACCCAGCCGACCATCCGGCGCGAACGCGCCGTGTACCACATCTCCGGCCGCTTCCTGGCCATGGTGGAATAGGCGACTTCCCAAATCTCTCCGGCCGTCACCCCCGGCTTGAGGATTTCCTCAACGGCCCACATGCCCTCGCTGGCGAGCCTTGACGAGGCCTCGAACGCCGGGTCCACCTTGCCAATGCGAACGAAACGCTGCATGTCGGCGCAATAGCCTTTGTAGGTCGGGCCGCCGTCGAGCATGATCCAGTCGCCATCCACGAGTTGGCGGTCGCGGAACGGCTGAACCGCGTTGAGACAGCTCAGCGTGTAATTGGTGGAATCGACGATGCCCGCATCGATCCAGTAGCGCAGCATGTCGTAGAACAACCCGCGTTCGTTGACGCCCGGCGCAGCGTTGCTCAAAATCTGGCCGTAGCTCTTCGCCGTCACGGTGTGGAGATGGCGTATGACCTCGACCTCCCACGGCGTCTTGATCATCCGCATGTCCCAGATGAGGTCCGTCGCGTCGACGAAGCTGGTGCCGGGAAATTCCTTCCTGATGCCCTCCCACTGGTTCATGGTCAGGCAGTCCCACCACATGAAGTCGCCGTATTCCATGCCGACGGTCTTGCCGGACAATTCCAGCTTCTTCATCAGCTCGACAATGAGCGCGACCGGATCCGGCGCCGTTTTCGAAGGCGCTTCGGTATCTCCGCGATACCCGACATTCAGCTCGGCATAGCCCTCCGTCTCCAGCACCAGCGAATCCGCCGATTCCATCGCGGCAGCGGTGGGCCCGTCCGCCGGCACGATGCATACGGCCGGATAGACATTCTTGTAGGTCCGCGTCGAGCCGAAGAAGTACCGCTGGTTCTGGCCCGTGGCGAGAAACAATGCGTCGATACCCCTTTCCTTCATCATCGCGCGCGCCCTGGCGATCCTGCCCTCCCACTCCTCGCGCGGCATGTACGGGTATTTCGGCGTCAGGCACTCACGCACGACGGCCTTGCTCAACTCACCAAACATTCTGCGACTCTCCTATTAGGTCGATATCGATTCCGGCACAAATCGACCAGCCGTTCAAAACTGGACTTGTATGTGTCATATGTTGATTTATAGACTATTATGATTTCTTAGTATAGATGTTTTGGTACGTTTTCCCGCACGAGATGCGGGATGCAACCGAGAGGACCAAGCATGCCCATGACGCCCGTACCCTTGCTCGTGTCGACGCTACTCGAGCGCGGAGCGCTGTTAGCGCCGCAAGAAGAGATTGTTACGGTCGGCAAGTTCGGCACCCTTACGCAGACTTATGCCGAGACGCGCAGGAACGCGTGCAAGCTTGCAAATGCGCTGAGCGCTGCAGGGGTCGGGATCGGCGACAAGGTCGCGACGCTGATGTGGAACAATCACCGGCATCAGGAGGCTTTCTACGCGGTGCCCTCGATGGGGGCCGTGATCCACACCCTCAATTCGAGGCTGACCGGCGACGAGATCGCCTACATGATCGAGCATGCACAGGATAAGGTTCTGCTCGTCGATTCCGATTTCGTACCGATCATCGAGGAACTCCTTCCGAGACTGCCAAGCATACGCAAGGTTCTGGTCTGCCCGATTTCCGGTCCATGGCAGAGCCAGTCCGACATGATGGTTGAATGGGAACAGGCACTGGAAGGCCAGCCTGACCAGTACGAATGGCCCGAAATCGACGAGAACGCACCCATGGGGCTCTGCTACACAAGCGGCACGACGGGCAATCCGAAGGGTGTCGTCTACACCCATCGCTCAACCTATCTGCACACCATGGTACAGGCGATGACCGACGCGGTCTCGCTTTCCGCTACGGATTGCGTGCTTCAGGTGGTTCCGATGTCACATGTTCTGGGCTGGGGCTATCCCTATACCGCCGGCATGCTGGGAGCGAAGCAGGTGCTCTACCATGGCTCTTTCGATGCCGAACTCATGCTAGACACCATGGTCGAACATGAAGTCACTTTCTCCGCGGGGGTGCCGTCCATCTGGCTGATGGTCAAGGATGCCTACACCGCAAATCCCGGACGCTGGGACCTTTCCCATCTCCAAAGGGTCAATTGCGGCGCGTCAGCGCCGGCGCGATCCCTCATTCGCTGGTACTGGGAAAATGCCGGAGTCGAGATGATCCAGACCTGGGGAATGACCGAGACGAACCCCGTCTGCGTGACGTCGCGGCGCATCGCAAAGCACCGGTTCAGGAACCTGCCCCTCGACCAACAGATCGACAACATGGCCAAGACCGGCCTTCCCCTCCCCGGCATCCGTTTCAAGCTTGTCGACGATCAGGGCAACGAGGTCGCGCGCGACGGCGAAACGCCCGGCAATCTGCTGGTACGCGGACCCTGGGTCTGCACGAATTACTACAAGGTGCCCGATTCCGATTCGTTCGATAACGGGTGGCTGCTGACAGGCGACATCGCCAAGATCGACAAGGAGCAATACCTGATCATTTCCGACCGCCAAAAGGATCTGATCAAGTCGGGAGGCGAGTGGATTTCCTCGATTGATCTGGAGAACCATATTCTGGCGCTGAAGGGCATCGCTCAGGCCGCAGTCGTCGCCCAACCGCACCCAAAATGGGACGAACGCCCCGTGGCGGTCATCGAACTGGCACCCGGCGCGTCCATCGACACCGAAGCCATCCTCTCCCATTGCGCATCCAGGTTCGCGCGATGGCAATTGCCCGACGACGTGATCTTCGTCGACCGCGTTCCGCTGAACTCGACCGGCAAGCTCGACAAGAAATCGATACGGGAAATGCTCGTCAGGCAGGGTTACAAACTGCCCGGTGTTTCACAGTAAAGAGTAGAGCCACTCCTTGATCGTCAGATTGCCTGTCGGCGCGAAACAAGCTGCTTCCCGGATTGGCGTTGTTCAGTGCAATGCCAAACCGCCTGTCATGATCTATTGGCAGGCAATCGATCGAAACCAACCCGATCAGCAGGTGCACGGAGCAGCTTATTTTACGCCGAAATCTGCCCAACGATCTGGGAACAGCTCAATGCGCGAGAGGCGACCATTCATCGAAACAGATAGATCGGACTGGACCATGCCTGATTGCCCTCCATGTCCGTAACCCGGACATAGATTGCGTTATCGCCAGGTTTATCGATATTCACTGGCTGGAAACATTCAAAATCCAGCCTGTCCAGATGATCCGGAAGCCGCATCACGCTTAGCCGTTTTTCCAGGCCGCCGGCCTCGACGGCAAGTTCCTCATAACCGATATCCCTGATGTCGACTTCAAGATCGGCCGCTGCTGTCGTCAGGCGAAGTTTTCCGGAGTCGGGCTCGGCAAGCACGAGTTGCAGGCCGCTCAGATTTCCAGTGGTGACGGAGCGCCATTCGAGGCCTCCATCGCTTGTCTTCGCGACGCGCTTGTCGGGATTGAGAAAATTGATGGCCTGAAAGGATTCGATCCGATTGCCCGTCAGGGCCGCTTTCCCATCCCAGGTTACGGCACGGAACCGGCCACGATATTCCGCACCCTGCCAGACAACCCTGATCGTCCGACCCATTTGCGAAGGCTCGTAAGGCCGATAGGTGCCGACAAGTTCCAGACCGTTGAAAACGTCGACGCGAAGTATCTGGGCCGTCCCCAGGACCTTGACTGTCAAACCGGCATTACCTTGAGGCAGATGCACGATGTCGCCCATGGTCGCCCGCATCGAACGGGTCCCGGGCGAGTCAAAGATGGCGGGATCATCGCGATAGATTGTGCCCTGATCGTCGAAGGCGAGGCTCACCTCCATGAACATGCGGTTGCCGGTTGTCGCGAAATGATGCCGGGAGCGCAGGCACCCGACGAGCGCGGCCCGGCTCAGTTCGGGCATTCTCAGGCAGGTGAGTCCACCAACCGCGCCGAAAGTCGAGGGACCAGGATAGCTGGCGCCCGGCCTCCCCTTGTGGCCATCACTGTTGGCGACGATGCCGACCCGGTACCCCAGCCGTAACGCATCGTGAAGCAGCCATTCGAACGTGCCCCATGACGAGTGGATTTCGATCGAGGTTTCGATCCTGCTGTCGTGCGCCCGACCGATATCGGCATAACGGCCACCGCAATGGGCAAAGCAAATGACGTCCTCGCGGGAGCGCGTGAGGGCGTCGAACAGATCGTTTGCCGTCGGACAGATCTCGCTCTCGTATTTCGTATCCGGCACCAGCGCCTTCGATGAGCGATAAATCGGCCGGCCTTCACTGGTGAAAAAGACGTTGCGATCGCCGCCCAGGCTCGTATTTCCGGACCATTCATACCCCGGAAGGGTCACGAAGCTGCCTTCGTCGTTGAACTCCTCGGTAAGCGCGCCGAGTTCGTCCCAGAATGCGTCGGTGATCTGGAAGTCGTTGCCCTGGTGCGCGGATGCATCGAGAAAAGCGCGATCCCTGGCAAATGTGAAATAGTCCCTGGCACTGTTGCTGCCGATGGTTTCCTCGCTCTGGCCGTGCAGGTCGCCCCAATACGCGCCGTTGCCTTCAATCTCCACGGGCACGACCCGGACCGGATTGGAACACGCAAGCTGCGATCCGTCCTCGGACAGGAGCCGAAATCGACTGGTGCCGGGGGCGTCCAGCGCCACGGCATCCACACTTGCATGGAAGTCACCTTCGGCCGGCATTATCGCCGCAGGAAGCCCGGCGGCCTCACCTTCGGCAACGAGCGTCAGTGGCCCCTTCAGTTGGTTGCTGGGATTGCCCCAGCGATCCTCGCCCTTGATGCGCACGCTGAACGGTGTCCCCGGCCGTACGAGCGTCGGGGCGACCACACGCCATTTCTCGACGGGTCCCGGAACGATGGCAATGCAGGGTTGCTGCGCGATGGGAACATAGGTGTACGTTGCGATCGCATCGACAAGTACGCGGAACTCGAAACTTTCCTCGCAGAACGTCTGTATCCGCATTCCCGGCGAACCTTGACTGCGATCTCCGAAGACCAGCGTGATGGAGTCCCCTTCGGTCAGGTATCCGCGAACAACCTTGATGTAGATGCACTTGTCCCATGGGCGAACATTGCCTTTGGGATCGTACCGAACCTCCAGCACCGCATCGTTGCTCGCCGTGACGGTCACGTAATTCGCTCCCGCCGGGTCCGTGAACTGAGGCGTTCCCTGGTCGGAGGCATAACGCATGACGATCTTCAGGCTGCCACTGTCGTCAATGCCGTAGAAGCCTGCCGTATAGGTCAGGGTGAAGCTCTGGAAGCTACCCGCGACGAAGGCGCCCTGCGGCGAGATCGTCGCCGATCCGACCATTTCCGGCACGATCCCCGTCTGCGCGCCCAGTGGGTGTTCCGACATCCTCGCTCCCATTCGAAATTCCGTTTTGCACGTCATTGATCGGCAGGTCTAGCTAATCAAAAACTACGTAGTTGACAACTACATATTTTTTGAACTAGCGTTTGATGGCCACATCGGAGGCGATGCCATGAAGCGCGAAAAACCGCTAGCGAATGACAAGGCCGGGAAGGCTCGCAAGCGCTCCGGACCGTGGGAATTCGTTGCCAGCGACTGGCGCGAGCTCGGTGATTTCCTGCAAGCATTCCTTGCGGAAAGCGAGATCAAGCCCAAATACGAAGCGCTGCGCGCCGCGCTGGCGGAGGCGATCCATCGCGAACTGATCGGACGCCAGGGGAAGTTGCCGACGGAAAAGGAACTGGTCGAACTCGTGCCGTTCGGTTTGGCTACCGTTCAAAGGGCGCTCAGGGGTCTTACCGATTCAGGGCTCATCGCCCGCAAGCCGGGTGTCGGTACCATCGTTGTGCCGGTCAAATGGCAGATCGAACAACCTCTCCACCTGAACCTGCAGGACATGGAGGGTAATCAGGCTCCCCTCACCTCACGTGTGCTGTCGCGCAGAAAGGTCACCGGCAAGGGACGCTGGCGCGATTTCCTCGGGGACGCCGAACAGGTTTACGTCATCCAGCGCCTGCACATGGCGGCCGGCGACCTGCCGATCTACAGTGAATATTACGTCGACGTTGCGGCCTATCCGGTCTTCCTCTGGAAGCCGTTGTCGGAGCTGAGCAACGAGAACCTGCGGCATATCTTCAGCAGGGAATTGGGCCTGGTGGTCGACAACATCACAAGCCGCATCGCGGCCATGCCGGCTCCCGCCGAAGTGGCTTCGCACCTCAACATCAAGCGCAGCGTCGTGTGTCTCCGCCAGCAGGCGACGGCAACGTCCGGCAAAACCATTCTGTATTACGCCGCTTTCTGGATCCCGCCGAACCCATACGAACTGGTTATCGAAAGCAATCTCTAGCCGCGCAGTCCCCAAGACAAAACAAGGAATGGAACAGATGATGACACGGAGGTCGACAGTTAAGACCCTGATCGCATTTGCAGGCAGCATGATGCTGACCGCCGGCACGGCGGGATTGGCCCATGCCCAGAAGGCCGGCGGTACGCTGACGGTTGGCGTCGAAGGCCATCTCCAGCGCACCGATCCGCATATCATGTACGCGGCGAACGACGCCCGTGCGTGGATGCAGGTTTGCGAAGCGCTGGTGACGACGGATCGTGAATTCAACATCGTTCCCGGTCTCGCCGAGAGCTGGGAAATGTCGGACGACGCCAAGACATGGACCTTCCATCTGCGCGATGGCGTCATGTTCCACAATGGCCGCAAGATGACCGCCGATGACGTCAAGTTCAGCTTCGACCGGATGCTGGACCCGAAGGTCGGCTCCAGCATGGCCGGCCGTCTCGCACTGGTTGAATCGACCGAGGTCGTCGACCCGCTCACATTGCGCTTCACCATGAAGTCGCCCAATCCGACTTTCCTCGCCTCCCAGACCGGATTCCACCACAAGGCATTCATACTGGCAAACGAGAGCCTTGAAGAGGACGGCTCGGTGAAGCATCCGATTTGCACCGGCCCCTTCGCGCTCGAGAGCCATGTGCCCCAGGGAGACTGGGTGTTCGTCAAGAACGAGGCGTACTGGGACAAGGGTCTGCCGCTGCTCGACAAGATCGTCTACAAGCCACTGGTCGACCCCCAGGTCCGCATCAACGCGCTGAGGAGCGGCGACGTCGATGTATCAACCGACCTGCCAACCGACCAGGTCGCGATGCTGATGGATAGCAAGGAAGATGACGGCAAGGTCGAATACAGCACCTATGCGACCGGATTTCAGCATCACCTGATCCTGAACCTCGGTTTCGAACCCTTTTCGAAACTCGATGTGCGCAAGGCAATCGCCTACGCCATCGACAAGGACGAACTCCTGGTCGGAGCGGCAGACGGCGTCGGCGAGACGATCAACCAGTTCTATCCGGAAAACACGGCGTGGCACACCGATGCCGAAGACGAGTACCGCAGCAAGAACATCGAGAAGGCAAAGGAATTGTTGGCGGCCGCCGGCTATCCGGATGGCTTCGAGGTGGAGTTCCTTGCCTTTACTTACGGCCCCTACATCAAGATGCTTCCGGTGCTCGAACGCGAACTGGCCGAGATCGGCATCAAGTTGAAGATCGAGACCATGGATTTCACCTCCTGGAACGCACGGGTAGCCGGCGGCAAGGGCGATTTCCAGATGAGCGTTGTCGGGCACGGTTACGCGAGCGACCCGCAGGCGATCCTGCCGGCGCTCTACATTGCGAATGCGCAGCATAATTATGTGACCGGCTACAAGTACGACAACGCCGAAATGACCGCAGAACTTGAAAAGGGAGCCGCATCAGGCGACGCAGCCGTACGCAAGCCGCATTACGACCGCGTGGTCAACATCGCGATCGAGGATCTGCCAACGATCTGGGTCTATTCGAGTTCGTTCCCGATCGGATGGCGCAGCTACGTCAAGGGCCTGGAACCTCACAAAGGCGCCCATACCCACTATGAGGGCGGCGGCATGGCGCACGTCTGGCTCGACAAGTAGTGTCTCTAGGGGGGCCGCCTGACCGGCGGCTCCCGCAAGGTTTTTGTCTTATCCGGGCGCTGCTGCATGCTTACGGTGCGAGATTTGTGCGTTGACTTCCAGACCGCGAGCGGAAGCGTACGCGCACTCGATCACATAAACTTCACCGTTGCCGCGGGAGAAATGCTGGGCATCGTCGGAGAATCCGGCTGCGGCAAAAGCGTCCTGGCCCGTGCGATCATGAGACTGCTGCGCTCACCGCCCGCAACGATCACGGCAGGCGAACTCCGCCTCGGCGACATCGACCTTGTAGACCAGGACGAAGCCCGGATGCGCGAATTGCGCGGAAGAGTTGTTTCCATGGTGTTCCAGGAGCCGATGACCGCTCTCAATCCCAAGTTTTCGGTCGGCAACCAGATCAGCGAAATATTCACCACCCATTTCTCGATGTCGCGCGCGGACGCGATGCGCCGCTCCGTGGACATGCTGCGCATGGTCGGCATACCCGACCCCGAAACACGCGTGCACAGCTATCCCTTCCAGATGAGCGGCGGCATGCGTCAGCGCGTCGTGATCGCCATGGCCCTGGCCGGAGAACCGCAACTGGTTCTCGCCGACGAACCGACGACGGCGCTCGATGTCACCATCCAGGCGCAGATCCTGGATCTGATCCGCGATCTCAACACCCGCCTGGGCACGTCGATGATCCTTATCACCCACGACCTCGGCGTAGTCGCGGAGACTGTCTCGAAGGTGATCGTCATGTATGCCGGACAGATCGTAGAGATGAGCACGACAAGAGCTCTGTTTGAAAATCCGCTGCATCCCTACACACTCGGCCTGCACCGTTCGATTCCGGACATGGCCGGCACGGCAACCCGGGACCAGGGGCCGCTTCCCGAAATACCGGGCAGCGTGCCGAGCCTCGACAGGTTGCCGCACGGTTGCTACTTCCAAGGCCGCTGCCCGCATCGGATGAAGATCTGCGAGGAGCGCCAGCCTCCCTTCACGGAGGTCACGCCGGGTCACTCGGCAAGGTGCTGGCTGCATGCCTGACGCCGCCGCCCTCAAGCCGGTGTTGACGGTAAGCGGACTGCACAAGCGCTATGAACTCGGCGCATCGCTTTTTTCGCGGCGGCGCGCCTCGGTGAAGGCGCTCGAAGGCGTCGATTTCGAGATTTACCCCGGCGAAATTCTGGGACTGGTCGGCGAAAGCGGCTGTGGCAAGTCCACGCTTGCAAAATGCATTCTCGGCATCGAACGGCCGAGCGAGGGCGAAATCCGGTTCGACGGCGTCGACATCGCAAGCCTTACAGGCGCTGGTCTAAAGGCCATGCGGCGGCAGATGCAGATCGTCTTCCAGGACCCCTATGGCTCGCTTGCCCCGCGCATGCGCATCGGCTCGCTGCTGCGCGAACCGCTTGACATCCATTCGATCGGAGATCCGTCCGGGCGCAACGCCATCGTGGACGAAATGCTGGAGCAGGTCGGCTTGCGCGCGGAACACGGGCGCCGCTATCCGCACGAACTGAGCGGAGGACAGCGTCAACGCGTCGCCATTGCGCGGGCTCTGATGGTCAGGCCGAAACTCGTGATCGCCGACGAACCCGTGAGCGCGCTTGACGTTTCCGTTCGCGCCCAGATCATCAATCTGATGATGAGGCTTAGACGCGAATTCGATCTGAGCTATCTGTTCGTGTCGCATGACCTCGGTGTCATCCGATATGTCAGCGACCGTGTCATCGTGATGTATCTTGGACGGATCGTCGAGGTCGCGTCGCGCGACGCGCTCTACGAGCTACCGCATCATCCCTACACCGTCTCGCTGATGTCGGCCATTCCCGTGGCGCGTGTCGACGGCAAGCCGAAACGCGCCAATGTCGTCGGCGAGATTCCCAGCAACTTCAATTCACCCGCAGGCTGCCCCTACCATCCGCGTTGCTTCAAACGACAGGCGAGATGCGAAAGCGAGGCTCCAGCCTTGCGGAAGATGGGCAAGGATCGCCTCGTGGCGTGTCACTATCC
>JAGRLL010000207.1:0-13981 GCA_020441855.1 Nitratireductor sp.
ACGATTTCGGCTGGAACCAGGCGCACGCAGTCGCCATGGAAATTCTCAAGCAGGTGCCCGGCGTCAAGGTCATCGAGGAAGAGAACGTTCCCGAGACGGACGCCGTCGCCCAGTCGATGGAATCGATGATCAATCTCGACGGCGCGAACCTGATCCTCGCGACCTCGTTCGGCTACTACAAGCCGTTCGTCGTCGACACGGCGAAGAAATACCCGAACGTGCAGTTCCGTCATGCCGCGCCGCTGTGGAATGCGGAAACCGATCCGAAGAATGCGGGCAGCTATTTCTGCTACCTGAACCAGGCCCATTACGTCGACGGCGTCGCGGCGGGCCTGTGCACGACCTCGAACAAGATCGGCTTCGTCGCGGCGAAGCCCATTCCGTCGGTGCTGTCGAACATCAATTCCGTCCTGCTCGGCGCCAAGAGCACCAACCCGGACGCCACGGTGCAGGTGATCTTCACCGGCGAGTGGTCGCTGCCGGTGCGCGAGGCGGAAGCGGCGAACGCCCTGATTGATGCGGGCTGCGATGTCATCACCTGCCACGTGGACAGCCCGAAGGTCACCATCGAAACGGCGGAGACGCGCGGCGTCAAGACCTGCGGCCACAATGCCAGCCAGGCGCCGCTCGCCCCGAAGGGCTTCATCACCGGCGCGGAATACAAATGGGAGACGATCTACAAGATCTATGCCGATGCGCTGGCCAAGGGCGAGGAACTGCCGAACTTCATCGCCGGCGGTTACCACAACGACATGCTTCGCAACACGGCCTACGGCGCGGGCGCGACACCGGAGGCGATCGCAGCCGCGGACGCCGCCATTGCGGGGCTGAAGGCCAAGAAGCCGATCTATGTCGGTCCGCTCAAGGACAACAAGGGCAATGTCGTCATCGAAGGCGAGATGGACAATTACGACCCCGTCCTCGACGGCATGAACTACCTGCTCGAAGGCGTGCAGGGTTCGATCACCTGACCCGAGAAAGGCGGGCGGCAATTGTGCCGCCCGCCGGCATTTCCTGCGCATGGGCACGCAAGCCCGAGGGGACATGAAATGGGCGAATTCGACAGGATGGGCATGAACGGGGACCGGACATGAGTGTTGCAGCTTCCGCTCCGCCGGTAACGAGCCGGGGTCTCAATCCGCGCGTGGTGCGCATGATCGAGGCGATCCTCATACCCGTCGGCGCGCTCGTCGTCTCCGCTTTGCTGTTCTCCGTCTTCCTGCTGCTGCTCGGCAAGTCGCCGGCGCAGTTCTACAATCTCATCTGGGTTGGAGGTTTCGGCACCTCGTTCTCGATCCAGAACACGTTGCAACGCTCCGCGCCGCTGATCCTCACTGGACTTGCCTTCGCCATTCCCGCGCGCATTGGGCTGACCCTGCTGGGCGCCGAGGGCGCGCTGGTGCTCGGAGGCTTTTCGGCTGCGGCCGTCGCCATTCCGCTGGTGACATTCGGCTGGCCCGCCTTCATCGGATTGCCGGTCATGGCGATCGCCGCGATGGCGACCGGCGCGGTGTGGATCGGCATCGCCGGCTGGTTGCGCCATTATCGCGGCGTCAACGAGACGATCTCCTCGCTGCTGCTGGGCTATATCGCGATTGCCATCATGAACTTCTTCGTCGAGGGCGTGCTGCGCGACCCAGGCTCCGCCAACAAGCCGTCGACCATGCCAATCGGCGAAGCCTACAAGATCGGCGCGATGCCCGGGAGTTCGGTGCATTGGGGACTTGCCGCCGGACTGGTCCTCGCAATCGCCCTCTATATCCTGATGTCGCGCACCACGTTCGGCTTCGCCGCGCGCATGACCGGGGGCAATGTGCGGGCCGCGCAGGCGCAGGGCCTTCCGGTCGGCTTCCTCGTCGTTGCCTGTTGCGCCATTGCCGGCGGCTGCGCCGGCCTCGCCGGCTTCTACGAAGTGGCGGCGGTGCACGGCCAGGCCAATGCCTCGCTCGTCGCAGGCTACGGCTTCACCGGCATTCTCGTCGCCTTCCTCGCACGCCAGAATCCGCTCGCCGTGGTGCCCGTGGCGATCCTGTTCGGCGCGCTCGCCGCCGCCGGCGGTCTGGTCCAGCGCCGCATGGGCATGCCGGACGCGACCGTGCTGGTGCTGCAGGGCATCATCTTCGTGGTGCTGCTGGTCAGCGAGACCTTTTACGGGCGCATTCCCTTCCTGCAGCCAAAAGCCGGAGAACGGTCATGAGCCAGTCGGAACTCCTCATCGTTCTCATCGCCATGATCGGCGGAGCGATCCGCGTCTCGACGCCCTTCATGTTCGTCGCGCTCGGCGAAACGCTGACGGAAAAGTCCGGGCGCATCAATCTGGGGCTGGAAGGCAATCTGGTGCTCGGCGCCATGGTCGCCTATGCCGGCTCCTTCACGACAGGCAGTCCGTGGCTCGGCGTGCTGATGGCGGGCTGTTCCGGCCTCGTGCTCGGCGCGATGCACGGCTATATCTGCAAGCTGCCGAAAGTGAACGACATCGCCGTGGGCATCGCGTTCATGAGCTTCGGCACCGGACTCGCCTTCTTCTTCGGCAAGCCCTACATCCAGCCCTCCGCCCCGAAATTGCAGGCGATCCCGCTCGGCGGCTGGTCTTCCAATCCGAACATCGAGCAGGCGTTGCAGGTCAATCCGCTGTTCTTCGTCGGCATCGCGCTCGCCGTCTTCATGTGGTGGGCGCTGGCGAACACGCGCTGGGGCCTGATCGTGCGCATGACCGGCGACAGCGCGGCGTCCGCGCGCGCGATGGGCGTGTCGGTCGATCTGGTGCGATTGCTGGCGACGGCCGTCGGCGGTTTCCTGGCCGGTGTCGGCGGGGCCTTCCTGTCGCTCTATTATCCGGGTAGCTGGAACGAGGGGCTTTCCTCGGGCCAGGGCCTGATGGCGGTGGCGCTCGTCATCTTCGCGCGCTGGGATCCGATCAAATGCGTCTACGCCGCGCTACTGTTCGGTGCGGCAGGCGCGCTCGGACCGGCACTGCAATCCATCGGCATTTCCCAGGGCTACTACTTCTTCAACGCCGCCCCCTACATCCTGACGCTTTTCATCATGATCGCCTCGGCCCGCTCCAAGAGTGCGGCGCGCGAGGTGCCAGGCGAATTGTCGCTCGCCAAATAAGGAGGGGAGCATGTCTCTCGTCGATGAACGCATAGAAGCTGCCCTGGTCCCCGATGCGGTGACGATTGCCGCTGCCGATCCCTATCCCTGGCCTTTCGATGGCGATTTCGGGCCGCACAATACCTGTCTCGTCGTGATCGACATGCAGACCGATTTCTGCGCGCCGGGCGGCTATGTCGACTCGATGGGCTACGACATCTCGCTGACGCGCGCGCCGATCGGGCCGATCCAGAACGTGCTCGCGGCGATGCGGGCGAAGGGCTATCCCATCATCCACACCCGCGAGGGCCACAAGCCCGATCTTTCCGACCTGCCGCCCAACAAGCGCTGGCGCTCGCAAAGGATTGGCGCGGGCATCGGCGATCAGGGGCCGTGCGGGCGCATTCTGGTGCGCGGCGAACCGGGCTGGGAAATCATCCCGGAATTGCAGCCCGAACCCGGCGAGGCGATCATCGACAAGCCGGGAAAAGGCACCTTCATCGCCACCGATTTCGAGCTGGTGCTCAGGATGAAGAATATCCGCAACATCGTGTTCACCGGCGTGACCACCGATGTCTGCGTCCACACCACGATGCGCGACGCCAACGACCGCGGCTACGAATGCCTGCTGCTGGAGGATTGCTGCGCGGCGACGAAGCAGTCGAACCACGATGCCGCAATCGACATGATCAAGATGCAGGGCGGCGTGTTCGGCGCGGTGGCGACATCCACCGCCTTTCTGGAGGCCTTGCCATGAGTGTTGCCGAAGCACTGACCGAACCCGCCCCGGCGCTGCTCGCGCCGTCGCTCGAAACCGTCGGCATGACCAAGATCTTCGGGCAGTTCACCGCGCTCGACGACGTGTCGATCAAGGTTGAATCCGGCTCGTTCCACGCCTTGCTGGGCGAGAACGGCGCGGGCAAGTCGACGCTGGTGAAATGTATCATGGGCTTCTACAACGCGACGCGCGGCGCGGTGATGCTCGACGGCCACGAGGTGAAGGTTTCCAGCCCGCGCGACGCGCGCGACCTCGGGATCGGCATGGTCTATCAGCACTTCACGCTGGTGCCCTGCCTGACGGCGGCGGAAAACCTGGTGATATCCCGCGCCGACGCTCCGTCGGTGATCGACTGGAAATCGGAAATCCCCAAGCTCGAAGCCTTCATGGACCGCATGCCGTTCCGAGTGCGGCTGAACGTACCGGTCTCCGCGCTTTCCGCCGGCGAAAAGCAGAAGCTCGAAATCCTCAAGCTGCTCTATCTCGAACAGCGTTTCCTGATCCTCGACGAGCCGACTTCGGTGCTCACCCCCGGCGAGGCCGACGAGGTGCTGGGCCTTTTGGGCGAGATGGCAAAGCGCGGCGAGGTGACCGTGCTGATGATCAGCCACAAGTTCCGCGAGGTGAAGGCGTTCTGCGACAGTTTCACGGTGCTCAGACGCGGCAAGCTGACCGGGTCCGGCGACGCACAGGAAGCTTCCGTCGCCGAGATGAGCCGGATGATGATCGGCGACACGGAGATCCGCGAACGCGCCGAACGCGAGAAGCGCAACGAATCGCATACCGTGCTCGACATGGCCGGCCTGATCGCCGAGGACGAGGAGGGCAGGCCGGCGATCGACAAGGTCAATCTGAAGGTGAGGGCCGGCGAGATCGTCGGCATTGCCGGCGTTTCGGGCAACGGTCAGAGCGCGCTGGTCGAGGTGCTGGCCGGGCAGCGGCCGCTCAAGGACGGGCGCATCTTCATCAAGGACAAGCCGTTTGAACCAAAGCGATCCGATTTCGACCGCTTCAAGGTGTTCGGCCTGCCGGAAGAGCCGTTGAAGAACGCTACCGTGCCGCGCATGAGCGTCGCCGAGAACATGGCGTTCCGCGCCTTCGACAAACCGCCGATGGCCAATCTCGGCTGGTGGCTGTCGCCGGGGCCGATGCGCCGGAAGGCGAAGGAACTGATCGAGCGCTACCGGGTGAAGACGACTTCGCCCGATTCGCCGATCGAGGATTTGTCGGGCGGCAATGTGCAGCGCGCGGTGCTGGCGCGCGAACTCTCCGGCGAGGTCGACGTGCTGATTGTCGCCAATCCCTGCTTCGGTCTCGATTTCGCCTCGGTTGCGGAAATCCGTTCGCAGATCATGGAGCAGCGCAATCGCGGCGCGGCAGTGCTGCTGGTGTCCGAGGACCTCGACGAAATCCTCGAACTTTCCGACCGTGTGGCGGTGATGTCGGGCGGCACGATTTCCTATGTCGCGCCCATCGACGAAACCGACCGCAACACGATCGGCCGGCACATGGCGGGTCACTAGGCGGGCAAGGACATGACGCTTTTCGTTTCGGCACGACCCTACGATTTCGAACTCGATCCGTCCCAGGCGGCGCTGGTGGTCATCGACATGCAGCGCGATTTCATCGAGCCGGGCGGGTTTGGCGACACGCTCGGCAACGACGTGTCGCGGCTGACCAAGATCATTCCGACGACGGCGGCGCTGATCGCGCTGTTTAGAAAGCACGGCATGCCGATCGTCCACACGCGCGAGGCGCACCGGCCCGACCTTTCCGACTGCCCGCCGGCCAAGCGCCTGCGCGGCAAGCCGGGTCTGAGGATCGGGGACGAAGGCGCGATGGGGCGGATACTCATTGCCGGAGAACCGGGCAACCAGATCGTTTCCGAACTGGCGCCGGCGGCGGGCGAGGTCGTTATCGACAAGCCGGGCAAGGGCATGTTCTGGGCGACGGGTCTGCACGAGATGCTCGGCGACAGGGATGTCACACAGCTCGTCTTCGCCGGCGTGACCACGGAAGTGTGCGTGCAAACCTCGATGCGGGAGGCGAATGACCGCGGCTACGAATGCCTGCTGATCGAGGATGCGACGGAAAGCTATTTCCCCGAATTCAAGGCAGCCGCGATCGAGATGATCGTGGCGCAGGGCGGTATCGTTGGATGGGCGACGCCATTGGCGAAGCTCGAGGAAGCATTCGAACAGGCAACAATTGATGGCTGAAAAAGGAAAATGGGCCGGGCGCAATCCCGGCAAGGATGTCGTGCGTCATGATATCTGGCGCAGGCTGGAAGAAGAGGGTGTGGCGGTCGGACAGGCCTGGAGCATGATCCCGAATTTCGTCGGCGCCGATGTCGCCGCGTGGCGTCTGGCGCAGACGGATGCCTGGAAGCGCGCGCGAACGCTTAAGACCAATCCCGACCATCCGCAGATCCCGATCCGCATCCGCGCGCTCTACGAGGGCAAGACGGTCTATACGCCGGTGCCGTATCTGACGCGGGAGTTTCCCTATTTGCGGCTCGATCCGGACAAGCTCATCGAAAAGGAAATCTCGTTCGAACTCGCTGCAACGGCGCAGGGCTTCATGGAGCATGGCGAACGCATCGAGTTCGAGGAGGTCGAGCCACTCGATTTCTGCGTGGTCGGCTCGGTCGCGGTCGGCCGCGCGGGCGGGCGGACCGGCAAGGGTGCGGGCTTCGCCGACCTTGAAACCGGTATCTTTCGCGAACTGGGCGTCGTGGGCGACACGACACCGCTGGCGACAACCGTCCATTCGCTGCAATTGGTGCCCGACGAACTGGTGGTGATCGAAAGCCACGATTCGCCGCTCGATTTCATCGCGACCGAGGCCGAACTGATCGAGACGAGGAATACCATGCCGCGGCCGGCTGGCGTTTCATGGGAGAAGGTGCGGCAGGACCAGTTCGAAACGATCCCATTCCTGGCCAATCTTCGCGAACGCATGCTGGCGCGGCGCGAGGGAGGCGGGGCATGATCGTCGACGACCCGGCGACGTTGGCCGAGGTGACGGCGATCTTCGAGGCGTATGAGACGGCCTTGCTCGCCAATGACAACGAGACGCTGGAGGCGATGTTCCTCGATCTGCCGGAGACCGTTCGCTACGGCGTCGCCGAGGTCCAGCACGGCCATGACGAAATCCGTGCGTTCCGCTCGACGCAGGCGCCGTTCGAGCGCACCCTGTCGAAGACGCGGATCACGACCTATGGCAGCGATTTCGCCATCGCCTCGACATTGTTCCACCGGGACGACCTTCCCGGCGAGACCGGCCGCCAGATGCAGACCTGGGTCAGGACCGCACAGGGCTGGAAGGTGGCTGCGGCTCATGTATCCATGATGCCTTCGCCCGCGTGATTCCCCGAAGGGCAAACGGGATGCGCTGCCGGGATTCCGCTTCGCGCATGCAGGCACGCGATGGCTCGGTGACTTGAAATCGCACTTGATTTGCCCGTTTTCGGCGCGCAAATAGGTGAAAACGGTCCGGCGAAGGACAGAATGCGCCGTCGTGACCGGTTTCAATGTGACGAGCGAACGGAATTTCCATGAAGATCGGTATCCTGCAGGCCGGCCATGTGCCGGATGAACTGAGCGAACGGCACGGCACCTATCCCGACATGTTTTCGCGCATGCTGGCCGGCCACGGCTTCACTTTCGAAAGCTGGCGGGTGGTCGATGGCGAGTTTCCGGCCGGCATCCATGTATGCGACGGCTGGCTGATCACCGGCTCCAAGCATGGCGCCTACGAGCCGCTGGCGTGGATTCCGCCGCTGGAGGATTTCATCCGCAAGGCCTACAAGGCAGGCGTGCCGCTTGTCGGCATCTGCTTCGGGCATCAGGTCATGGCGCAGGCGCTTGGCGGCAGGGTCGAAAAGTTCCGTGGCGGCTGGGGTGTGGGCCGGCATCGGTACCGTTACCATGACGGCGGGGAATTCGAACTGCACGCCATGCATCAGGACCAGGTGGTCGAGAAGCCCGAGGAAGCGCGCACGATCGCCAGTTCCGAATTCTGCGTGCATGCGGCGCTTGCCTATCACGGCAACGCGATCAGCTTTCAGCCGCATCCCGAATACAACGCCGAGTTCGCGCGCGATCTGATTTCCGCCCGCGCCGGTACGGTTGTGCCAAGCGAGCAGGCGGCGGAGGCCATACGGCAAATCGAGGGCAACCTCGATTCCGCCAGGGTCGCCGATCAGATCGCGGCGTTCTTCAAGCAGGCGGGCCGGGCCGCGGCCTGACACATCGCGGCCTGACACATCGCGCTCTGAAACGGGGGCGACCAGATTCGATTGGACCGGCCCCGCCGGCTTTGCCAAGATAAGGCAGGATGTCCTTTCCGGTTGCGCGGATTCGGGTGGCAGGACAGCAGGGAGGAAGGCAATGGGAGCGGTTTCAGCAAGACAGGTCGAAGACGCACCCATTCTGCTCAGCGAACTCGACGCAGGCGTGTTGCGGCTGACCCTGAACAATCCGGCCCGGCGCAACAGCCTGTCGGAGGGGATGATGACGGCGCTGAAGGAGGCGCTCGACAAGGCCGCCGATGACGCGCAAACCCGGGTGATCGTCATCGCGGCGAACGGCCCGGCATTTTCCGCCGGCCACGACCTCAAGGAACTGGCCGAGGGCCGCAAGACGCCCGACCGGGGGCGTGCCTATTTCTCCAGGATCATGAACCAGTGTTCCACGCTGATGCAGACCGTCGTCATGCATCCGCGTCCGGTCATCGCCCAGGTGCAGGGCGTCGCCACCGCCGCCGGCTGTCAGCTTGTCGCAAGTTGCGATCTTGCGGTCGCCGGCCGTTCGGTCCGTTTCGCCACGCCCGGCGTCAATATCGGCCTGTTCTGTTCGACGCCGATGGTGGCGCTGTCGCGCAATGTGGCGCACAAGCACGCCATGGAAATGTTGCTGACCGGCGATTTCATCTCGGCGGAAAGGGCGGCGGAAATCGGCCTCGTCAATCAGGCCGTCGAGGATACGCAGGTCGAGGCAGCTGTCGGGGCGCTGGCGAGGAAGCTAGCCGGCAAGTCGCTGATGACGCTGAAAACCGGCAAGCAGGCCTTCTATCGCCAGGTCGACATGGACTTGCCGGACGCCTATGCCTTTGCCGCAGACGTCATGACCGAGAACATGCTCAGGCAGGACGCCGAGGAAGGTGTCGGAGCATTTCTCGAAAAGCGCGATCCGGTCTGGCGCGACGAATAGACGTCGCAGCATTCTTCCGGCAACGAACAGGCGGCAGGGCCGCGGGTGAGGAGGACGTCGTTGAGCAATCCCTATGAGACCGATCTCGACAAGAATCCGGCCAATTACCAGCCGCTGACGCCGATCGCGCTGCTGGAGCGCGCCGCGAAGGTCTTTCCCGGCCACGTCGCGATCATCCATGGCGATCTGAAGGTGAGCTATGGCGAGTTCTGGCGCCGGTCGTGCAAGCTCGGTTCAGCGCTCGCAAGGCGCGGCATCGGCAAGGGCGATACGGTGTCGGTCATGCTGTCGAATACACCGCCGATGCTGGAAGCGCATTTCGGCGTGCCGATGACCAGGGCGGTGCTGCATTCGCTCAACACGCGGCTGGATGCGGCGATCATCGCCTTTCAGCTCGATCATGCCGAAACGAAGATCCTGATCGTCGACCGGGAGTTCTCCGCCGTCGTCGCCGAAGCGCTGAAGCTGACAAAGGTGAAGCCGCTGGTCGTGGATTTCGACGACCCGCAATACGATGAAGATGCGCCCTATCCCAAGGGCGAGCGCATCGGCTCGCTCGATTACGAAGCACTGCTCGCCAAGGGCGAGGAGGATTTCGCCTGGTCGATGCCGGACGATGAGTGGAACGCGATTTCGCTCAATTACACATCAGGCACGACCGGCAACCCGAAAGGCGTCGTCTATCACCATCGCGGCGCGGCGCTGATGGCCTACAACAACACGGTCCACGCCGGCTTGAGCCAGCACTCGGTCTATCTGTGGACGCTGCCGATGTTCCACTGCAATGGCTGGTGCTTCCCGTGGACTTTGGCGGTGACGGCCTCGACCCATGTCTGCCTGCGCTGGGTACGGGCAAAGGCGATGTACGACGCCATCGCCGATCATGGCGTGACGCATCTGTGCGGCGCGCCGATCGTCATGTCGACGCTGATCAACGCGGCCGATCCAGACAAGCGCGACTTCCCGCAGACGGTGACCTTCAACACCGCCGCCGCACCGCCGCCCGAAGCCGTCCTTTCCGGCATGGCGGAAGCAGGTTTTGCCGTCACGCACCTCTATGGGCTGACCGAGACCTACGGACCGGCGGTCGTCAACGAGTGGCACAGCGACTGGAACGGTCTGGACGCGGCCGGGCGCACCGCCAGGAAGGCGCGTCAGGGAGTCTCCTATGCGGGGCTCGAGGGACTGTCGGTGCGCAATCCCGAGACGATGGAAGAAGTGCCGCATGACGGCGAGACCATCGGGGAAGCCATGTTCCGCGGCAATATCGTCATGAAGGGCTATCTGAAAAACCCGCAGGCGACACAGGAAGCCTTTGCCGGCGGCTGGTTCCATTCCGGCGATCTCGGCGTGATGCACCCCGACGGCTATCTGCAACTGAAAGACCGTTCCAAGGACATCATCATCTCCGGCGGCGAGAACATTTCCTCCATCGAGGTCGAGGATGCGCTCTACAAGCATCCGGCCGTGGCGAGTTGCGGCGTCGTCGGCATGGCGGACGAGAAGTGGGGCGAAACGCCGGTTGCCTATGTCGAACTGAAGCCCGGCAAGAGCGCGACGGAAGCGGAGATCATCGAGCATTGCCGCGGGCAATTGGCGCGGTTCAAATGCCCGCGCAAGGTGGTCTTCACCGAGATCCCGAAGACCTCGACGGGCAAGATCCAGAAATTCAGGCTGCGCGAAATGGTGAAGGAAGAGGGTTCGGCTTGAGCATCGATCACGACAATTATTCCGACGACTATATCCGCCAGATCCTGTCCGAGGTGAAGACCGTCGCGGTGGTCGGCGCCAGCGCCAACAATGTGCGGCCATCCTATTTCGTCGTGAAGTATCTGCTGTCGAAGGGTTTCGATGTCATTCCGGTCAATCCGGGCCATGCCGGCAGGGAAATCGCGGGGGTAATGACCGCTGCGGACCTGCAGTCAATCGAGCGGCCGATCGACATGGTCGACATCTTTCGCAATTCGCAGGCGGCGGCCGGCGTCGTGGACGAGGCGCTGCGGCTCGATCCGCTGCCGAAGGTGATCTGGATGCAATTGTCCGTGCGCAATGAAGAGGCGGCGGCGAAGGCCGAAGCGGCAGGCGTCAAGGTCGTGATGAACCGTTGTCCGAAGATCGAATACGCCCGTCTTTGCGGGGAAATCGGATGGGCGGGCGTGCGCTCGGGCGTGATCTCGTCGAAGAAGCCGTCGATGCAATCCGGTTTCCAGCGTTTCGGCATTGTCGTACGAAAAGACTGAGTTTCGATCGCCACTTGGGCAAAGCCGTTCCGCGGATGCGTGCAATTAAGCAAAAAATCTTCTGGTATGGGCCGGATACCCGGCACATTATCGCGCCGAATTCGTTATGAGTTTTCAGGAGAACGATCATGAGCGACAAGCAACCCGGCTTTTCGACCCTCGCAGTGCATGCCGGTGCACAGCCCGACCCGGCGACAGGCGCGCGCGTCACGCCGATCTATCAGACGACGAGCTTCGTCTTCGAGGATGTCGACCAGGCCGCCTCGCTGTTCGGGCTGCAGGCCTTCGGCAACATCTACACGCGCATCACCAACCCGACGACGGCGGTGCTGGAAGCCAAGGTTGCCGCGCTCGAAGGCGGTACGGCCGCGCTTGCAACCGCCTCGGGCCACGCCGCCCAGCTTGGCGTGTTCCACTGCCTGCTGCAGCCCGGCGACGAATTCATCGCGTCGAACAAGCTCTATGGCGGTTCGATCAACCAGTTCAACCATTCGTTCAAGAGCTTCGGCTGGAACGTCAAATGGGCCGACAGCGACGACCTGTCCACCTTCGAGGCGGCGGTCACGCCGAAGACGAAAGCGATCTTCATCGAGAGCCTCGCCAATCCCGGCGGCGTGGTGGTCGACATCGCGGCCGTCGCGGAAGTGGCGCGCGCGGCCGGTGTGCCGCTGATCGTCGACAACACACTTGCCACGCCCTATCTGTGCAAGCCTTTCGAGCACGGCGCCGACATCGTGGTCCATTCTCTGACCAAGTTCATGGGCGGCCACGGCAATTCGATGGGCGGCATCATTGTCGACGGCGGCCGCTTCGACTGGTCGGCTTCCGACAAATACCCGCTGCTCTCGCAGCCGAGGCCCGAATATCAGGGCATGGTGCTGGCCGAGACTTTCGGCGATTTCGCCTTTGCGATTGCCGCGCGCGTACTCGGCCTGCGCGACCTCGGCGCTGCGATCTCGCCCTTCAACGCCTTCCAGATCCTGACGGGGATCGAGACCCTGCCGCTGAGGATGGAGAAGCACAACGCCAATGCGCAGGCGGTGGCGAAACACCTGCAGGCCCATCCCAAGGTGGCGTGGGTGCGATATGCCGGGCTTGAAGGCGACGACAGCCATGCCCTGCAGGTCAAGTACATGCCGAAGGGTGCCGGCGCGGTCTTCACTTTCGGCGTCAAGGGCGGCTACGAGGCCGGCGTCAAGCTGGTCGGCGCTGTCGATCTGTTCTCGCACCTGGCGAATATCGGCGACACGCGCAGCCTGATCATCCATCCGGCCTCGACGACGCACCGCCAGCTCTCCGACGAGCAGAAAACCGCTGCCGGCGCGGGCCCCGACGTCGTTCGGCTGTCGATCGGCATCGAGGATGTCGAAGACATCATCGCCGATCTGGACCAGGCGCTGGCCGCTATCTGACTTCGTTCGCGGCCCCAACCTTGCTTTGCTCGGGGCCTCCGCACGGGAGGCCTTGAGCGGGCCGACCTGCTCTTCGCTCGCTTACGCGCGTTCGCCCGTGCGCGCGGCACGGCGGCGATCGACGAACGCGGCAGTGATGACACCCACGGTAACGATCGAGATCAGGATGGTCGACAGCGCGTTGATCTCCGGCGATACGCCCAGACGCACCGCCGACCAGATCTTGATCGGCAGCGTGGTGGCGCCTGGCCCGGTGGTGAACGAGGCGATGACCAGATCGTCGAGCGAAAGGGTGAAGGCGAGCAGCCAGCCCGCGACCACCGAAGGCGCGATGATCGGCAGCGTGACGTAGAAGAAGGCCTGCAGCGGCGTGCAACCGAGGTCGAGTGCTGCTTCTTCGAGGCTGTTGTCGAACGAGACGAGCCGCGAGGAAACGACCACCGCCACGTAGCACATGGCGAATGTGGTGTGCGCGATGATGACCGTCATCATGCCGCGGTCGATGCTGAGCGCGATGAACAGCAGCAGCAGCGACAGACCGATGATGACATCGGGCATGACCAGCGGCGCATAGATCATGCCAGAGAAAAGGGTGCGGCCGTGGAAGCGGCCCGAGCGCACCAGCACATAGGCCGCCATGGTGCCGAGGATGGTGGCGAGCGTGGCGGTGGTGACCGCGACGCGGAAGGTCACCCAGGCTGCGTTGAGCATGGCGCTGTCGTGCAGCAATTCGCCGTACCACTTGGTGGAGAAGCCGGCCCACACCGTGACCAGTTTGGATTCGTTGAACGAATAGACGATCAGGATGAAGATCGGCAGATAGAGGAAGGCGAAGGCGAAGGTCAGCGAGGTCGCGTTGAACCAGGTGAATTTGCGGGTCATGACTGCTTCTCCTGCTGTTTTTCAGCCTGGCGCTGGAAGATGACGATCGGCACCACCAGGGTCAGCAGCAGCACGATGGCGACGGCGGATGCCACCGGCCAGTCGCGGTTGGAGAAGAACTCGTTCCACAGCGTCTTGCCCATCATCAGCGTGCGCGAGCCGCCGAGCAGTTCGGGAATGACGTATTCGCCCATCGCCGGGATGAAAACGAGGAAGCAGCCGGCGATGATGCCCGGCATGGCGAGCGGCAGCGTGACCAGCCAGAAGGCGGAAACGCGCGAGCAGCCCAGGTCGATCGCCGCCTCCAGCAGGGATTCGTCCATCTTCTCGAGCGTCGCGTAGATCGGCAGCACCATGAAGGGC
>JAGRLL010000207.1:13991-17564 GCA_020441855.1 Nitratireductor sp.
AGACGATGCCGATATAGACGGCGACAGGCGTGTTCATGATCTGCAGGGGCTCGGAGATGATTCCGGTCCAGATCAGGAACTGATTGAGCAGACCCTCGGAACGCAGGATGCCGACCCAGGCGTAGACGCGGATCAGGAACGAGGTCCAGAACGGCAGGATGACGCCCATGACGAGCAGTGGACGCAGCCAGTCTGGCGCGCGCGCCATGCCGTAGGCCATCGGAAAGGCGACAAGCAGGGCGAGGAAGGTGGACAGCACCGCAATCTGCAGGCTGGAAAAGAAGGCGTTCACGTAGAGCGAATCGGTCGCCAGGAAGACATAGCTTTCGAGGTCGAGACCGGAGAGGAACGCCTTGAAGCCCTCCCAGCCGGCCGAGATGTCCAGCGTGGGCGTATAGGGCGGCTGGGCGATCGCCAGGTCCGACAACGAGATTTTCAGGACAATGACGAATGGCGCCAGGAAGAAGACCAGCAGCCAGGCATAGGGCACGAGGATCAGCAGATAGCGTCTCAGTCGGGAAGCCATCGCGCGATCCTCAGTTCGACAGCATGATCGCCGCATCGGGCGACCAGCTCAACCAAACCTCGTCTTCCCAGGTGATCTCGCGACGCGCAATGCGCTCGCGATTGGCCGATTGCGCCTTGATCAGCGTGCCGTCGGCGAGCTTCACGTGATAGGTCGACAGATTGCCGACATAGGCGATGTCGAGCACCTTTCCGCTGACGAGATTTGCGGCGCTTTTCGGCTTCGCCTTCGAAACGGCGATTTTCTCGGGCCGGATCGCCAGCCAGCATTTCTCGCCCGATCTGATCGTCCCGCCGCAGCGCGCCCTGAGCGTGACGCCGCCTTCGGCTTTCACGTCGGCGTATTCCTCGCCGTCGCGCTTCGTCACCTTGCCGGCGGTTCCCCCGATCATGTTCACGTCGCCGATGAAGTCGGCGACGAAACGGGAGTTCGGGTTTTCGTAAATCTCGGAAGGGGTCGCCACCTGCATCAGCGAGCCGCGGTTCATCAGCCCGATGCGGGTCGCCACCGTCATCGCCTCCTCCTGGTCGTGGGTGACGATGATGAAGGTCGTGCCGAGCTTCTCCTGAATGTTCACCAGCTCGAACTGGGTCTGTTCGCGCAATTTGGCATCGAGCGCGCCGAGCGGCTCGTCCAGCAGCAACAGCTTCGGGTTCTTGGCGAGCGAGCGGGCGAGCGCGACGCGCTGGCGCTGGCCGCCGGAAAGCTGGTGCGGCTTGCGACCGGCATATTCGTTCATCTGCACGAGCTGCAGCATCTCGGCGGTGCGGTCGTCAATTTCGGATTTCGATCGGCCGGAACGCTTCAGGCCGAAGGCGATGTTGTCGCGCACGCTCAGATGCGGGAACAGTGCGTAGGACTGGAACATCATGTTGACCGGACGCTTGTTGGGCGGCACGGGCGAGATGTCCTGTCCGTCGAGCAGGATGCGGCCGGAGGTTGGCGTCTCGAAGCCGGCGAGCATTCTCAGGAGCGTGGTCTTGCCGCAGCCCGACGGGCCGAGCAGGGCGAAGAATTCCCTGGGATAGATTTTCAGCGAAACGCCGGCGACGGCGGTGAAGTCGCCGAAGACCTTGCGCACATTGTCGAACTCGACGATCGGCACGGCATTGGCGTCGTCCCAGGGCGCAAACACCTTGTTGGGATTGGTCGCCGGCTTCGGCGCGGCGCTGGCCCTGGACGAAGCCTTCCTTGCGGTGGCGGATGCTGCCCCGGACGCGGACTTTGACGCGGATTTTGACGCGGCCTTCGTCGTACTCATAGTGTCCCCATGAAGCAAAGCGGCGGCCCGGTGGGGCCGCCGCGAAAGACTTACTGACCGGTTGTCACCCTGGTCCAGATGCGGGTCACGAGGCGATTGGCCTTTGGGCTGTATGGCAGTTTGACATACAGCTTCTGGGTCGTCTCAGCGTCGGGGTAGATCGTCGGATCGCCGATCAGATCCTCTTCCAGCAGCGGCTGAGAAGCCTTGTTGCCATTGGCGTAATAGACGTAGTTCGAAGCCTTCGCGATGACCTCGGGACGCATGATGTAATTGAGGAACTGGTGCGCCTCGTCGACATTCTTGGCATCGGTGGGGATCGCCATCTGGTCGAACCACATCAGCGCGCCTTCCTTGGGGATCGTATAGGAAATCTCGACGCCCTGGTCTGCCTCCGAGGCGCGGTCCGCGGCCTGGATCACGTCACCCGACCAGCCGACGGCGAGGCAGATGTCGCCATTGGCCAGCGCGTTGATGTATTCCGAAGAATGGAATTTCTGGACATAGGGGCGGATCTTGAGCAGCAATTCCTCGGCCTTGGCGAGATCGTCGGCATTCTCGCTGGTCGGGTCGAGCCCCAGATAGTTGAGTGCTGCCGGAATGATCTCGACGGGCGCATCGAGGAAATGCACGCCGCAATCGGCGAACTTCGACAGAATGTCGGGATTGAAGACGACCTCCCAGCTGTCGATCGTGTCGGTGCCGAGGATTTCCTGGGTCTTGCCGACATTGTAGCCGATGCCGGTCGTGCCCCACATGTAATTGATCGAGTATTCGTTGCCGGGATCGTATTTCGACGTCAGCTCGGTGATCTTGTCCCACATGTTCTCCAGGTTGGGCAGCTTCGACTTGTCGAGCTTCTGGAAGACGCCGGCCTGGATCTGACGGGCAAGGAACTCGCCGGAGGGCACCACGATGTCGTAGCCGGTCGAGCCGGCGAGCAGCTTGGTCTCAAGCACCTCGTTGGAATCGAAGACGTCGTAGACGACATGAATCCCGGTTTCGGCCTCAAAATCGGTGAGGATTTCCTCGTCGATATAATCGGACCAGTTGTAGACGCGAACCTCGGCGGCAAACGCCGTACTTGCGGTGAAGGCGGTCAGCGCCGCAGCAATCGCGGTGGTCAGCTTCCTCATCAACTTTCCCCTGTTCTTTTTGCGAACCTGTAAGCGAACCATAATGGCATGGCGTGGCGTTTTCCAAGGGGTTTTTCCAGTGGCGCTATGGACTTGCAGCAATTGGGTGCGAAGTGCCGGGCCTTGCCAGTCCCAAACAAAAGAGCGACATTTGTTTCATTCGCGAATGCTTCGATCCGGGTGTCTGACCTTTCGCTCAACGCATCCGGTACTTCCCCCGGCATTCCCTTTCGACAACAAGTATTGCGAGCAAGCATGACCCGTCAGCAAATTCTCGAATGGTCGCAGCAATTGCCGCAGGCGGCGCGCGACTGGCTGGACGGCCGCATGGTGGAGGAAGTCGAGTGCATCATCGCCGACTTCGCCGGTATCGCGCGCGGCAAGGTGATGCCGGCGCGCAAGTTCATCGGTCTGGAGCGTTCCTTCCTGCCGGTGTCGATCTACTACCAGACCATCACCGGGGAATATTCCGGTGACGATTCCGTCGACGCATGGACGGAAAGCGACATGGTGTTGAAGCCGGATCTCGAAACGGCGGTCGCCACACCCTGGGCCGACGACGTCACCATCCAGATCATCCACGACATGGAATCGGTCGATGGCGAGCCGGTCACCATCGCACCACGCTATGTCCTGAAGAAGGTCCTGGC
>JAGRLL010000207.1:17712-31668 GCA_020441855.1 Nitratireductor sp.
CGGCAGGTCTATTCGATCGCCGCGATCGACGAATACACCGCCGTTGTCGACACGATCTACGACTATGCCGATGCACAGGGCCTGGAGATCGACACGATCATTCAGGAAGGCGGCGCGGGCCAGATCGAGATCAATCTCAACCATGGCGATCCCCTGTCGCTGGCCGATCAGGTCTTCACCTTCAAGCGCTCGATCCGTGAGGCGGCGCTGAAGAACAATTGCTATGCCACCTTCATGGCCAAGCCGATGGAAAACGAGCCTGGCAGCGCCATGCACCTGCACATGAGCGTGGTCAGTTCGCGCACCGGCAAGAACGTCTTCTCCAATGAGGACGGCTCGGCATCCGAGCTGTTCCATAATTTTGTCGGCGGCCAGCAACACTACCTGACCGGCGTGATCTCGCTGCTCGCGCCCTATGTGAACTCCTATCGCCGGCTGGTGCCCGGGATTTCGGCGCCGATCAATCTGGAATGGGGCGAGGACAACCGCTCGACGGGCCTCAGGGTGCCGACGTCCGGCCCCGCCTCGCGCCGCATCGAGAACCGCGTCGTCGGCATGGACACCAATCCGTATCTGGCGATGGCGGCGTGTCTCGCCTGCGGCTATCTCGGCATGGTCGAGAAGACGCAGCCCCGCGCCAAGATCGAGGGCAGCGCCTACGAATTGCCTTATGCCCTGCCGCGCGAAATGTTCGAGGGATTGAGGCAGTTGCGCCGTTTCCCGAAGCTGCGCAAGTTGCTGGGCGAAGATTTCTGCCAGATGTACGAAGGCATCAAGATGCGCGAGTTCGAGGACTATCTGCGCGTCATCAGTCCGTGGGAACGCGAGCACCTTCTCCTGAATGTGTGACGCATGGCGCTGAACATTCTTCATGCCAACGACCGGCAGGGTACCTATCCGTCCTCGTGGTATGCCGCGACCGCCGAACTTCCCGAAGCCGGGCCGAGGCTCGAAGGCCGGCAGCGCGCCGACGTCTGTGTCGTCGGCGGCGGCTATACCGGCCTTTCTGCGGCGCTGCATCTGGCCGAGGCCGGCTATCGCGTCGTTCTCCTCGAAGCACATCGCATCGGCTGGGGGGCGTCGGGCCGAAATGGCGGGCAGGTCGGTACCGGTCAGCGCCGCGATCAGGACGAACTCGAGGCCAGAAACGGCATCGAGACCGCGCGTCGTTTGTGGGAACTGGCCGAGGAATCCAAGGCGCTGGTCGCTGGCCTGATCGAACGCCATGCCATCGAATGCGAGGTGGCGCCCGGCATCATCCATGCCGACCACAAGCCGCGCTACACCGTGCACAGCAGGGCCTATGCCGAAAAACTGAACACCGAATATTGCTACGGCAAGATCCGCTTCGTCGACCGCGAGGAGATGCGTTCGCTCGTAGACAGCGAGGATTATCACGGCGGCACCTACGACACCGGCTCGTTCCATCTCCATCCGCTGAAATACGTGCTCGGGCTGGCGCGCGCGGCGCTAAAGGCCGGCGTCACGATCCATGAGAACAGCGAGGTCCTGCGCATCGTCAAGGGCAGCCCGGTCGTCGCCGAGACCTCTTCGGGTGCCATCGAGGCCGACCATCTCGTGCTCGGCTGCAACGGTTATCTCGGCGCGCTCGAGCCTGAAATCGCGGCTTGCGCGATGCCGATCAACAATTTCATCATCGCAACCGAGCCGCTTGGCGAAGCGGGGGCAAGGGCGCTGATCGCCAACAACGCGGCGGTCGCCGACAGCCGTTTCGTCATCAATTATTTCCGGCTGACGCCCGACCACCGGTTGCTGTTCGGCGGCGGCGAGAATTACGGTTATCGCTTTCCCGCCGATATCAAATCCTTCGTGCGCAGGCCGATGCTGAAAGTGTATCCGCAACTTAAGGACGTGCGCATCGATTACGGCTGGGGCGGCACGCTGGCGGTTACCGCCGACCGGCTGCCGCTGATGACGAGGATCGGCGGCAACATCCTTTCGGCATCCGGCTATTCCGGGCAGGGCGTGACGATCGCGACGCTTGCCGGCAAGCTCGCCGCCGAGGCGGTTCGCGGCCAGTCCGAACGCTTCGACATCTATTCCGCGCTGCCGCATCTGACCTTTCCGGGCGGCCCCGTGCTCAGGCCGGCGCTGCTGGCGCTGGCGATGACGTGGTATGCGCTGCGCGACCGGCTTTGACCGTTTCGGCACTTCAAGCCGATACCATCTGGAAATTTGCCACAAACGGGTTCCAACGCGCGCATCGCTGCCGGTAAGGTGCCGGTGACGATTCCCCGAAGCGTTCGGCGCATCGGGCAATCCTCGAGCGACATCTTCTGTATCCTGCAATTGCGCGCGCAAGACCGGTTTCGTGCAATTGCGCCAATGACAGCATGAGCAATGCAACGGCAACTCGTCCCCATCTTCGCCCTGATCCTGGGTTCGGCCTTCCTGATGATCGCGGGCGGGTTGAATGGGCTGATCCTGCCATTGCGCGGGACGCATGAGGCGTTCTCGACCTTCAGCCTTGGCCTTCTTGGAACCGGCTGGGCGCTGGGATATGTCGCGGGCTGCGTGTGGACGCCGAAACTGGTGCGCCGCGCCGGCCATGTGCGTACCTTCGCCGTGCTGGCGGCAATCGCCATCCTGTCGGTGCTGATCTCGCTCCTGCTGGTGCATCCGGGCGCGTGGATACCGCTTCGCGCGATGGCCGGCTTCGCGTTCGCGGGCGCGGCGATGATNNNGTCGAGAGCTGGCTCAACGAGCGCACCGAATCGCGCTATCGCGGCCGCATCTTCGGCGTCTACACCATGGTCAATCTGGCCTCGACCACGGCCGGCCAGTTCATGGTGGCGCTGGGCGACACGACGGGCCATGTCTTTTTCGTGCTGGCGGCGATCTTCTACGCCATGTCGCTGATACCGAGCGCGATCAGCCGGGTCGAGCAGCCCCGGCCGCTGGTGCGTACCGGGCTCGACCTGCGCGGCCTGCTCAAGAACTCGCCGCTTGCGGTGGCCGGCGTGTTTCTCGTCGGCATCTCGAACAGCACGTTCGGCACGCTCGGCGTGGTCTTCGGCCAGGGCATCGGGCTCGGCGTCGGGGATATTGCGGCGATGATGAGCCTGTCGTTGCTCGCCGGATCGGCCCTGCAGATACCCGTCGGCATGCTGTCGGATCGCATCGACCGGCGCTATGTACTGATCGGGCTCAGCCTGGTCGCGGCGCTGGTCGATCTGTATTTCCTCGTGATGCAGCCCGACAGCGCCCTCGTCGTGCTGATCGCCACGGGCATATTCGGCGGGGCGATCTATTCGATGTACCCGGTGATCATCGCGCATGCGAGCGACCATGCCTCACCCGATTCCTTTCTCAAGATTTCCGGCGGGCTTCTGCTTGTCTTCGGTCTTGGTGCGATCGTCGGGCCGCTCAGCGGCGGTGTGGCCATGAGTTTCGGTCCGGCCGGCCTGTTCGCCACGACGCTTTGTGCGCATCTGGCGCTTGCGGTTTATGGCGCATGGCGGCTGACGCGGCGCGAGGCTGTCGCCGACGAAGACAAGTCCGCCTTCGTCGCCCAGCCGATTGGGCGCATCGCCACGCCCGAATCGGCGGCGCTCGATCCGCGCGCCGAGGAATCGGAAGCGCAGGAACTCACCGCCGAACCGGACCCTGAGTGATCGCGGGCCAACGATCTAAAGGGGCGTTTCGCCGGCAGGCGGTGTGAGCCGCGCCAGGTCTTCGGTGATCAGTCCGGCGGTGCGCTTGAGGTCCTCGAGGTGCTCGCGGGCAAAGGTTTCCGGCTCCAGGTAGTTCTTCGGCCAGAGCAACGAGATGGCGCCATAGACCTGTTCGTCGCGAAAGAACGGCACCGCGATGGCCGACAAACCGTCGTCAAACCTGGTGTTGCCGATGAAGCGTGGGCCGCGGGTGCCGTAGCCGCGCCTGCGCGCCATGGCAAGGTGCTCGCGGTATTGCTCCACGCTCAGTCCGTAGCGCGCCAACCCCCATTCCCTGTCCCTGTTGGTGCGTGCGGCAACGGCCTGGAACGTGGAATCGGGCATGGCCGCCATGCAGGCCGTGCCCGAGGCCGAGCCGAATATGTTGACGTGCATGTCCAGGAAAGCGCGGTAGAGGTGATAGGGGCTCAGCGGTCTGGTGGAATCGAGAATGCGCATGCGGTCGTCTTCGAGAAGATGGATGTCGGACGGCCAGCCGATCTCCTTGGTCAGCGATGTGACATGCGGCAGGGCGATGTCGACGGCGAATGCCAGGCCGACCGGCACCGGCATTCCCGCAGTCGCCGGCATCAGCATGCTGGTGCGGTAGCGGCCGTCTGCCAGCGAACGGCGCACGAGCCTGCGCTCGACCAGCGTTGCGAGCAGGCGGCGGATGGAGGATTTCGATATCCCCGTGGTCCTGTGCAGTTCCGCCAGCGAGCAGGAACCGTTCCGGGCCAGCACCTCCATGATCGTCAGGCCGCGATCCAGTGATTTGTGCTCGAGCTTCATGCCGACACTCTGCCCAACACGTTTCTCAACACTGCGCAGCACCGTGCCGCTGAGCGGCACGTTAGGCGCTTTCTTGTTGTCGCCGCAAGTGGCAGGTGCAGTACTTCGCACCGGGAGGAAATCGAACTTGTTTCGCGACAGGCTGATTACGGTTCTTGACTGGGCCTCGGCGGCGCTGGCGGCTTTCATGTCCGCTTTCGCGATCTATGTCGCCGCTTTCGGCGTTTTCGACAACGTCATCGTGTCTGGCCTGACCGTGCTGATCGCGTTGCTTTACGGCTTCGCGTCATGGCGCGCCACCGGGGCATCGCCCGGCCCGACCTGGCTGCTGGCGTCGCATGCCGTTCTGGCGCTGGTCATCACCGCGCTGCTCTACGAATGGGCCGAATTGATGTTCGAACAGGAATTCCTGTTCGTTACCATCAGCTTCGCGCAGGACCTCTTCGCCTGGCTTTCCTTCCTGCTCATCGCCTATCTGACCTGGCGCTTCTTCGGCATGCCGATGCTGCTGGTGATCGTCTTCGCGGGCATCTACGTGCTGGCGCCCTCCGCGCTGGGCGGCGGCGGCGAACACTGGACACGCGTCGCCGAGAATCTGTGGTTTTCGACGGACGGCGTGTTCGGCCGCCCCGTCGAGGTCGTCGGCCGCATCGTGCTGATCTACGTGGTGCTCGGCGCGGTGCTGCAGGCGGCGGGCGCGGGCGAGGTATTGCTGAAGATCGCATTCGCCGCCACAGGCAGGCTCGCCGGCGGTCCGGCGCATGCCGCCGTTGTCGGCTCGGCCCTTTTCGGAACGATGTCGGGTGCGGCGGTCGCCAATGTGGTGTCGACCGGTGTCTTCACCATCCCCGTCATCAAGCGGGTCGGCTTCAGTCCGCGCTTTGCCGGCGGCGTCGAGGCCGCGGCTTCGACCGGTGGCCAGATCATGCCGCCGGTCATGGGCGCGGTCGCCTTCCTGATGTCGGACATCACCGGCATTTCCTACCTGCAGATCATCGTCGCGGCGGCAATACCGGCGCTGATGTATTACGGCTCGCTGTTCGCTTTCGTGTCGCTCGAAGCCCGGCGCAAGGGCATCAGGCCGCTGCCGCGTTCCGAACGCGCGCGGATCACGCGCGACGACATGATCAAGAGCCTCGCCTTCTGGGCGCCGCTTGCCGTCATCGTCGCCGTGCTGGTGACCGGCCGCACCGCGCAGAATGCGGGCGCCTATGCGACCGCGACCGCCTTCGTTGCCTGCCTCATCCTGTTCCCGCAATTCCGACATCCGAGAAAGTGGCTGGAAGCGCTGATCGATGCCGGGCGCTCGTCCGCCGTGCTGATGATCGTGGTCGCGGGCATCGGCTTCGTCATCGGCGTGGTCAACATGACAGGGATCGGCATCTCCTTCGCCGAAGGCGTGCTCGCCTATTCGCGCAGTTCTCTGTCGCTGGCGCTTGTGATGGTGATGCTGGCCTCGCTCTTTCTTGGCATGGGTGTGCCGACAGGGGCGGCATACCTCATCACCGCGATCGTTCTGGGACCGGCGATCTCCGGCCTCGGCGTCCCTATCGTCGCCGCGCATCTCTTCATGCTCTACTTCGCCGTCCTGAGCTCGGTGACGCCACCCGTGGCGCTGTCGGCTTTCGCCGCCGCGCCGATCGCCGGCGCCAAGCCGATGGAGACCGGTTGGGCGGCGGTGCGGCTCGCCGCGCCCGGTTTCATCATTCCATTCCTCTTCGTCTACCACCCCGACGTGCTGCTGATCGTCGAGGGCGCCACGATCACGGGCGTGCTCTGGGCCTGCGGCGCCTTCGCGATCTCCACCTGGGGGCTCGTTACCGGGCTGGTGGGCTGGGAAGGAAATGTGCTGGCGATGTGGCAGCGTGCGATCAGGCTGGCGGCAGGGGTCGCGGTTCTTTCGGTCGACATGCCCGTCGCCGTCACGGCAGCGCTCATCCTTGTCGCTCTAACCCTTCAACGGCGGCTAATGTCCCGGTCCGCCGAGGCACTGCACGATTGACGGGACGCAAAGGGAGGAAACGATGAAGACCTTGCTCAAGTCCTTCATTGCCGGAATCTTCGCGCTGGGAATGGCCGGCGGCGCTTCGGCGCAACAGCATGATCTGAAGATGGCGACCATCGCGCCCGGATCGTCCGCCTATCTGACGATGACGACCATGGCCACGCTGGTGAACCAGGCGCTGGATGACGTGAACATCCAGGTCGATGCGACCGGCGCGGCCACCAAGCACATGATCGAACTGGCCGAGGGCAAGCTTGACATGTGCATGACCTCGCCGACGATCTACAAGTTCATGCGCAACGGCAAGGTCATGTACCAGAAGCTCGACAATGCGCCGCAGCTTGCCGAAAACCTTCGGCTGGTGCTTTGGTTCCCGCTTGGCCAGTATCACATCACCACCTATGCCGACGACGGCATGATGAAGCCGGCGGATATCAAGGGAAAACGCGTTTTTCTCGGACCGCCCGGAGGCGGCGCATGGGCTGCCGCGCGCGACTGGGTCAAAATCCTCACCGGCTATGAACCGGACAAGGATTTCGAAAACGTGAAGGCAAGCTGGTCGTCGGCCTTCCAGGGCTTCCAGGATCATCAGTTCGATGTCTATGTGACGACCGGCATCGCGCCTTTCCCGCAGCTTGAACAGCTGGCGCTGACCTCGAAGATCCGCCTGCTCGGTCTCAGCAAGGATGAGTTCGAGGCCAATGAGGAGGCGAAGAAGTATACCCAGATCCAGGGCGAGGAAGTGGGTATCATTCCCGCAGGGGTCTATGGCGACGGCGTCGTCAATACCGAGGACGTCTATACGCTCGGCGCGGCTGTCGGCGTCGCGGCACAGGCCGATCTCGACGAGGACCTCATCTACCGCGTAACCAAGGCGTTCTGGGATCAGCGCGAAAAGGCGATGAAGGACAATCCGTGGATGAAGGACATCACCATGGCCTATGCCGTGCAGGATGGCGGGATGAAGCTGCATCCCGGCGCCCTGCGCTACTACAAGGAAGCGGGTATCGAAATTCCCGCGGGTTCCATGTAGGTTGACCGGCATCAGCGTTGCCCCTGTTCGGGGGCAACGCTTTCGTTTTCGTATAACCGATTTCCGGAGCGCGTTCCGGCGCCCGACGAAGGCCGTATTTGGTAACAGTGAATGGCCCGCAGGATCCGCAACATACTCTTCATCATGTTCGACCAGCTCAGATTCGACTATCTGAGCTGCGCGGGACACAAGCATCTGAAGACCCCGAATATCGATGCGCTGGCGGCAAAGGGCGTGCGGTTCTCCCGCGCCTATGTGCAGTCGACGATCTGCGGCGCCTCGCGCATGAGTTTCTATACCGGCCGCTACGTCTCCAGCCACGGCGCGGCGTGGAACAATTTTCCGCTCAAGGTGGGAGAGATGACGCTTGGCGACCATCTGCGCAGGCATGGCGTCAACAGCTGGCTGATCGGCAAGACCCACATGAAGGTCGATGACGAGGGCATGGACCGGCTCGGCATCTCGCACGATTCGGTGATCGGCGCGCGCGTCGCCGAATGCGGCTTCGACGTCCACACCCGCGACGACGGGCTGTGGGCGCAGGGCGTGGACGGTTTCTACGATTCGCGCCGCTCGCCCTATAACGAATATCTTTCGCGCAAGGGCTACAAGGACGAGAACCCGTGGGCGAACCATGCCAATGCCGGCATCGATGAAGCGGGCAACATCGCCAGCGGCTGGCTGATGAAGAATGCCTCCCTGCCGGCCAATGTAGCGGAAGAAGACAGCGAGACGCCGTGGCTCACCTCGCGCATGATCGATTTTCTCGAAAGCGGGGAGGCAGCCGAACCCTGGCTCTGCCATCTCTCCTATATCAAGCCGCACTGGCCCTACATCGTGCCGGCGCCCTATCACGGCATGTATGGCAAGGAGCATATCCAGGCGCCGGTGCGAGACGAAGGCGAACGCGTCGACTCGCATCCCGTGTTCGAGAAGTTCATGGAAGGCACAGTGGGCAGCGCCTTTGCGCGGGACGAAGTGCGCGAGGCGGTAATCCCCGCCTATATGGGGCTCGTCAAGCAGTGCGACGACCAGATGGGCCGGCTTTTCGACTATCTGGAAAAGACCGGCCGCATGGATGACACGATGATTGTCATCACCTCGGACCATGGCGATTACCTCGGCGACCACTGGCTCGGCGAGAAGGAATTGTTCCACGACTGCTCGGTACGGGTTCCGCTAATAGTCTACGATCCGCGTACGGAGGCCGATACCGCGCGCGGAAGCGTCTGCGATGCGCTGGTCGAATCGATCGATCTGGCGCCGACCTTCATGGAAGCAATTGGCGCCAGGTCGCCCGGCCACATTCTCGAGGGACGATCGCTGATGCCGCTATTGCACGGGCAATCGCCGGCGGACTGGCGCGGCTACGCCATCAGCGAATACGATTATTCGCCTACGCAGGCCGCGACGAAACTCGACGTCGCGCCACGCGACGCTCGTTTGTTCATGGTGGTGACGGATGCGTGGAAGCTGATCCATGCCGAAGGCGGCTTCCGCCCGATGCTGTTCGATCTGCGCAACGATCCCGGCGAATTGCACGATCTCGGCGGCAGCGCGGAGCACGAAGCCGTCATCGAGGCGATGTACGTGCATCTGCATGAATGGGCGCTACGCATGTCGCAGCGCACGACGGTTCCCGACGAGCGAATTCTTGCCATGCGCAAGGGCGGCGGCTCGATACGCAGGGGCATCCTGCTCGGCGTCTACGACGAGGACGAGATCGATCCCGGCCTGCTGGTCAAATATCGTGGCAAGGCAACGAAGCGCGTCCAGCACTGAGATAACCGGCTCTTGCGAAGGGGAAACGGCCCTTGCCGCCGTCGCGTTATTGCAGCTTTTCGGCGGTCCAGCTTACAAGGTCGCCGGCCGTCGAGGAGAAGACCTGACCGAGTGCGGCCGCAGCCGATGCTTCGTCGACGCCTGCCGCGGGCGCGCTCGCCGCAAAATGCCGCGAGGCGATGACGGCGCCGTCCCGGTCGAGGATCTTCGCAACCAGGTCGATTTCGCCATCGGGCGCTCGCGGCGATTTGTCGGCGAGCCAGAACCCGCGAATATCCAGGACGAGCCGGTATTCGGGATCGAGCGCGTCGGCCGGCCGCATGACATTCTGGTACCCGGCATTCTCGAAACCCTGGATGATCCGCGCCTGGAACAATGCCGGCAGCGCGTCGGCCCAGCGCGCATCGCCGATCGGTCTCGTCGCGTCGTCGATGCGTTCCAGGATGCGGTCGGAATTGAGCGCCAGAACCACGGAAGGTTCGCTTACGCTCAATTGTCGGGTGTCGGCCGGAGCGGATGTGGAAAATGAAGTCGGCGCCAGCAGGTCGTGCGTCACCTTCTGCTCCTTGTCCGAACCGCCGCCGGCGAGCCTTTCAAGGCCGGCAAGAATGGCGTCGAACCGGCCGGAATTCTTTTCCAGCACATCGTCGATGACGCCGAGGATTCGGCTAGCCTTCTGCGTCCAGCTTCGCGACGCGCCGGGATCGGCTTCGAGCAGCGGCGGATTGGCGGCGTCGCCGGTCAATCTGGGCGCGTCGGCGCTGCCGCCGGTCAGCAGCACGTTGGCCGCGCCCGTCAGGCCCTGATAATCGATGCCCACCGTCGTGTCGGCATGAACCGGCGTGATGGTCGCGATCGAGATGGTGGCGATCAGCGCGCCGGGATTGCCGGCATCGAGCTGGATCTTGTCGACCTCGCCGACCTTGATGCCGTTGAACAGCACGTCGCTGCCGGCGTTGAGCCCGCTGATCGGCACGGTGAAACGAACCTGATAGTTGGCGCGCTCACCGAAGCCGGACTTGTTGTCCAGCCACCACACGAAGAAGAACATGGCGATCACCACCACCACGGCGAAGAGCCCGGTCAGGATGTAACGTGCGTTGAACTCCATGATCTCGTCCTCACTTGGCGTTTTCGGCGTCGCGCGTGCGGCCGTGGAAATAGGATTGCACCCAGGGGTGATCGTGGCGCAGCATGTCGGCCATCGTGCCGTCGGCGACAATGCCGCCCGAGGCGAGGACGACGATGCGGTCGCAGATCGAACGCAGGCTCTCCGGATCGTGCGTCACCATGAACACCGTCAGGCCGAGCGTCGCCTGCAGCGTGGCGATCATGTCGTCGACGTCGCCGGCCGAGATCGGATCGAGGCCGGAGGTCGGCTCGTCGAGAAAGACGAATTCGGGATCGAGCGCCAGGGCGCGGGCCATCGCGGCGCGCTTGATCATGCCGCCCGAGAGTTCCGCCGGCCATTTGTCGCCGTCGGCCGCCGTCAGTCCGACCATTTCCAGCTTGGCCACCGCCATCTCCTCGATGAGCCGGGGGGAGATGTCGAGCGCCTCGCGCATCTGGAACTGGATGTTCTGCTTCACGGTAAGCGAGGAAAACAACGCGCCCTGCTGAAACAGCACGCCGCAGCGGCGTTCGAGAAGGCGCAGTTCCGCCGTGCTCATCCGGTCGATGTCCTGACCAAACAGTTCGATCGTGCCGGCGCGTTTGGGCAGCAGGCCGATAATGGTTCTCAGCAACACCGACTTGCCGCTGCCGGAGCCGCCGACAATGCCAAGCACCTCGCGTCGATTGACGTCGAGGTCGATGCCGTCGAGCACGACGCGTTCGCCGAAGCCGACGGTCAGTCCGCGCACGCTCACGACCGGTCTGTCGGGATTCGCGTTCACGGCCTACATCCCGATCGCGGAGAAAAACAGGGCGAACAGGCCGTCGAGCATGATAATCATGAAGATAGACTTGACGACCGAGCGGGTGGTGTGCTCGCCGAGCGAGGCGGCGCTGCCGGCGACCTGCAAGCCCTCGTTGCAGGCAATGATGCCGATCACCGCGCCAATGAAGGGCGCCTTGATCATGCCGACCCACAGATAGTCGAAGGTGATCGCCTCGCGCAATTGCAGGATGTAGAGCTCGTGGCTCATGCCGGCATAGGTCACCGCAATCACGCCGGCGCCGGCGAGGGCGGCCATCGACCCGATGAAGGCAAGCGCGGGCAGCGCGACGATGAGCACGAGGATCCTCGGCAGGATCAACACCTCGACCGGATCGAAGCCCATCGTGCGCAATGCGTCGATTTCCTCGCGCATCTTCATGGAGCCGAGTTCGGCGGTATAGGAGCTCCCGGTTCTGCCGGCCACCATGATGGCGACAAGCAGCACGCCCATTTCGCGCATGATCAGGAAGCCGATCATGTTGACCACATAAAGGTCGGCGCCGAAGCGGCGAAACTGGAAGAAGCCTTGCTGGGCGATGATGACGCCGATCAGGAAGGTGATCATCAGGATGATGGGCACCGCCTGCCAGGCCACACGGTCGAACTGGTGAACGGTCGAGGTCAGCCGGAAGCTTCGCGGGCGCAATGCCAGCCTTCCGGTGGCGGCGATGAGCGCGCCGGTCATGGCCAGAAAGGTCGAAACCTCCCGGCCGAGCGCGCGGGCGAAGGAAACGGGCGGCCATGGCGGCGGCGTCCCGGTACGGGTTCCGCCGCCCAGATTGACGTTCGCCATTTCCTCCAGAAGCGTCCGGTTGGCCGGCGACATGCCCTCGATGCGCCATTGCTTGCCGCCACCTTCCACCTCGCGCCGGAAACGCTCCAGCAGCCAGGCGCCGAACGTGTCGAAACCCGAGACCGCCGCCATGTCGATAACGACATCGCCGGCGTCTTGGGGAAGCGGAAGAAGCTGCGACAATTCCCGCTCGATCTCGCCAGCCCGCGTCGCGGTCCACGCGCCAGATGCGCGAATGCGCAGCAGGCCGTCGGCTTCGATGGATGTCAGCGGGGCGCTGTCGCTCATCGCCGGGAAATGTCCAACGCGATCCGCGTCAGCGGCGCTTGAGATCGATCTTGAGTGAACGCAAGGGCACCGCCTGGGTGGTGATCAAGACGCTCTGGCGGCTGCGTGAATAGTTGACGATCATCTTGCCGGCAACGTTGCCGCTGACGGTGAAGTCCAGTTTGGTGTCGCTCGCCACGCCCGCAATCGCGCCGGCGGCCTTGAAATAGCTCTCCTCCCAGAAGCCGAGCAGACGACCGGCATTCGAGGAAAGGCGGGCCGACATGCGGATGTCGCGCTCGCCGCTCTTGCAACGGATCGACAGACGAAGCTGGATGGCATTGCCGGAATAGTCGGCGTCACAGGCGATCCGCTCCCTGGAGCCGTCGTCCATGGTCATGATGCCGCTGCCTCCCCATTTGCCGATCAGCGGCGCGAAGGGGTTGATAACCGGAGCGGCGTACGAGGCGGTGGCGAAAAGCGCGAGAATGGAGAGGCCCAGGACGGAAGCGAGGCATTTGCGAATGGCTTGCCTGACGCGGACGGTAAGGTTCATTTTCAAGATTCTCCACATTGGACGGCCATCCCTGCATTGGCCTCCGAGCAAACAGCGGGTTCAGCGGCTTATACAGCTTTCGTGAGCGCGTCGACAGGGTTGATTGGCGCGATCAATGCTCCAGCACATAGGTGCCAGGAGCCGGGCAGAGGGGTTTGCAGGATGCGCTCCCCATCGGTGGCGGCGCGGTTTCTCCGCTTGAATGGCGCGCCAGCCAGTCCGACCAGACCGGCCACCATGAACCCTGTTCGGCCTTTGCGTCCCCAACCCACTGATCGGGGTCGGGATGGACGTTTCCCTCGCGATGTTCGAGGCGGCGGAAGGAACGGTGCGGATGGCCGGGCTCCGAGACGATGCCGGCATTGTGGCCGCCAGAGGTCAGGATGAAATCGACATCGGCCTCGAAAAGGTGGATCAGTTTGAAAACCGAGTGCCAGGGCGCGACGTGATCCTTGTCGGTGCCGACCGCGAAGACGGGAACGTGAATATCCTCCAGATGAACCGGCTCGCCATCGACCTTGAACCGGCTTTGCGACAAATCGTTGTGCAGGAACAGATGGCGCAGATATTGCACATGCATGCGATAGGGCATGCGGGTGGCATCGGTGTTCCAGGCCATGAGATCGGACATGCCGTCGCGGTCGCCAAGAAGGTATTCGCGCACGACCCGCGACCAGATCAAATCCTGCGAACGCAGCATCTGGAAGGCACCGGCCATCTGGCGCTGGTCGAGATAGCCCCGACGCCACATCATGTCCTCGAGGAAGGAAACCTGACTCTCGTCGATGAACAGGGCGAGTTCGCCAGGCTCCTCGAAATCGACCTGTGCGGCGAACAGGCTCATGCTGGCGAGGCGGTCGTCGCCGTCGCGGGCCATGGCGGCAGCGGCGATCGACAGCAGCGTCCCGCCGAGACAATAGCCGACGGCATGGGTTTTATCGCTGCCCGTGACGGACTGGACGGCATCAAGCGCGTCCATGATGCCAAGGCGGCGATAATCGTCCATGTCCATGTCGCGGAGTTCGGAACCGGGATTGCGCCATGAAATGCAGAAGACAGTGAAGCCCTGGCCGACAAGGTAGCGCACCAGCGAATTGTGCGGCGACAGGTCGAGG
>JAGRLL010000208.1:0-16367 GCA_020441855.1 Nitratireductor sp.
CGTTGTTCGAGGTGATGATGACGATTGGCCGCTGCCTCGCCGAGATCGTTTCGCCGGTCTCGTAGACATAGAACTCCATGCGGTCGAGTTCCTGCAGCAGATCGTTGGGAAACTCGATATCCGCCTTGTCGATCTCGTCGATCAGCAGCACCACCTTCTCGTCGGCCGAGAAGGCTTCCCATAACTTGCCGCGCTTGATGTAGTTTCTCACGTCGTTCACGCGCTCGTCGCCTAGCTGGCTGTCGCGCAGGCGCGAGACCGCATCGTATTCGTAAAGGCCCTGGCTCGCCTTGGTGGTCGACTTGACGTGCCATTCGAGCAGTTTGAGGCCGAGCGCTTCGGCGACCTGGCGGGCAAGTTCCGTCTTGCCGGTGCCGGGTTCGCCCTTGACCAGCAAGGGACGCTCGAGCGCGATCGCCGCATTGACCGCGATGGTCAGGTCATTGCCGGCGACATAGGAATCGGTGCCTTCGAAATGCATGGATACTCCGGACTGAATTGTCGGGGGGAAGATGCGATCGGCGCAGACAATAGGGCGCGCGCGCCGGACGCTCAACCTGCTTGTGACGTTTTTACCCTGGCGGCATGCGGGGTTTCGAGATGCCGCCTATAGGCCGAGGGCGGGATGCCGCAGGCGCGCGTGAATACCCGCGTGAAATAGGCCGGGTCCTCGAAGCCGGTCTCGTAGGCGACCTGAGCGACCGCCATGTTAGTATAGGCCAGCAATCGCCGGGCCTCGCGCATCAGCCGCGCCTCGATCAGCGCGGAGGCGGCAATCCCCGTCTCGGTCCGCGTGATGCGCGAAAGATGCGTAGGCGAGATTGCCAGTTCGCGGGCATAATCGGCCACTTTCCAGTGCTCGCGGAAATGGTTCTCGATCGCCGCCTCGAAGCGGCGCAAATAGCCGGTTTCCCGGCTTGCGCGGCGCTCCTCGAAGACGGGTTGCAGCGCTCTGGCAACCCGCACGGCGGCGAGTGCCACCCCGGCGCTCAGCGCGTGCCCCCGGCCGACCGCAGAACCGGCATGTTCGGCGGTGATGTCCGTAAACAGGGCGACGATGCCCGGCTCGGCCGGCGCCCTTCCTGCCCGGCGCAGCGCAACCGCCAGCATGTCGGTGCTGCCGATCCCGGCTTCGAGCACTTCCTGCGGTACGGTGACGACCAGCCCCTGCGTCAGCGGCTCGAAGCGGAACCGGTGCACCACACCCGCGGGGACGTTGATCAGCATGGGCGGTTCCAGCCGGAACTTGCGGCCGTCGATTTCCGCCTCGCCGCCGCCCGACATGACCACGAAAAACTGGTGCAGGCGGGTGTGACGGTGAATTTCGATGTTCCAATCATGCAATGCGGCGCGATCGACGATGGTCTCGCAATGCAAAACATCCGGGAATTCGTTGGATTCCCCGTAGAGATTGTAGGTGGGGATCGTCTTGCTGAACGTGTCTGCCATGTTCGAATTGTACAAGTCTCCGCATTCTCCGTCCATTCCCGGCAACGCCGCGCCGGTTTAGACCGCATGGATCAAAGGGAGGATTTCATGCGGACCCAGGTAGCGATCATTGGCGGCGGCCCCTCCGGCCTTCTGCTTTCCCAGCTGCTGAACAAGGCTGGCATCGAGACCGTGATCCTTGAGCGCCAGTCGCGCGAATACGTGCTGTCGCGTATTCGTGCCGGCGTGCTCGAATATGGCGCGGTCGACATGTTGCGCAAATCCGGCGCCGGGGAACGCATGGACCGCGAGGGCATGCCGCATGACGGCGTGTATCTCACCGACAATGGCAAATTGTTCCGCATCGATTTTGTCGAACGTTGCGGGGAGCGCGTCATGGTCTATGGCCAGACCGAATTCACCCGCGACCTTTACAAGGCCCAAGACGATATGGGCGCGATCATCATCGATCGGGCCGCGAACGTGGCGCTGCACGATCTCGATACGGATCGTCCCTATGTCACCTGGGAAAAGGACGGGACCGGACATCGCCTCGATTGCGATTTCGTGGCCGGATGCGATGGCTTCCATGGCGTCAGCCGTCCGTCGATCCCCGATTCCGTTCGCAAGGATTTCGAGCGCATCTATCCCTTCGGCTGGCTTGGCATCATGTCGGAAACGCCGCCCGCTGCCGAGGAGATTGTCTACGCCAGAAATCGGAGCGGATTCGCGCTGGCATCCATGCGAACGAGAACGCTGTCACGCTCCTATATCCAGGTCCCTCTGACCGACAGGACGGAGGATTGGTCGGACGAGGCCTTCTGGGAAGAGTTCAAGCGGCGGATGGCACCCGAGATCGCGGAAACGCTGGTCACCGGCCCGTCGATCGAGAAATCCATCGCACCCCTGCGCAGCTTCGTTTCCGAACCGATGCGTTGGGGCCGGCTCTTCCTGTGCGGCGATGCCGCCCACATCGTGCCGCCGACCGGCGCCAAGGGCCTCAATCTTGCAGCTTCCGACGTGCATTACCTGTACGAGGGTCTCAAGCTGCACTATCTCGACAGGGACGATTCCGGCCTCGACCAATATTCGCAGACGGCGTTGAAGCGCATCTGGCAGGCCATGCGGTTCTCCTGGTCGATGACCATGCTGCTGCACACTTTTCCCGAGGCGAGCGAGTTCGACCGGCAGATGCAGTCGAGCGAACTCGTTTATCTGGCCGATTCCGAAAACGCGCAGAAGGTCTTCGCCGAAAACTATATCGGCCTGCCGTTCTGACCTTGCTGGAGGAGCTGGAAAGCCGGGCGCCTCGCGCCTGGCTTTTTTGGGGCCCTGCGCAGGCACGCCGGGCCGAAAACTATTTGGGCGGGCGAAATGCACTGGCGGTTTCGTCCTGCGTGAAATAGCGCTATTCCCTCCTGTCGTTGAAGTTGCGGCAGGCAGGGAGGCTGTTTGATGGAATTTGCCCGGATCGGTGATGTCGCGCTGCATCACGCCCATATCACCGCGCCGCTCGACAATACCGGTGAAGCGCCAACCATCGTCTTCGCAAATTCGCTCGGTTCCGATTGCCGTATTTGGGACGAGGTTATCGCCGACCTTGCGGTCGATTACGGCGTGGTACTGTATGACAAGCGCGGCCACGGCCTTTCGGATATTGGTCCGATTGGGGAAAAGCCGGCGTCCCATGCCATGGCCGACCATGTCGGCGATCTCGCCGGCCTGCTCGACCATCTCGAGGTTTCGAACGCGATCATCTGCGGTCTTTCCGTCGGCGGCATGATCGCCCAGGGGCTTTACGCGTCCCGACCGGACCTGGTGCGGGCGCTCGTTCTTTGCGACACCGCGCACAGGATCGGCTCCCTGGAAGCGTGGAACGCACGCATCGAGGCGGTTACGCGAGACGGCATTGCGTCGATCGCGGGCTCGATCCTGGAACGCTGGTTCACGCCCGCTTTCCGCGATGAAGCCAATCCCGAATTCGCCGGTGCGCGCAACATGCTCGTGCGTACGCCGGTCGAGGGTTATGTAGGAACCTGCGCGGCGTTGCGCGACACCGACTACACCGATCTGGCCGGACGCATCGACGTGCCGGTCATGTGTGTCGTCGGCGCAGAGGATGGTTCGACCCCGCCCGAACTGGTGCGCTCGCTCGCCGATCTCGTACCGGGTGCGCGTTTCGAGGTGATCGAGGACGCTGCGCATCTGCCCTGTATCGAACGGCCCGACGTGTTTGCCGACCTGATCCGCGATTTCATTTCAGACCTGGAGACTCACTGATGCTTTGCGCAGATTGCCCGAGGGTCGGGCAGGGCCGCCGACACACGATCCCGACGGTCCGGAGGTAGCGGCAACATGGCGTCATTCATGTCCCTTCGCGATGCGGTGTCGCAGAACCTCAAGGACGGCAACGCCGCCGCCTTCGAGGGTTTCACCCATCTCATCCCGCATGCGGCAGCTCATGAGGCGATCCGGCAGGGCTTCAAGGATCTCACGCTGATTCGCATGACGCCCGATCTCGTCTACGATCAGATGGTCGGCATGGGCATGGCGAGGAAGCTGGTCTTTTCCTATATCGGCAATCCGGGTGTCGGCCTGCTTCGCCGTGCGCGTGACGCGATCGAGAACGGCTGGCCGAACAGACCCGAAATCGAGGAGCACAGCCATTCCGGCATGGCCAACGCCTATGAGGCAGGCGCCGCCGGCCTGCCCTGCGCGATCTTCCGTGGCTACAAGGGCGCGGGCCTGGCGCAGGTCAATGCGAACATCAAATCCGTCACCTGTCCCTTCACCGGCGAGGAACTTGCCGCCATTCCCTCCGTTCGGCCCGATGTGAGTTTCATCCATGCGCAGAAGGCCGACAGGAAGGGCAACGTACTGATCGAGGGCATTATCGGCATCCAGAAGGAAGCCGTGCTGGCGGCCAGGCGTGCCGTCGTCACCGTCGAGGAAATTGTCGACGATCTCGATGCCCATCCCAATCTCTGCGTCCTGCCTGCATGGACGATCGACGCCATCGCGGTGGTGCCGGGCGGCGCGCATCCCTCCTATACGCATGGCTATTACGTGCGCGACAACGCGGCCTATCTCGAATGGGACAGGATCGCCGCCGAGCGCGACACCTTCCTCACCTGGATGAAGGAGAACGTGCTCGATGCCGGCCCCGAGGTTTTTGCCGGCAGGGTCGGAAAGCTGAGGAGGACGTCATGAGCGATTTCACTTCTGACGAGATGATGACCATTGCCGCCTCGCGCGCGCTCGGCAATTCCGATGTCTGTTTCGTCGGCATCGGTGCACCGTCCGCCGCCTGCAACGTCGCGCGATTGACGCATGCGCCCGACATCACGCTGATCTACGAGAGCGGCACCATCGGCACCGCGCCGGACGTGCTGCCGTTGTCGATCGGCGACGGCGAACTGTGCGATACGGCGGTGACCACCGTCTCCGTGCCGGAAATGTTCCGCTACTGGCTGATGGGTGGGCGCATCACCATAGGTTTTCTCGGCGCCGCCCAGCTCGACAAGTTCGGCAATATCAACACCACCGTCATCGGCGATTACGCCCATCCCAAAACGCGCCTGCCCGGCGGCGGCGGCGCGCCGGAGATCGCGTCTTCCTGCGGCGAAATCTACATCACGATGAAGCAGTCCCTCAGGGGCATGGTCGAGAAAATCGACTTCTTCACCTCCTTCGGCCATGGCGAGGGCGGCGACCATCGCCAGCGCCTCGGCATCACGACCAAAGGGCCGACCCTGCTGATCACCGACCTTGCAGTGTGGAAGCCCGACAGGCATACGAAGGAATTCACCGTCGTCTCGCTGCATCCCGGCGTGACGCGCGACCAGGTGCAGGCGAATTGCGGCTGGCAGGTGAAATTCGCCGAAACGCTGGAGGAGACTCCGGCACCCACCGAAACCGAACTGAAGACGCTGCGCGATCTCAAAGCCCGTACCGATGCGGCACATCGTGGCCCCGGGACGGACCAAGCCGCCTGACAAGGAAATACCCATGCCTGAAGCCTTTATCTGCGATTACGTCCGCACCCCAATCGGCCGCTTTGGCGGCGTGCTCTCGAGCGTGCGCGCCGACGATCTTGGCGCGGTGCCCATCCGCGCACTTGCCGAGCGCAACCAGGGCGTCGACTGGGCCGCGATCGACGACGTGATCTATGGCTGCGCCAACCAGGCCGGCGAGGACAACCGCAACGTCGCGCGCATGGCGCTGCTGCTGGCGGGCCTGCCGGATGTTGTGCCCGGTGCCACCGTCAACCGACTCTGCGGCTCGGGCATGAATGCGGTCATCGACGCGGCACGCGCCATCAAGGCGGGTGAAGCCGAAATCATGATCGCCGGCGGCGTCGAATCGATGTCGCGCGCGCCCTTCGTCATGCCGAAGGCCGATACGGCCTTTTCGCGCACCGCCGAGATCTACGACACCACCATCGGCTGGCGTTTCGTCAACCCGCTGCTGAAGAAGCAGTACGGCGTCGATTCCATGCCGGAGACCGGCGAGAATGTCGCCGAGGACTTCAAGGTTTCCCGCGCCGATCAGGACGCCTTCGCCGTCCGCAGCCAGGACAAGGCCGTCGCCGCGCAGGAAAATGGCCGCCTGGCGAAGGAAATCGTTGCGGTGACCATCCCGCAGCGCAAGGGCGATCCCGTCGTGGTCGAAAAGGATGAGCATCCGCGGCCGGGCACCACGGTCGAGTCGCTCGGCAGGCTGCCGACGCCGTTCCGCAAGGAAGGCGGCACGGTCACCGCCGGCAACGCCTCCGGCGTCAATGATGGCGCGGCTGCGCTGATCGTTGCATCCGAGGCAGCCGCGAAGAAATATGGCCTCACCCCGATCGCCCGAATCCTCGGCGGGGCGACGGCCGGCGTGCCGCCGCGCATCATGGGCATCGGTCCTGCGCCGGCGACGAAGAAATTGTGCGCCCGTCTTGGTCTGACGCCGGCCGACTTCGATGTCATCGAATTGAACGAGGCCTTCGCCGCGCAGGGCATCGCGGTACTGCGCGAACTTGGCGTTGCCGAGGACGCGCCGCACGTCAATCCAAACGGTGGCGCGATCGCGCTCGGTCATCCGCTCGGCATGTCGGGTGCGCGCATTGCCGGCACGGCGGCGCTGGAACTGGTCGAGAAAGGCGGCAGGCTCGGCCTCGCCACCATGTGCATCGGCGTCGGTCAGGGCATTGCCATCGCGCTCGAAAGGGTGTGACACGCGTCTTTTCCAGACCGTCGCGCTGACCAGCGCTGGTGGGCTAATTCACGGCGGGTGCCTGTGTCTCGGTCGGCACCCTGCCGCCACGGTCGACGATCCAGTCGGTTGCGATGGCTGCCGCCCAGATCGCGAACAATGTCACCCAGGCGGTCAGCGCGAATACGCTGGCGCCGGTGACGCCCGCTCCGACTGCGCAGCCCCCGGCAAGCATGCCGCCGAAGCCCATCAGCGCCGCGCCGATCAGGTAGCGCCGCATCGCCTTGCCGCCTTCGAAGCCTTGCAGGTTGAGTTCGCGCGTCGCCAACGCGGCAAGGAAGGCGCCCGCAAAGACGCCGGGGACGAGGCCGACATCGTAGTCGATCATCGATCCCGGCGGGCTGAGAAACAGCATCAGCGTATCTGCTGACGGGCCGGTGAAGGTGACGGCTTCCATTTCCACGGGCGTAAACGCGACACCCGACATCGCACCGGTGAACAACCATGCGAGCGGGATGGTCAGGCCGACCGCAAGCGCGGCTGCGGTCCGCCACAATCCGTTGCCGCGCCACAGCGACAGGCCGAGCGCGGCCGCAAGCGCCAGCGCTGCCAGCGCCAACGCGGTGGCGATGTCGATGCGGAGAAGTTCGAGGATGTTGTTGCCGCCGGTCGCCGCGGTGGTCAGCGTGCCGGCAATGCTCTCGCGCGCCGGAGACAGAAAACCGTGCAGGCTTGCCTGCGCCACAACGGCAAAGACCAGGCCGGACATCAATGCCCGCAGATTGCCGGTTGCCGCCAGCACGAGCAGCCGGCTGGCGCAGCCGCGCGCCAGGATCATGCCGGTGCCGAACATCAGCCCGCCGATTGCCGCGCCCGAAAGGCTTTGCGGCGAAGCGATCTGCCTTGCTTCCAGTGTGTTGATGACACCGAGATAGGCGAGCGCCGCCGTGCCGGCAATCGCAGAGCTGAACACGATCAGCCAGACAGCCGTCTTGGCGGCGATGGAGCCGCGGGCGAATTCGGTCGCCGCCGATCGCAGGCAGAACCGGCTCTGCTGCGCGAAAAAACCGAAGACAAGACCGATGACGCCGCCGCCCAGCGCCAGCGTCCAGTTCTCGCCCAGTCTTTCGACGATTGCGACAAGCTCCATCGACCGGCTCCCGTATCCTTTGCCGTTCGCCTGTGCCATCGAAGGCGCAAACCCACGTTGACCTGGGTCAAGACGAACGCATATATATTCGCAATATTGAATGTATGGAGGTGTAGCAGCAAGATGAAACCATCGATTTCGCGCCGCGACGTTTTGGCAATGACCGGCGGACTGGCGCTCGCCGCCGCATTGCCCGGCCGCGCCCGCGCGCTGGGCGAGGTCGTGCTCGGCCAGAAGAAGCTGTCGATTGTCAGCGACGGCAATCTCGTCCTGCCGCTTGATTTCGTCTTTCCCGATCCGCCGAGATCGGAACTCACCGATCTGCTCGCAGCCTACAATCTGCCGACCGATGCGCTCTATCCCGACTGCAATGTGACGATCCTTCGCGACGCAGAGCGTGTCGTCCTGTTCGACGTCGGTTCGGGGCACAATTTCATGCCGACCGCAGGCCGCCTGCTCGACAATCTCGCCGAAGCCGGCATCTCGCCGTCAGACGTGACCGATGTCGTCTTCACCCACGCTCACCCCGATCATCTTTGGGGTTTGATCGACGATTTCGATGAACTGATCTTTGCCGAGGCGAATTACCACATCGCCAGCGCCGAATGGGAATTCTGGCTCGACGAGGACACCGTCAACAGGATGCCCGAAGCGCGGCGTACCTTCGCCGTGGGGGCCGCCAACCGGCTGCCCTACCTGGAGGACCGGGTTCATCTGTTTGCCGGCGGCGACGAGGTGCTGCCCGGTATCGAGGCCGTCGACACTGCCGGCCACACCCCCGGACATGTTTCCTTCGTGGTGCATGAGGCAGGCGAGAGCGTGATGATCACGGGCGATGCGATCACCAATGTCGCGGTGTCCTTCGAAAGGCCGGATTGGCCGAGCGGCTCCGACCAGGACACGGCCATGGGCGCGGCGGCGCGCGTGCGCCTGCTCGACCGTGTGGTCGCCGACGGCACTTCCATCGTTGGCTTTCACCTGCCGCATCCAGGCGCCGGCAGGGTGGAGCGCAAGGGGACGGCCTATCGTTTTGTCGCCGGTTGAGGCTATTCGGCGGGTTCGCGGCCCGCGTGGCGTCCCAGCTGCGTGATGAAGCCGAACGGGGCGCCCTCGACGAGATAGCCGAGGCCGATGCGCGCGCCGAAGACGATGCCGGCCATGGTCAGCGGCACCGACAATGACATCAGCGACGCCGCGCTGACGCCCTGGCCGATCGTGCAGCCGATCGCGAACACGCCGCCCGTTCCCATCAGGAAGGCGCCGGCCAGATGCCGGCTCAGTTCGCGCGCATCGTCGCAGGCTTCCCAGCGCATGTCGTCGGCCCGCCACGCGGCGACCGCGGCACCCACAAAGACGCCGACAACCAGTCCCACGCCGTAATCCGGCAATACGCCGGTAACGGTGATCAATTGCATGATCGTGTCGCCGACCGGCGTGACGAAGGAGCCTGCTTCCAGCTGCACCTCGCTGAACAGCCTGTCCGAAAAATGGGAAGTGGCGAGCCAGCCCGCCGAGATGCATAGCCCGATCACCGTGCCGGCGACGATCTTGCCCCGGTCGCGCCGGAAGGCCGCGCTGGCGAAGATCCACATCAGCGCCGACCCGCCGATGATCAGCGCGAGAGGGTAGTCCATCGCCACGCCGGTCGCCTTCGAGGCCAGTGCGCCGAGCGACAGGCTGCCGATCCACGACAGGTCGATCGACAGCGGCTCGATGACGGCGACCCGGAAATGGCCGGTTATCCCGCGCTGGGCCGCGATTGCCGCGAGCCCGATACCGGTCAGCACGACCAGCGCGCGCAGATTGCCGCCGCCGAGCCGGACGATCGCGCCAAAGCCACAGGTTCCAACCAGCGCCATGCCGACGCCAAACATCAGTCCGCCGAAAAGGCTGCCGGCAACGGGCAGGATCGGTGTCAGGTAGAAACTGGAGGACAATTCGACGAGGCCGCCCGCGACCATCGTCTGGGTCGCGATCAAGGCAATCGCTGCCGCGAGCACCCAGGAGCGCAGCCCGTTGCTGTCTCCGGCATACCAGAAGCGCTCCAGCGCCGACATGGTGCAGAAATGATTGTGGCGCGCCACGAATCCCAGGACCGCACCGACGAGCACGCCGCAAGCCGCCAGTGCCCATGCACTGTCGAGACCGATCAAGACATCCTCCTCCGCTCCGTAGCAAAGAAATCGCGCTGGAAGAAAACTCCCTGCGGTTCCGAGCTGCGTGGCTTCAGATAGGTTGCCTTACTTCCCAGTCAGGTTGCAAGCGGTCATTTCAGCGCAATTATCTGGCTGGTCGGGTTAAGCGGGGCCGCTATTCTTTCGTGTGCGCGCATATCCCCGGACGATGCGTTCATCCGGTTGGTCTAGACTTGGTTCAAATCTCGACGTTGCGTACCGGCCGGCAGAACAATTCGTAAAGCGTCGCGATTACCGAGGAAACTTCCTCGTCGGCAATCGAATAATAGATCATGCGGCCGTCACGGCGCGCATTGACCAGCCGGTCGAAGCGAAGCCGGGCGAGCTGCTGCGAGACAGTCGCCTGTGGCATCGACAGGATTTCCTCAAGTTCGGAGACCGACTTCTCGCCTTCCGCCAGGATGCAAAGGATCAGCAACCGCGTCTCGTGCGACAGCGCCTTGAGCATGTCGCTGGCCTTGCGGGCCTGCTCCATGAGTGCGGCCGGATCGCTGGTATCGGGCAGGCGGTCGTTGATGAGCTTGAGTTCGGTTAGTGCCATCGGGAGACTCGTCGTGTATGCGGTTTCAATTAACATAAATGAATATGTGGATTTCTCCAGCGCCGCATTGCAGCATTTTCAATCTGTTGCCTTGATGTCGCGCTTTTCCAGCATTTCGTCGAGCAGGGCCCAGAAGAACTCGTCGCCCGGATAACCGCGCAGGCGCCCGATTTCCCTGCCATTGTCGGCCAGCACGAAGGTCGGCGTCAGCCGTTCCCGTCTGATGCCGCTAAGATCCTGTGGCCACGGCGCGTGCAGGTCGACGCGGCGCAGCGGGGCGATCTTTCCTTCCGGCGTCTTGTCATAGGCGACGCCGATTTCCTGATGCCAGCGCGCGCACCACATGCAGCCGGCCTGCTCGATCATGATCAGTTCGAGCGCCTGCGCGGGAAGCGCGGCGCCGAACGACAGCACGGCTGCAAATAGTAATGCTGTCATTCTGTTCATCGCGATAAGTCACCCTTTGTGGCATCGATGGCGCCATGTCACAGTTGCAATATATAGTGGAAACCGCATATTTAAATGCCTGGCGCGCGGAATTTCGGTGATCCAAGCATAAGCGATCAGATGCCCTTGGAGGACAATACCCTTGCTTGATGTCGGATTTGGCGGCGCTTTCCTTGCCGGACTACTATCGTTTGTCTCTCCGTGCGTGCTGCCGATCGTGCCGCCCTATCTTGCCTATCTCGCCGGCATCAGTTTCGCCGAACTCGACACCGAGAAGATGGAATCGGGTACCGCGCGGCGTATTGTGTTCTCCTCCATTGCTTTCGTCCTGGGCTTTTCCACGGTCTTCGTCGCGCTTGGCGCGACTGCAAGCTTCGTCGGCCAGACCATCGCGCAATATTTCGACATCCTTTCGATCATCGCCGGTGTGATCATCATCATCATGGGCCTGCATTTCCTCGGCATCTTCCGCATCGCGCTTCTCTACCGCGAAGCGCGCGTGCAGGTGAAGAGCGGCGGTGCCGGTCTGCTCAGCGCCTATCTGATGGGGCTTGCCTTCGCTTTCGGCTGGACACCCTGCGTCGGTCCGGTACTGGCCGCCATCCTGTTCGTCGCCGGCGCGGAGGATACTGCGCTGCGCGGCGCCGGCCTGCTTGCGTTCTATTCGCTCGGCATCGGCATCCCGTTCGTGCTGGCGGGAATCTTCGCCGGCCGCTTCATTGGCTGGGCCAACCGCTTCAAGCGGCACATGCACAAGATCGAGATGGCGATGGGCCTGCTTCTCGTCATCACCGGCATCCTGTTCATCACCGGCCAGATGTCGCGCATCGCGCAATGGCTGCTGGATACATTCCCCGCATTCGCCAACATGGGTTAGGAGAAGGACCATGCTGCGTTCATTGATCATCGCATTCGCATTGCTGCTGGGGCTGGCCCAGGCCGCGCCCGCCTTCGAAATCGGCGACGATGGCCTTCACAAGGAGAGTTGGTTCAGCGTCACCTTCCGCGACATCAACGAGGATATTCTCGCCGCCAAGGAGGCCGGCAAGCGCCTTGCGATCATCTTCGAACAGCGCGGCTGCATCTATTGCAAGGAGGTGCACGAGGTCGTGCTCGCCGACCCGCAGGTGCGCGACTACATCAAGGAGAACTTCATGGTCGTGCAGTACAATCTGCACGGTTCCGAGGAGGTCATCGACACCGATGGCGAGGAACTGACCGAGAAGGCGGCGGCGCGCAAATGGCGCCTGCTGTTCACGCCGACCATCCTGTTCATGCCGGAAGACCCGCCCGAGGGTGAGGACGCTGCCCGCGCGGCCGTTGCCGCCATGCCCGGCGCCTTCAAGAAGGGTACGTTCCTGGAGATGTTCATCTGGGTGCGCAACAAGGGCTATGAGAGCGACGAGGGCTTTCAGACCTATTACAATCGCCGCTGGCGCGAAAAGCATGGCGGCGCCGACGCGCCGCAGGATTGATCGCGTCTCCGGCGCGGGTGGCTATTTCGTCTCCCGCGTCCAGACAAAAAAATCACCGAATTGGCGAAAAAACGCATAATTTTTGCGTGAAATAAAACATTCAAAAAATCATATTTATACATTGATTTGCCATGCGGTGCTGGCTAGATTGACGACAGGGAGAGCGGTAGCGAAGCCTTGCGCTGCCGAAATCGGAGGAGAAAAGACTCCATGAGATGGGCTAAACTTCTTGCAACCATGGCAGTTGCCTCGGCATTTGCCGGCGCGTCCTGCGGCATTTCGGTCGCGGCCGACGTCGCGCCGGGAGACGTGCAATTCACCGATGACGGCGTCGCCGTCTCGCTCACCGGCGTGGCGGGCAATCCGGAAGAGGGCGCGAGTGTCTTCAAGGACCGCAAGCTGGGCAATTGCCTCGCTTGTCATGCCAACAGCGCCATGTCGAAGGAACTGTTTCATGGCGATGTCGGGCCGGCGCTGGATGGCGTCGCCGACCGCTGGGACGTGGCGCAATTGCGCGCCATCGTGACCGATTCGAAGAAGGGCCTGTCCGAGGACACGGTCATGCCCGGCTTCTATTCGCTGAATGTCGGCGCCCATCTCGACGAGAAATTCGCCGGCAAGACCATCCTTTCCGCCCAGCAGGTTGAAGATGTCGTGGCCTATCTCGCCACGCTCAAGGAATAAGATGCAACACCAAGGAGCTCGAAAGAGATCATGAAGCTCACCAGAAGACACGCACTCGGTCTTTCGGCAGGCGCGATTGCCTTTGCTGCAACCGGCCTGCGCGCAGTGCCCGCTTCGGCATCCGTCGAGGATACCGAGAAGCGCATCATGGAGTTCACCGGCGGCAAGGCGCCCGAATCCGGCAAGATCACCCTTGATGCGCCCGAAATCGCTGAAAACGGCAACACCGTGCCGGTTTCCGTCTCGGTCGAAAGCGCCATGAGCGGTGACGACCTCGTCGAATCGGTGATGATCCTGGCCGAAGGCAACCCCAATCCGGCGGTTGCCACCTTCCACTTCACCGCGCTCAGCGGCGCGGCGACAGCCACCACGCGCATGCGTCTTGCAAAGACGCAGAACGTGATTGCCGTCGCCAGGATGAAGGACGGCTCGGTCTTCATGGACAAGAAGGAAGTCAAGGTCACCATCGGCGGCTGCGGCGGCTGACATACGGCCGAAGCTTGACCGCGAATTAGCCAGGACAAGGAATTGCACCAATGGCAGCACCCAAACCCCGCGTGAAGGTTCCCAAGACGGCATCGGCCGGGGAAGTCATCACGATCAAGACGCTGATCAGCCACAACATGGAATCGGGTCAGCGCAAGGACAAGGATGGCAACCCCATCCCGCGTCAGATCATCAACAAGTTCACTTGCGAGTTCAACGGCCAGAAGGTCTTCGAATGTGACCTCGATCCCGCGATCTCGGCCAATCCGTTCTTCGAGTTCTCCGCCAAGGTGAACGAGAGCGGCACGTTCAAGTTCACCTGGGTAGACGACGACGGCTCGGTCTATTCGAGCGAGAACCAGATCGAAGTGAAGTAATTGGCGAACGCCGCGCGGGATCAGGGAGTTCCGCCGGCGTTTCTGACGGGAGGATATGCCGTGAAGAAAACCGTTGTCATTTCAGCACTGGCCGCAGCACTGGCCTGCGTCGGAGTGGCGGGGCCAGCATGGGCTGATCCCGTCGACGAACAACTCGTCATCGATGGCGAGACGATGATAACCCGCGCCAAGGCGCCGGAAGGACATCCCTTCGACGAAGTGCTGTCGGGCTGGCTGTTCCGTACGGTCGAGACGCGCGCGCTCGAAACCGACAGCTTCACCAATCCGGGCATGCTCGAGGTCGAGGAAGGCGAAGCGATCTGGAACAAGGTCGAAGGCAGCGCCGGCAAGTCCTGCGCTTCGTGCCATGGCGACGCCGCCGAGAGCATGAAGGGGATCGGTGCCCATTATCCGAAATGGGATGCCGAGGCCAAGCGTCCGATCAACATCGAATTGCAGATCAACAAGTGCCGCGAGCAGAACATGGGCGCCGAGCCCTATGATTTCGACAAGGGCGGTCAGAAACAGTTGACGGCCTATATCAAGCGCCAGGCGCTGGGCGAGCCGGTCTCGATCGACCTCAGCCAGGGCGACCTGCAGTCCTGGTGGGAGAAGGGCAAGGATCTCTACTATACCCGCACCGGTCAGTTGAACCTGTCCTGCGCATCCTGCCACGAAGCCAATATGGGCAAGATGATCCGCGCCGACCATCTGAGCCAGGGCCAGATCAACGGCTTTCCGACCTATCGCCTGAAGAATGCCGGTCTTGTGTCGGTGCACAACCGCTTCCGCGGCTGTATCCGCGACACGCGCGCCAGCTTCCCGAAAGCCTTCTCTGACGAGTTGATGGCGCTGGAAGTCTACGTGACGTGGCGCGGTTCGGGCCTCTCGGTCGAGACGCCGGCAGTTCGTCAGTAAAGGGCCGGTTCCGGCGGGAGGCTGTTGGACAGCGGTTCTCTCGGACCTTTTCGTTTGAACGATTGAAGGAGGGGGATGGTTTCGGCAACGCGCCGAGACCCCCCCTTTTTTTGGGCCCCTCGACTGGGGGGGCTGATATGGAGGTGATGTCTTGTTCTCACGTCGCGAATTTCTCATGGCCACGGTCGCGCTTTCGGCCATCGCCGGCCCGGGTCTGGCGGGCAGATGGTCGCGCGCCGCTGCCCAGCAGGCGCTCAGCGAGGACATGCTGCTTGCATCCGAAGATTTCGGCAATTTGACGCTGGTTCACATCACCGACCTCCATGCCCAGCTCAAGCCGCTCTATTTCCGCGAGCCGTCGATCAATCTGGGGGTTGGCGAGGTCGCGGGTCAGCCGCCCCATGTCACCGGCGCGGACTTCCTCAAGCTCTACAACATCGAACCGGGGACGCCGCACGCCTACGCGCTGACCTCGGAGGATTTCGTCTCGCTGGCGAAAGGCTACGGCAAGATGGGCGGCCTCGACCGCGTCGCCACGGTGATCAGGCGCGTGCGCGCCGAGCGCGGAGAGGATAATGTGCTGCTGCTCGACGGTGGCGATACCTGGCAGGGCTCCTATACCGCGCAACAAACCTCCGGCGGCGACATGGTCGAGGTCATGAACGCGCTCGCGCCCGACGCCATGACGGGACACTGGGAATTCACCTATGGCGCCGACCGGGTGACCGAACTGGTCGAAAGCCTGCCCTTCGCCTTCCTTGGCGGCAACATCTACGATGCCGAGTGGAACGAACCGGCATTCGATGCCTACAAGATCTTCGAACGCGGCGGCGCCAGGATTGCCGTTGTCGGCCAGGCTTTCCCCTATACGCCGATCGCCAATCCGCGCTGGATGTTCCCCGATTGGTCGTTCGGTATCCGTGAGGAGGATGTCGCCAGGAATGTGGAGGCCGCCCGCGCCGAGGGTGCCGATATCGTCGTGCTGCTTTCGCACAACGGCTTCGACGTCGACCGCAAACTCGCTTCGCGCGTCGATGGCATCGATATCATCCTGACCGGCCATACCCACGATGCGCTGCCCGAACCGGTCATCGTCAACGGCACGCTCGTCGTCGCCTCGGGCTCCAACGGCAAGTTCCTGTCGCGCATCGATCTCGACATCGCCGACGGCAAGCTCAACGGCTACAAATACCGCCTCATTCCGATTTTTTCCGACGTGATCACGCCGGACCCGGAAATGGCGGCGCTGATCGACAAGGTCCGTGCGCCCTACGAGGAAGAGCTCAAACGCGAACTCGGCCGCACCGAATCGCTGCTCTACCGCAGGGGCAATTTCAACGGCACGTTCGACGATCTGTTCTGCCAGGCGCTGCTCTCCGAGCGCGAGGCCGATATCGCGCTCTCGCCCGGCTTCCGCTGGGGCACCAGCCTGCTGCCCGGCCAGGCGATCACGGTCGAGGATTTGCACAA
>JAGRLL010000208.1:16478-19591 GCA_020441855.1 Nitratireductor sp.
ACATGGTGCGCGTCGGCGGCATGGGTTACACGATCGACGTCAACGCGGCGATGGGTTCGCGCATTTCGGCCATGACGCTGCTCAAGAGCGGCGAGCCGATCGATCCCGCCAGGGAATACGCGGTCGCCGGCTGGGCTTCCGTCAACGAGGCAACCGAGGGCCCGGCGATCTGGGATGTCGTCGAAAGCCATCTGGCTAAGAATCCGGTCGTAACGGTCGAGGAAAACCACTCGGTCAAGGTCATCGGTTAATCCAGCGCGCGGCCGCGATCTGCGCAACTGGCGAGACGGGCGGAACCGGCGCAGCGCCGGTTCCCGATTGCGTGGCTGACGAAAACCCGCCCGGCACAATTTCACCCCCTGCGGCATCCTTGCAGTCGACAAACCTGCTGTGCAGTATATATATAAAAAACTATATATATAAATTTATGCAGGCTTGGAGGCCGAGGAGAATCGAATGGCAAGGATCAGCGAAAGCAAGGCAAGGAACGGCGCCTCCCGCCGCGCCTTTCTCAAGGCCGGGCTCGCCGGTGGCGCGATGGTTGCCGCGGGCGCGGCGGTAACGCGCCCCAATCCGGCCCAGGCCGCGGGCGATCCGCTCATCACCGAAACGCAGGACTGGAACCGGTATCTCGGCGACGGCGTCGACGCGAGCCCCTATGGTTCGCCCTCGCAGTTCGAATCCCATGTCGTGCGCCGCAATGTATCCTGGCTCACCGCAGACCCGGTTTCCTCGATCAATTTCACGCCGCTGCACGAACTCGACGGCATCATCACGCCGAACGGCGTGTGCTTCGAGCGCCATCACGCCGGTACCGCGGTCATCGATCCGGTAGAGCACCGCCTGATGATCAACGGCCTGGTGGAGACGCCGCTGGTCTTCACCATGGACGACCTGAAGCGCTTCCCGCGTGAAAACCGCGTCTACTTCCTCGAATGCGCCGCCAATTCCGGCATGGAATGGCGTGGTGCGCAGCTCAATGGCTGCCAGTTCACGCATGGCATGGTCCATTGCGTCGCCTATACCGGCGTGCCGCTGAAGCTCCTGCTTGAGGAAGCGGGTTTAAAGCCGGAAGGCAAATGGCTGCTGGCGGAAGGCGCGGACGCCTCCGCGATGACCCGTTCGATCCCCATCGAAAAGGCGCTCGACGACTGCATGGTCGCCTTCAAGATGAACGGCGAGGCTCTGCGGCCCGAGCAGGGTTATCCGGTGCGTCTCGTCGTGCCGGGATGGGAAGGCAATATGTGGGTCAAATGGCTGCGTCGCCTCGAAGTCGGCGATCAGCCATGGGCCCAGCGCGAGGAGACGTCGAAATACACCGACCTGCACGCCGACGGTACGGCGCGCCGCCACACCTTCGTGATGGACGTCAAATCGGTGATCACCAATCCGAGCCCGCAGGCGCCAGTCACGCACGGGCGCGGCCAGATGGTGCTTTCGGGCATCGCCTGGTCCGGCCATGGCAGGATCAAGCGCGTCGACGTCTCGCTGGACGGCGGACGCAACTGGCACGAGGCGCGCATCGACGGCCCGAGCCTGCCCAAGGCACTGCACCGCTTCTATTACGACTTCGACTGGGACGGATCGGAACTCTTCCTGCAATCGCGCGCCGTCGACGAGACGGGGCAGGTGCAGCCGACCAAGGACGAGCTTCGCGCCGTGCGCGGCGTCAACTCGATCTACCACAACAACGGCATCCAGACCTGGTATGTCAAAGCCGACGGGGGGGTCGAGAATGTTGAAGTATCTTAAGGCCGGACTTCTGGGCCTGGCGGCTGTTGCCGCCACCGGTTCAGCCTTCGCCGCCGATATCGTCGAAGGTGAAAAGGTCTTCCACAAATGCGCCGCCTGCCACACCATCGGCGAGGGCGCCAAAAGCCGCGTCGGCCCCCAGCTCAACGATCTGTTCGGCCGCAGGGCGGGCACGATCGGCGGCTTCAAATATTCCGCCGCGATGGTTGCTGCCGGTGAGGGCGGGGTCGTCTGGGACGAGCAGACGCTCACCCAGTTCCTGGTCAAGCCGCGCGATCTGGTCAAGGGTACCAAGATGGCCTTCGCCGGCCTGAAGAAGTCTGCCGACATCGCCAATGTCATCGAATATCTCAAGACCTTCGATCCCGAAATGGCCGCTACGGTCTCCGGCGGGGAGACGGGGGAGGAAGCAGGCAAGGAAATCGAGGTCGCCAAGGCGGAAACGCCAGCGCCGGCCCGGCCCTCCGAGCCCGATCACGAAGGCGGGCTTGGCCTTGGGCGCAGGGCGACGGCCGACGAGATCTCGGCATGGGACATTGACGTGCGGCCCGACGGGCTGGGCTTGCCGCCCGGCCGCGGTACGGTGGCCGAGGGCGAGGAATTGTTCTCGGAGAATTGCGCCGTGTGTCACGGCGATTTCGGCGAGGCGGTCGGCCGCTGGCCGGTGCTTGCCGGCGGTCAGGGCACGCTGGCGGACGAACGACCGGTCAAGACCATCGGTTCCTACTGGCCCTATCTGTCGACCGTCTACGACTATATCCGCCGCGCCATGCCTTTCGGCAATGCCCGTTCGCTCAGCGATGACGATGTCTACGCCATCACGGCCTATCTGCTCTATCTCAACGACGTCGTGACCGAGGAGGATTTCGAGCTGTCGAGCGACAATTTCGCCGGCGTTCGGCTTCCCAACGAATCCAATTTCGTCGAGGACGACCGCGCCAGCGAACCCGAATATGCCGCGGGCAAGGAACCATGCATGAGCGACTGCAAGCCGGGGCCGGTCACGATCACCATGCGCGCACGCATTCTCGACGTTACGCCCGACGCCAATGACGATGACGAAGAGAACGCGGGAGGCGGCATCGACTGATCCAGGGCCCGGCCTTGCGCCGGGCCTTTCAGTTACACCGCCTGCATGTTCGGCTGAACGCAGGTACATGCGCCTGACCAGGCCGCTTGTCCCGGCGGGGCGGGCGCACCAGAACGCCGCTGTACTGACCCGCCTGGAAGGGAGAACGAAAAGGGAGATCCGACGATGGCTGTCATCCCGCCCGTTTGCGACTTCGGCTGGAAGGCGATCGACGCAACGCTTCCCGGCACCGATGGCAGGATGCATTCGCTGTTTCAGTGCGCCGGGCCGA
>JAGRLL010000209.1 GCA_020441855.1 Nitratireductor sp.
CGCATGGTCAGTTCGACGGAATCGGCGATGACCTCGCGGCTCGCCAGCGACGCCTTCATGCCCTGGTGGCCCATGGCGATGCCATCGGTGACGGTGATGGTGCAGAATTCGCGGGGCGTGCCATGCGCGGCGGCGACACCCTTCTTGACGACCTGCGCCTGGCGCATCAGCGAAATGTTACAGGGCGCGGCCTCGTTCCAGCACGAGGCGACGCCTACGAGCGGCTGGGCGATTTCCTCGCTCGAAAGACCCATTGCATAAAGATAGGAGCGGTGCGGCGCACGCGCTGGCCCGACCGTGGTGTAACGGCTGGGCAGTTTCGACTTGTCGATAACCGGTCTTTCGACTTTGGCGTCCATACTCAATTCCCCCGGGGCACAGTCCCTTTCGGACGGCCCATTCCCGCAAGCTTCAGGTTCACCGGATTCCCGGATAGCCTGCCGCAACGGCCAATTCGGCCGGCGGGTTTGGTTGCTCGTATCCGAACCAGTACTGCCGCGCCCGGTACCCAGGCAGGAAGTCCCAACGAGGTGACCTCGGCGTGCGGAAGTTGAGTTGGTCCGGTTTTGTGGCTGAAAATGGGCAGGCGCGCCTGCCAGTGACAGCAGCGCCTTATACCCAACAACTCGGCGTACGAGTGTTGCATTTCCGTCACGAATTGAGGGAAGATTGTAGCCTGCCGGGAGGGGTGCATGACCAAGCAGCGTTTTCTTAGCGGCGCCTACCAGGACCGCAACGCCGAAGAGATGCGCGACTTCTACGATCGCTGGTCGGAAGTCTATGACGAGGAATTGTCGGAAAACGAGTACCGGCAACCGCAACGCTGCGCTCAGGCGCTGGTACGACAGCTCGATGACCGTTCGGCGCGCATCCTCGACGTGGGCTGCGGCACCGGCCTGTCGGGGATTGCGCTGGCGGAAGCCGGATACGAGCATGTCGACGGCTGCGATTTCTCGCCCGGAATGCTGGAAAAGGCATTCAAGACAGGCGTTTATTCGAAGCTGTTCAGGGCGGACCTGAATATGCCGCCGCTCGACGCCAGGGACGGCGAATACGCGGCAATCGCGGCCGTCGGTGTCTTCTCCTTCGGTCATATCATGCCGGATGCGATCGACGAATTGCTGCGCGTATCGGCGCCCGGCGCTGCGATCGTCATAGGGCTCAACGATCATTTCCACAGCCAGGGCACGCTGGGCGCCAAGCTCGACGCGCTTGCCGGCGACGGCAGGATCGAACGCATCTGCGAGGAGCATGGCGACCACATTCGCGGCACGGGGCTCACCGGCTGGGTGATCACCCTCAAGAAGCGCTAGATCCCAGCGCCCCTGCCCGGACAGGCCTTCACCGGTCACTTGCCGCGCGCAAGCGGTCCATTTCCCTCAAATTGATCAGGATCAAGACAGGCGCAACGCTTCGTCACATTACTGTCATGAACGGGAAAGTCGGATTTGAGAGGGTAAGCCAATGGCGCAGGAAATACCGCCGAACGGGCATGATCAGGCCGCACAGGACGGCCACGGCGAGCAGCACACACCAACAGTGACAACCGAACCGGTGGCCGAAACCCGGCCAACTGAGACGAGGGTTGGCCGCGCAACCACGTTCGAGCAATCGGTTTATCCCTACAAAAGCCGGATCCGCCGCCTTGCCTATGAGACGCACAAGGCCAAGCTGCAGGTCGAACTGCTCAAGGTGCAGCGCTGGGTGGAGGAAACAGGCCAGAAGATCATCGTGCTGTTCGAGGGGCGCGACGCGGCCGGCAAGGGCGGGACGATCAAGCGGTTCATGGAGCACATGAACCCTCGCACGGCCAGGGTGATCGCCCTGCCGAAGCCGACCGAGCGCGAACAGACGCAATGGTATTTCCAGCGTTATCTGGAACATCTGCCCGCTGCCGGCGAAATCGTGATGTTCGACCGTTCCTGGTACAACCGGGCCGGCGTTGAGCGCGTCATGGGCTTCTGCTCGCCCAACGATTATCTGGAATTCATGCGCGAGACACCGGAACTGGAGCGCATGCTGACACGTTCGGGCATCCGGCTGTTCAAATACTGGTTCTCGGTCAGCCAGAGCGAGCAACGCCGCCGCTTCAAGGCGCGCCAGACCGATCCGCTGAAACAGTGGAAGCTGTCACCCATCGACAAGGCTTCGCTCGACAAGTGGGACGATTACACCGAGGCCAAGGAAGCAATGTTCTTCTACACCGACACGGCCGACGCGCCGTGGACGGTGATCAAGTCGGATGACAAGAAGCGGGCAAGGCTCAATTGCATGCTGCACTTCCTGGGATCGCTACCCTATCCCGACCGCGATCCGCGCGTCGCCCATGCGCCGGACCCGCAGCTGGTGGGCCATGCCGGCCACGTGATCGGCACCGACGAGCACATCCTCGGCAAGACGCTGCATCCGGATTTACGCCGCCAACAAAGCTGACGGCTGCGCGGCAGGATTTCCCCGCCGCGCATGTGTTGCTGCTTGTGCGTTGCCTAGTCGTAAGCCTCGGCCTTGTTCTTCAACTCGGCGCACTCCGGCGTCGGGGCGTCCCCGCCTTCCTGCAGGCGCTGACAGGAAAGCGTCCCCATCGAGACCAGGCAGGCTTTCGCCGGCTCGAAAAGCGGATGGGCACTGGCGCCAAAACCGGTATAGGTCGCCTTGATGCCGTCGCACATCGTTTCCAGCTGCGCCTCGATCATCTGCTTCATCTGCTTCGACATGTCGTCGACGCCTTCCATCTGCTCATAGGCGCAGGTCTTGATCTTCTCGCAAACAAGACTGAGTGCCTCGTCGAGTTCCTCGGCACTCGCAGACACATTGCCCGAAACGATCAAGAAGCCGGCCAAAGCGACGGCATTGACTATTCTCATCAACTATTCTCCCTGACGGCCGCCCCTTCTGGCCGCCACAGTTTCAATGCCCCTGAAACCGGTGAATGCTCACTTCGCCGCAATCCGGCTGGCGGCCAGTTTGGTGCGTTCGATCTGGGTCTGGTAGCCTTCGAGCTTCTCGCGCTCTTCCGCGACGACTTCCTCGGGCGCGTTGGCAACGAATTTCTCATTGCCAAGCTTGCCTTCCAGACGCCTGATCTCGCCTTCCAGACGCGTCACCTCCTTCTTCAGGCGGGCGCGTTCTGCGTCGATGTCGATCACGCCTTCGAGCGGCAGGCAGGCGGTCGCCTCGTCGACGACGATCTGGGCCGACATCGCCGGCGCGTTTGCCGAGAACTCGACCGGATCGACACGGGCAAGCGTGCGGATGGCGGGCGCGTGCAGGCCGAGGCGTGTTCGCGTCGTTTCGTTGGCATCCACCATCACCAGTGGCACGATATCCCCCGGCTTGACGTTCATCTCGGCACGCACCGAGCGGATTTCCGAAACGAGGTTCACCAGCCAGTTGATTTCCGCGGCAGCACTCTCATCTTCGAGGTCGGCTTGCGGCCATTGCGCGTGGCAGATCAGGGTGCGGCGCGTGCCGCCGCCCAGCACTTCCCACAATTCTTCCGTCAGGAACGGCATGAAAGGGTGCATGAGTTTGCAGATCTCGGCCAGCACATGGGCGGCGCAGGCCTGGGCCTCGGACTTGGCCTTCTCGTCGTGGCCGGAGAAGACCGGCTTGAGCAATTCCAGATACCAGTCGCAGAAATGGTTCCACACAAAGCGGTAGAGCGCGCCGGCTGCCTCGTTGAACCGGTATTTTTCAAGCGCCTCGGTCACTTCGGTAACCGTGCGCGAAAGTTCGGTCAGCACCCAGCGGTTGATGGTTAGATGCGCGTCGGAGGGATCGAAGTCCGGGTCGGGCGCGGCGCCGTTCATCATGGCGAAGCGCGACGCGTTCCACAGTTTGGTGCCGAAATTGCGGTAGCCGGCGACACGGGCGGGATCGAGCTTGATGTCCCTGCCCTGTGCAGCGAGGATCGCGAGCGTGAAGCGCAGCGCGTCGGCGCCGTATTCGTCGATCAGTTCGAGCGGATCGACGACATTGCCCTTCGATTTCGACATCTTGGCGCCGTGCTTGTCGCGCACGAGGGCATGCATGTAAACGGTGTGGAACGGCTCGACCGGGTTGCCGTGCTCGTCTTTCATGAAGTGAAGGCCCATCATCATCATGCGGGCGATCCAGAAGAAGATGAGGTCGAAACCGGTGACGAGAACATTGGTCGGGTAGTAGCGCGCCAGTTCCGGTGTCTTTTCCGGCCAGCCGAGCGTCGAGAACGGCCAGAGCGCGGAAGAGAACCAGGTGTCGAGCACGTCCTCGTCGCGTTCAAGGATCTCGCCGGGCTTGAAGTTCTCCAGCTTGTCCTCGACCCAGGCCTTCCACGGGCCTTCGATGGCGATGTAGTGCTGGATGGCGTCTTCGAGCGCTTCTTCTTCCGTCTCTGCGACGAAGACCGATCCGTCCGGCCCGTACCACGCAGGAATCTGGTGGCCCCACCACAATTGCCGGGAGATGCACCAGGGCTCGATGTTCTCCATCCAGCCGAAATAGGTCTTTTCCCAGTTCCTGGGGATGATGTCGGTACGGCCTTCGCGCACCGAGTCGATGGCCGGCCGGGCCAGCGTCTTGGCGTCGACATACCATTGGTCGGTCAGGTAGGGCTCGATCGGCACCCCGCCACGGTCGCCATGCGGCACCATGTGGGTGTGCGCCTCGACATGGTCGAGAAAACCGCCCTCCTCCATGATCCTGACGATACGCTCACGCGCTTCAAAGCGGTCGAGGCCGTGCAATTGCTTCCACAATTCCTCGCGCATCGGATTGACGTCGACACCGGCGAGGAAGTCCTCATTGTCGACGATGTCGATGCTGGCATCGGTCGCCAAGATGCTGATCGCCGGGAGATTGCAGCGCTTGCCGACCTCGAAATCGTTGAAATCATGCGCCGGCGTCATCTTGACCGCGCCGGTGCCGGCCTCGGGATCGGGGTAGTGGTCGGCGACGATCGGGATGCGGCGGCCGACCGGCGGCAGGACGACGAACTTGCCGACGAGACGCTTGTAGCGCGGATCGTCGGGATGGACGGCGACGCCGGTGTCTCCCAGCATGGTTTCGGGCCGGGTCGTGGCGACGACGAGGTAGTCGCGCTTTTCATGGCCGGAGGGTTCGCCGTCGGATGGTTTCCAGTCACGCCGTGTGCCGTCTGCCTCAAGGAAATAGAAATGGTCGTAGGTCACGCCGTCGGCGAGCGGATAGCGGAAATACCAGAGATTGCCTTTCGTCTCGATCTGCTCGACCTCAAGATCGGAGATCGCGGTCAGGAGCTTCGGGTCCCAGTTGACCAGCCGCTTGTCCTTGTAGATCAGTCCCTCGCGATAGAGCTGGACGAACACCTTGAGGACCGCCTTCGACAATCCCTCATCCATGGTGAAGCGTTCGCGCGACCAATCGCAGGAAGCGCCCAGTCTTTCGAGCTGGTTGACGATGACGCCGCCGGATTCGTCCTTCCACTGCCAGACGCGCTCGACGAATTTCTCGCGGCCCATCTCGTGGCGGTTGGGCTCCTGACGCTCCATGAGCTGGCGCTCGACAACCAT
>JAGRLL010000210.1:0-1908 GCA_020441855.1 Nitratireductor sp.
TCGGCTTCACCCTGTTCAACAATCTATTCTATCTGGGGCTGAACTACACCACCTCGATCAACGGCGCGATCATCCAGGCCGGCACGCCCTTCATGGTATTCGTGGTGAATTTCGTCGTATTTCGCCTGCGCTCTACCTGGTTGCAAATCCTCGGCTTTTTGCTGACCTTGTGCGGTGTCGTCGTCGCGGCAACCGAGGGAGAGCCCCTGCGCATCGCCGGCCTCGGCGTCGGCATCGGTGACGCCTACCTGCTTGCGGCGTCCTTTGCCTATGGCGTCTATACCGCCGCCCTGGTCCGCAAACCCGACCTGCACTGGCTGAGTCTGGTCACCGTTCTCGCCGTCTTCGCCCTCATTGCCTCGTTCCCCTTCACCTTGTGGGAATGGTCGGCCGGCAAGCTCCTGCCGCCGGACCCGGTAGGCTGGGGCGTCGTGTTCTATGCCGCGATCCTTCCCGCGATCGTGGCGCAGGTCATGTGGATCAGGGGACTGGAGATCATCGGTTCCAATCGAGGCGGCGTCTTCATGAACCTGGTGCCGATCTTCGCCGCAGGCATGGCCGTCCTGTTCCTTGACGAGGACTTCCGGCTCTACCATGCAATGGCGCTTGTACTCGTCGTCTTCGGCGTATGGATGTCGCAGAAGATGAAACCGGCGCAGGCAATCCCGGGCCGATGAAAAGGGGCGGCGCGCCGCCCCCTTCCGCCGAAATTCACGCCACGTCGAAAACGAGCGGCTTGGCCTGCTTGAAAAGGCCCGAGGCCAGCAATGTCTGCAATACGGCAGGATCGACCGGCTGATCGAGATAGAGCAGCGCGATGGCATTGCCGCCCGGTGCGTCGCGGCCGAGCTGGAAGTTGGCGATGTTGACCCCCGCGCCGCCGAACACCGTTCCGAGCGTACCGATGATGCCGGGCACGTCGTCATTTGTGGTGTAGATCATGTAGCGGCCAATCTCGGCGTCGAGATTGATGCCCTTGATCTGGATGAAGCGCGGCTTGCCGTCGGAAAACACCGTGCCCGCGACCGAACGCGTCTGGTTTTCCGTGGTCACGATGATCTTGATATAGCTGTCGAAAACGCCGGACTTGTCCTGCGTCGTCTCCGAGACATGAATGCCGCGCTCCTTGGCCATGATCGGCGCCGAAACCATGTTGACGTCGGAAACCTGGCTCTTGATCAGCCCGGCAATGGCCGCGCTCGACAGCGCCTTGGTGTTCATGCCCGCGACCCGGCCGTCATAGATGATCTCAACGCGCTGGATCGGCGATTCGGTCACCTGGCCGGCGAACTCGCCCAGATAGCCCGCGAGCTTGACGAAGGGCATCAGCTTCGGTGCTTCGTCGGCCGAGATCGATGGCATGTTGAGCGCGTTCGATACGGCGCCGTTGATCAGGTAATCGCTCATCTGCTCGGCAATCTGCAGCGCGACGTTTTCCTGCGCTTCCGTCGTGGAGGCCCCCAGATGCGGCGTGCAAACCACGTTCGGAAGTCCGAAAAGCGGGCTTTCTTTGGCCGGTTCGACCTCGAACACATCGAAGCCCGCGCCGGCGACCTTGCCCGCCTTGATCGCTTCGGCAAGATCCGCCTCGACAACCAGCCCGCCACGCGCGCAATTGATGATGCGCACGCCGTCCTTCATCTTTTCGATGGCCGACTTGTCGATGATGGCGCGCGTCTTGTCGGTCAGCGGCACGTGCAGGGTGATGAAGTCCGCGCGCGCGAACAATTCGTCGAGTTCCACCTTGTCGACACCCATCTCGTCGGCGCGTTCGTGGCTGAGGAAGGGGTCGTAGGCGATCACGCGCATGCGCAGGCCACGCCCGCGCGCGGCAACGATCGAGCCGATATTGCCGCAGCCGATGACACCGAGCGTCTTGCCGGTGATCTCGACGCCCATGAATTTCGA
>JAGRLL010000210.1:2035-2842 GCA_020441855.1 Nitratireductor sp.
TTCATCACGATGATGCCCTTGCGGGAAGCCGCCGGGATGTCGACATTGTCGACGCCGATGCCGGCGCGGCCGATCACCTTGAGATTGTCGGCAAGACTGATCAGCTTTTCGGTGACCTTGGTTGCAGAGCGGATGGCGAGACCGTCATACTGGCCGATGATCTCGGCCATCTTGTCCTTGTCCTTGCCGACATCGGGCAGGTAGTCGACCTCCACCCCGTTGCGGCGAAAGATTTCGACGGCGGTTTCCGACAGCGCGTCGGAGACGAGTACGCGAGGTGCCATTTCAGGCCTCCTGATGAATGAATGAAAAAGAGAAAGACGGGCCGCCGATGCGCTTGCAGGCGGCCCCGCCGGATCAAGCGGCCTGTTTCAGGCCCGTTTTCTGGCGCCGAAAGGCCCAGTCGAGCCAGGGTATCAACGCTTCGAGATCGGATTTCTCGATCGTCGCGCCCGTCCAGATGCGAAGACCGGGAGGTGCATCGCGATAGGCGCCGATGTCGAGCGCCACGCCCTCGGCTTCCAGCGCCGAGACCATGCCCTTGGCAAAGGCCGCCTGCGCATCCGCGTCGAGGGCGGAGACTTCGGGATCTGTGATCGACAGGCACACCGATGTGTTGGAGCGCGTTGCGATGTCCCTGGCGAGAAATCCGAGCCAGGGCGACTTTTCGACAAAGGCCTCGATCACGCCGAGATTGGCGTTCGCGCGGGCAGTCAGCCCTTCAAGACCGCCAAGACCCTTCGCCCAGTTGAGCGCATCGAGATAGTCCTCGACGGCCAGCATGGAGGGCGTGTTGATGGTCTCGCC
>JAGRLL010000211.1:0-2835 GCA_020441855.1 Nitratireductor sp.
AATAGACGACGATGTGCCAGCCGAACTCCTTGATCCTGTCGGCGATGGCGAGAAACACTTCCTTCGGCGTGGCGTCCACCAGCCGCTTGACGAAGTTGAACCGCACGCCGCGCACGCCAGCCGCGTCCATTTCCTCGATTTCGCCGACAGAGATGTCCTTGCCGACCGAGGCGATGCCCCTTGCCAGGCCGTTCGAGGATTTGACCGCGTCGACCATCGCGCGGTTGTCCTTGCCATGGCACGTCGCCTGCACGATGACGTTACGCTGGAAACCGAGAAAGTCGCGCAGTTCGAACAGCTTGTCCTTGCCGGCGTCGCACGGCGTGTATTTGCGTTCCGGCGCGAAGGGAAATTGCGCCGACGGCCCGAAGACGTGGCAATGCGCGTCGACCGCGCCGGTTGGAAGCACGAAGTCCGGCTTTTTCGGACTGGGATGAAAGACCAGCCAGTCGGGATCCATGACCTGCGAATTCATGCGAAAACCACTCCATCCATCAGCTTGCGCGCCGTACGCAGCACCCCGGCCGAGACCAGCTCACCCTTGTCGTCCAGCGTCGCGACGACCGAAAACTCTCCCGTCGGGTGTTCCACGGAAAGCGTTTTGGGATTGCCGTCGGGGATCGCCGCGATCCTGGCCGCCGGTCCCGATTTCAGCATGCAGGCCGTGCCTGCGCTGACCGCGCCGAGCACGCCGATCGCCTTGTGGACGCGATGCGGGATGAAAGTTCGCGTCGAGATGCAACCGCCATGCTTGGCCGGGCTGACCATCGTCATCTTCGGCACGGACTTTTCCGAAACATCACCGAGATTCATCAGCGGACCGCACTTCAGCCGGATCGCCTCCAGCCTGGCGCGCAATGCGTCGTTGGCTTCCAGCTCTTCCGGAGTCTCGTCGCCGGTAATGCCCATGTCGGCCGCCGACATCACCACGCAGGGCATGCCGTTGTCGATCATCGTCACCTCGACGCCCTCGACCATATCGGATTCATTGCCGGTCGGCAGCAGCGCCCCGCAGGTCGAGCCGGCCGTATCCTCGAAGATGATCGGTTGCGGCGACGCAGTGCCGGGCACGCCATCGATGCGCGCATCGCCGGCATAATCCACCTTGCCGCCCGGCGTGCTGATCGTCGCGATGGCAAGCTGGCTGGTGTTCTCCATGAAGATGCGAACGTCGGTGGTGCCGTCTTGCGCCTTGACGAGGCCGCGCTCGATGGCGAACGGCCCGACGCCGGCGAGGATGTTGCCGCAATTCTGCGAGTCGGTAACGATGGGCTGGTCGACGAAGACCTGCAGGAAGAGATAGTCGACATCGACTCCTTCGCGCTCGGACTTCTTCACCACCGCGACCTTGGAGGTCAACGGATCGGACCCTCCCATGCCGTCGATCTGGCGCGGATCGGGCGAACCCATGACCCGCAGCAGGAAAGCGTCGCGCGCCGCCGTGTCGGCGGGCAGATCCTCGGCGAGGAAATACCCGCCCTTGGACGTGCCGCCTCGCATCCACATGCAGCGTATGCCTTGCGGGGGCAGGTCAGACATATTTCAGACCTTTTTCGGCGAGACGGCCGCGCATGTCATAGATGTCGAGGCCCAGTTCGCCCGATGCCAGCCTTGCCCGCTTGGCCTCTTCGGCATCCATGCGCTTGCGTGCCTTTTCCAGAACCTCCGCCGCTTCCTCGCGCCGCACCACGCACACGCCGTCATCGTCGGCGACGATGATGTCGCCCGCATTGACGAGTTGGTTGGCGCACACGACCGGAACGTTCACCGAGCCGAGCGTTTCTTTCACCGTGCCCTGCGCGAACACCGCCTTCGACCAGACGGGGAACTTCATCGTCGTCAGGTCCTTGGTGTCGCGCACGCCGGCATCGATGATCAGGCCCACCCCGCCGCGTGCCTGCATCGAGGTTGCCAGCAGGTCGCCGAAATAACCGTCCTCGCAGGGACTGGTCGGCGCCAGCACGAGAATGTCGCCCGCTTTCACCTGTTCGATTGCCACATGCACCATCCAATTGTCTCCCGGAGGCGCGGAAATCGTGACCGCGGAGGCGGCAAGCTGCGCCCCGGAATAGATCGGCCGCATGTAGGAGGCGAGAAGGCCCTTGCGCCCCTGCGCCTCGTGTACCGTTGCGACGCCGGCTTCCGCCAGGCCCGCGATGATTGCCGGATCGGCACGTTCGATGTGCTGGACGACAACGCTCATGGTTTCCTCATTCGTTCGGCGGCCCAGCAAAGGGAGCCCGGATCCAAGTATAGGGTGTCAGCGGCGCGGCGGTAGCCCGTCGAAGGCCGGAAGGCCTTCCGGAAGCACGTGGTAAGGCGCCATCTCGGCGCAGAAGATCGCCATTTTCGGCTTGCCGAAGTCGGCAGGCTCGTCGAGCGTGCCGGCCTTGACGATGACGAAGTCGATACCAGGCCGACGTGTCATGATATGCGTGCCGCAATTCGGGCAGAACTCGCGCGTTACAGCGTTTTCGAGGTCGGGCCGCTTGAAGGTTTTCGTTTCGCCCCGGGTGTGGGTGAAGCTGTCCGGCTTCACCAGCATGTAATAGTTCGGTCCGCCGCCGGAAATGTACTGGCATGGCCGGCAATGGCACTGCGCCGACATGACCGGGTCGGCCGTGATCTCGTAGCGGACTTCCCCACAGTAGCATCCACCTTTGAGCATTTCCGCGCCTTCCTACAATTCGTCCACGGTGCGCGGGAAGATCGACTGGAAACCTTCCGCGTATTTGCAGTCGCGCCCGCCCGACTGACCGCCGGAATTGCGCTTGAAATGGTTGGCGCGGTTCTGGGCGACGCGCTCGTAAAAGTGCCACAGATGCTCCTGGCCCT
>JAGRLL010000211.1:2936-8290 GCA_020441855.1 Nitratireductor sp.
GCTGCGGCGCGCCCAGCACCTTCTGGCCCGGATTGTGGCCCCACGCCTGCGCGATCATGCGGCAGGTCAGCGCGAAGTCGGTCGTGTACATGTGGTCCGTGTTGTACGGGTCCCACTTGGAATGGCTCATCATGAAGGCCGGCTGCACGGCGCGGATCACGTCGACCATGCGTTCCTGCGTCTCGCGTCCCAGATCCAGCGGGTAGTCGCCGACATCGAAGAACTGGATGTCGTGCACGTCGAGCGCGTTCGCCGCGTTCTCTGCTTCCTTGCGGCGCTCGGTCTTGACCTTCTCCAGCGTCATGCCTTCCTGCTTCCACAGCTTGGCGCTCTCGCCGCGTTCGCCGTAGGACAGGCAGACGACGGTCACGTCGTATCCGAGCGATTGGTGCAGCGCGATGGCGCCGCCGCAGCGCCAGACGAAGTCGGCGGAATGCGCGGAGATGATTAGTGCGGTCTTCTTGCTGGACATGTTCTGAACTCTTCTGATTCCCATCACGGCGCAGGACAATGCGCCAAAAGCCGATTCTTGCCTATTTCGAATGAAGTTCTGATAATAAGTTTTATCTATAGCGCTTGGAAAGCGGCCGTAACAGCACCAGAAAGCGGGCAGACCGGTTTGCCTCTGGACTTTCCCAATATCCGCCACATGCGGGTTTTTCTCGAGGCGGTCCGCGCCGGCTCGGTTTCGGCGGCGGCCGAGCGTTGTCATCTTTCCCAGCCGGCGGCCACCCAGGCAATCGCCCGGCTGGAGGAGGAATTCGCCACCCCCTTGCTCGTGCGCGCCAAACGCGACTTGCTGCCCACGGAATGCGGCGCGCTGCTGGTCGCCCGCATCGAGGCGACGCTCGACCATCTGCGCATCGGCGCGCAGGCGGCACTCAGGGCCCCTGGCAGCGCCGGCAGGCGGGCCGAACCGCCCTTCGACCGTCAGGTGACGGCGGCGCAATTGCGTGCATTGGTGGCCATCGCCAATACCGGCAGTTTCACCATTGCCGCGCGTTTGCTCGGTCTCTCCCAGCCGACGGTCCACCGCACCGCCCGCAACCTGGAGGAACTGGCCGCCACACCGTTTTTCCGCGCCAAGGCGACCGGCGTGGAACTGACGCCCGCCGCCCAGGCTTTCGTGCTCGGCGCCAAGCTCGCCCAGGCCGAAATCCGTCAGGCCTCGGAGGAAATCAGCCGCCAGCTGGGTGACGATCGCGGCACGTTCAATCTCGGCAGCCTGCCACTGGCGCGCACCTCGATCGTGCCGCGCGCCACCCATGCCATCATCTCGCGAACGTCGGGCGTTCAGGTCCGCGTGATCGACGGCCGCTACGCCGAATTGCTGCGCAGCCTTCGCGAGGGCGATCTCGACTGCCTGATCGGCGCGCTGCGCCAGCCCGCGCCTGCCGACGACGTGACCGAGGAAGCGCTGTTCAACGACGAACTCGTCATCGTCGCCCATCCGGGACACCCGCTCGCCAAACGCGATGCGCTCACCCTCGACGAAACGCTCGCCTTCCCATGGGTCGCGCCGCCGAAGGACACGCCGTCAGGATCCTACCTTTTCGAGACGCTCAGGATTCACGAGCGCGAGGTAACGCCGGTACGCCTGGTCTCGTCCTCGCTCGTCGTGTTGCGCGGCATTCTGGCGCTCGGCAACTACATCTCGATCATCTCGCGCCACCAGATCTCGGTGGAGGAGCGCGACGGCCACATGTGCGTGCTGCCGATTGCGCTGAAGGACAATTACCGTGCCATCGGCCTGACCTACCGGACCAATTGGCGACCGACCGCAACGCAGAGCCAGTTCATTGAATATCTGCGCCAGTTCAGTTCATACAGGCAGGAGGGGTGAACCCTCGTCCAAAGGGTAGAATAGTTTTTTTCAATACCCGGCCACTCGATTGAATTGGACCGATCGCTGCCGGGTACTATATTCCCGGCTGTGTGACGGCACAGCAGCGGGAAATGCGCCGAAAGGCGGCCTGCTGCTTCATCCCCGAATATTCTCGCCAATGATGGAGGCCGGCAGGGCAACCATGACAAAAAAGGACTATGAAGACATTCCGGGTACCTTTGTCTTCGACGCTGACCGCTCCCGCGAGGGCTACCATCTCAACCAGTTCTGCATCTCGCTCGGAAAGCAGAAGGGCCGCGACGCTTACACGGCGGATCCCGAGGGCTATCTGGCCAGCTTCAAGATGACAGAGGAGCAACGCCAGGCCGTCCGCGACCAGGACTGGAACCGGATGCTCGAACTTGGCGGCAACGTTTATTACACCGCAAAGCTGGCCGCCTATCACGGCATCAATTTCCAGGGGCTCGCCGGTTTGATGACCGGCATGGGCCGCGAGGAATATCGCAAGATGATGCTCGAGGGCGGAAGGCCCATCGAAGGCAACCGATACAAGTCAGAGTGGGGAGAAGAATAACAATGGCCCGCATCACCGCAGGCGTCGCCTGCTCGCACGTACCCGCCATCGGTGTGGCGATGGACACCGGCATCACCAATGAACCTTACTGGCAGCCTGTGTTCAAGGGCTTCGAGAAGTCGCGCGAATGGATGAAGGAGAACACGCCGGACGTGATCTTCCTTACCTATAACGACCATTGCACGGCCTTCGACGCTTCCTGCATCCCGACCTTCGCGCTCGGCTGCGCGGCCGAATTCCAGCCTGCCGACGAAGGGTGGGGTCCGCGTCCCGTGCCGGTCGTGAAAAACCACCAGAAACTCGCCAGCCATATCGCGCAATCGCTGATCCTCGACGAGTTCGACATCACCATCATGAACGAGATGGATGTCGACCACGGCCTGACCGTGCCGCTGTCGCTGATGTTCGGCGAGCACGGACCCGAGGATACCTGGCCCGCGCTGGTCATCCCGCTGGCCGTCAACGTGGTCCAGTATCCGGCTCCTACGGGAAACCGCTGCTACAATCTCGGCAAGGCGGTGCGCCGCGCCGTCGAATCCTTCGAGGAAGACCTGAACGTCATGGTCTTCGGCACCGGCGGCATGAGCCACCAATTGCAGTACAAGCGTGCCGGCCTGATCAACCCGGAATGGGACAAGCGCTTCCTCGACCTGATGACCGAGGACCCGGTCTTCGCCAGCAAGATCCCCCATGTGGAATATCTGCGCGAGGCGGGATCGGAAGGTGTCGAGATGGTCATGTGGCACGTCATGCGCGGTGCGCTGGACGAGGATGCCGTCGAGATCCACCGCCACTACCACGTTCCGGCCTCCAACACCGCGGTCGGGCATATCATTCTCGAAAACAGGGCTGCCTGAACGGGTTAGACTCGTACGGGTAGCAGGGAGAAACGGAACCATGCGTATTTGTGTCGCGGGAGCCTATGGCGCCTTTGGAATCAAGCACCTCGATGCCCTGTCGGCCATCGAGGGCATCGAGGTCACATCGGTCATGGGTCCGACCCGGGCCAAGATCGATGCCCTGGCGGCCGAGCGCGGCATCGGCCATGCCGCGACGGACCTCGCCGAGTGCCTGGCGCGCGAGGACGTCGATGCCGTCATCCTGGCCACGCCGACACAGCTCCACGCCGAACAGGCGATTGCGTGCATGAAGGCCGGCAAGCCGGTTCTGGTGGAAATTCCCATAGCGGATTCGCTGGCCGACAGCGAGGCGATCGTGAAGGCTCAGGAGGAAACCGGTGTCCTGTGCATGGCAGGGCAGGTTCGCCGCTTCAATCCGAGTCATCAATGGATTCACAACAAGATCAAGGCGGGCGAACTCAACATCCAGCAGATGGACGTCCAGACCTATTTCTTCCGCCGCTCCAACATGAATGCCAAGGGCGAACCGAGAAGCTGGACCGACCATCTGCTTTGGCACCACGCATGCCACACCGTCGACCTGTTCCAGTATCAGACAGGCGAGGTGGTTTCCCAGGCATTCGGCCTGGAAGGTCCGCACCATCCCGAACTCGGCATCGCCATGGACATGTCGATTGGCATGAAAACCCCGTCAGGCGCGCTCTGCACGTTGTCGCTGAGCTTCAACAATGATGGCCCGCTCGGCACCTTCTTCCGCTATATCTGCGACAACGGCACCTACATCGCGCGCTACGACGACCTGTTCGACGGCAAGGAAAATCCGATCGACTTGTCGGATGTCGCCGTGTCGAACAACGGCATCGAACTGATCGACCGCGAATTCATTTCCGCAATCCGGGAAAACCGCGAGCCGAACGGTTCGGCCCGTCAGGTGCTCGACGCCATGCGCACGCTGGATCGTATCGAGAAAAGCTTTTCCTGATACGCGATTGAAGAAACACCGGGCGAGGGGGAGCGGTCCGGGGTGCACGGACGCGCGCGATTAGCGTCTCCACAGGACCGCTTCCGTGCGCTACCCTCGCGCCCATGGGCTTTTTCGCGTCGCACTGGCGGGGCGTCTACTCGCTGAACCGTGCCTTCTGGGTCAATTTCGTCGCCTTGCGCGTAGCGGTCTATTTCGTGCTGTCTGCGCTGCTCGGCTTCGATTTCATTCCGTTTGCGGCTTTTCTGGCGGTGGTCTGCGCGGATGCTGGATTGTTCGCGTGGCAGGCCGTTGGCCTGGTCCGTGCGGGCGAAACGCATGTCGCCGGGCATGGCTCGCTCGTGCCGGTCTGGGGCACGTATCTGGCAATCGTCGTCACCCTGTTCGTCTTCAGCCCGCAATGGCTCGGCCTGTACCAGCGCACCATCCTCAAACCCTACGAGGAGCCGTATGCGGACAAGATGGCCCGGCTGCGCGCCGCCACCTACAAGCTTACGCTTTCCAGCGATGATGCAACACTTACCCTCGACGGCGACATTGCGCTCGGCGCGACCGGCATCATTGGCAGGATGCTGGATGAAAAGGGATCGGTCAGGTCGCTGACGCTCAACAGCAGCGGCGGCAACATCTACGAGGCAAGGGGCATTGCGCGCCTTGTACGCACGAACGGCCTCGACACCCGCGTCGAGGGCGAGTGCAGTTCGGCCTGTACCATCATCTTCATTTCCGGCAGGACGCGGACGATGGCCGAAACCGCGAAACTGGGGTTCCATCAGTACCGCCTGGACACGACAGCCCTGATCCCGAATGTCGAGATCGCCGCGGAACAGGCGCGCGACCGCGCCCTTTTCGAAGGCCAGGCCATCGATGGGGCATTCCTCGACAGGATCTTCAACAGCCCGTCCAGCGAGATCTGGTATCCCGACCGCGAAGAACTGCGTGCTGCGGGGGTCATCCCGCGCTAGGCGGCCGAAACGCAATTCCGTAAATGGAAATGCCCATCGCCGCTGGAGAAATGACCGCCCGGCGTCAGTTCCCGTCCCTGTCGCGCACCATCGCCCGCAAATCGTACAGTTTCTCCAGCGCCTCGCG
>JAGRLL010000211.1:8347-9124 GCA_020441855.1 Nitratireductor sp.
TCGCGCGGAACGGGCCTCTCCGGCACATGCGCCGAAAACAGCGGCAGATCGTCAAGCAGCGCGGAGGCCGGTCTGGCGCGCTCGGCGCTTTCGAGCTGGTCGAGTACGTCGCGGGCGCGCGCCACCACCGCTTCGGGCAGGCCGGCGAGCCGCGCGACCTGGATGCCGTAGGAGCGGTCGGCCGAACCCGGCACCACCTCGTGCAGGAAGATCACCTCGCCCTGCCATTCGCGCACCTTCATGGTCACGGTTGCGAGCCGCGACAGGACTTCGGCGAGCGCGGTCAACTCGTGGTAGTGCGTGGCGAACAGCGAACGGCAGCAATTCCTTTCATGCAGGTGCTCGATCGTCGCCCAGGCGATGGACAAGCCATCGAACGTGGCGGTGCCGCGACCGATCTCGTCGAGGATGACGAAAGCGCGCGGCCCAGCCTGGTTGAGGATCGCCGCCGTCTCGATCATCTCGACCATGAAGGTGGAGCGTCCGCGCGCCAGATCGTCTGCCGCGCCGACGCGGCTGAACAATCGGTCGACCACACCGATATGGGCGCTCGTCGCCGGCACGAAGGCACCCATCTGCGCCAGGATCGCGATCAATGCGTTCTGGCGCAGGAAGGTCGACTTGCCACCCATGTTCGGCCCGGTGAGGAGCCATATCTTGCCGGCTTCGTCCTCGCCATCCACCGTACCGCCGATATCGCAATCATTGGCGACGAACGGTGCCTCGCCGCCGCGCGCCATCATTTGTTCGACAACCGGGTGGCGGCCCGCCTTGACA
>JAGRLL010000211.1:9189-11673 GCA_020441855.1 Nitratireductor sp.
GCCCCGGTGACGTCGAGCACGGCAAGTGCCTGCGCCGCCGCGGAAATGGATTCGGCCTCGGCGAGGATTTCGCCCTGCAATTGTTCGAAGAGTTCCAGTTCGATCGCCAGTGCCCTTCCGGCGGCGTTGGCAATCTTCGATTCGAGCTCGGCCAGTTCCGTCGTGGTGAAACGCATGGCGTTCGCCATGGTCTGGCGATGGATAAAGCGTCCCCTGGCTTCGTCGCGCGTCAGCGCCTCTGCATTGTTGGCGGTCACCTCGATGAAATAGCCGAGCACGTTGTTGTGGCGGATCTTCAGCGATTTGATGCCGGTCTCGGCGGCATGGCGCGCCTGCATCTCTGCGATCACCTTGCGGCTCTCGCGCGCAAGCACCCGCAATTCGTCAAGCTCCGCATTGCAGCCGTCGCGAATGAAGCCGCCGTCGCGGCCAAGCAGCGGCAATTCGTCGTCGAGCGCGGCTTGAAGATGCCGGGCCAGCGCCTGCGGCGCGGCCGTGAGCGCGGCGCGTGCCGCCGCGATTTCCTCGGGCAGTTCGTCATCCAGCTTTCCGGCGATAGTCGCGACCCCGGCAAGCCCCGCCGCGATCGCGCCCATGTCGCGCGGGCCGCCGCGATTGAGCGACAGGCGCTGCAGCGCGCGCGCCATGTCGGGGCACGATCTCAGGTCGTGGCCGAGATCGCGGCCGAGCCTGTCGTTCTCGACGAACCACTGGATGGCGTCGTGGCGGCGGCGGATCGCGGCGACATCCGTCAGCGGGTTCATCAGCCGTTCGGTGAGGAGCCGGCTTCCGGGCGATGTCACAGTGCGGTCGATGGCGCGAACCAGACTGCCCTCGCGCTCGCCGGCCAGCGTCCGCGTCAGTTCCAGATTAGCGCGTGTCGCCGCGTCGATGAACATCGTGCCGGCGCTGTCCTCGCGCACAGGGCGCATCAGTGCCGGCCGTTCGCCGATCTGGGTTTTCTCGACATAGGCGAGCACGGCGCCGGCGGCGGCCAGTTCGGCGCGCGAAAACTGGCCGAAACTCTCCAGCGTCGCCACGCCGAAATGGGATTTCAGCCGATCGGCGGCCGCGTCGCTGTCGAAGCTGACGGCGGCCTGCGGCGAGACCGCGCCGGGAAAGGCATCGAGTGTCTTGCGGATCGCACCGTCTTCAAAGGCGGTATCGGCCAGTACGACCTCGCTCGGTTCGATGCGCGCAAGATCCGCGCCGAGCTGGCGCAGCGACGTTGCACAGACCCGAAACGTCCCGGTCGACAGATCGATCCAGGCAAGCGCCAGCTCTTCGCGGCCTTCGCCGGGTCGTACGCGCGCCAGCGCCGCCAGAAAATTGGCGCGGCCGGGGTCAAGCAGCTTTTCCTCGGTGATCGTGCCCGGCGTGACCAGGCGCACGACATCGCGGCGCACCACCGATTTCGAGCCGCGTTTCTTGGCTTCGGCCGGGTCCTCGGTCTGCTCGCACACCGCTACGCGATAACCCTTGCCGATCAGTTTCTGGAGGTAGTCTTCCGCCGCGTGCACCGGCACGCCGCACATCGGGATGTCCTGTCCGAGATGCTTGCCGCGCTTGGTCAGCGTGATGCCGAGCGCGCGCGAGGCGATCTCGGCGTCGTCGAAGAACAATTCGTAGAAATCGCCCATGCGGTAGAAAAGAAGGTAATCGGGATTGGCGCCCTTGATCTCGATGAATTGCGCCATCATCGGCGTTGCCTGCTGGCTCGCCGTTGCGTTCTCCTCTGCCGGGGAAATGTCCCTGTCTTCCACCTTGCTGTCCAAGATGCCCTTGCCCTTGCTGCTTATGCCGCACCCGTCCACGGTGGCTGGAAGGTTTAGGCAAGCCTAGCACAATCGCAAGCGCTGCCTCCGCCGTAGCTGAGATCGTGTTGGAAAACTCCACAGAACATGCAAGAAGAACCGGAAAACGTGGCCCCGATCCTGTTCGTTTCCGGCATGCAGGTCGCGGGACGCCATCATGAGCCGACTGTTCAACGTCGGCCCCTTCGGGAGGAATGAATGCCTGAATCGGACAAGTCCGCCGCCAATCGCGCCCCGAACGTATCGGGAATTTCCCGGCGGCCGATGGTTTCGCCGGAGGAGGCGCTGGAATTCCACCGCCGCGGCAAGCCGGGCAAGATCGAGATCACGCCGACCAAACCGATGGCGACCCAGCGCGACCTTTCGCTCGCCTATTCGCCCGGCGTTGCCGTGCCGGTCAAGGCGATCGCCGAAGATCCCGATTGCGTCTTCGACTATACCGCGCGCGGCAACATGGTGGCGGTCATTTCCAACGGCTCGGCCATTCTCGGTCTCGGCAATCTCGGCCCGCTGGCTTCCAAACCAGTGATGGAAGGCAAGGCGGTTTTATTCAAAAAGTTCGCGGGCGTAAATGCCTTTGACATCGAAGTGGATACCACTGATGTGGATCGCTTTGTCGATGCAGTCAGCCTGCTGGAACCTACTTTCGGCGGTATTAACCTGGAAGATA
>JAGRLL010000212.1:0-9694 GCA_020441855.1 Nitratireductor sp.
TATTCCTTCGGCTACACCAACTTCCTCGGCTTCGCGCTCGGCTATTGCAAGGCCGGCGGCAAGATCACCGAACGCCAGTGGGTGCCGCTCGGCACCAAGGATTTCGCCTCGATCATCGCCGCCCTGCCGGATGACGTCGACGCGCTCTATATCGGCCTTGGCGGCGGCGACGCCGTCAACTTCCTCAACCAGTACCAGCAGGCTGGCGGCGACGCCCACCTGATCGGCGGTTCGATCATGGTCGACGGCACCGTGCTTTCGGCCAAGGGCGACGCCAAGAAGGCGCTGATCGGCACGCCGTCTTCCGGCCCGCAGGCCGATACCTGGGACGATCCGAAGTGGCAGGCCTATGTGAAGGCCTATCAGGACGCTTTCCCGCCCGAGAAGCGCTTCCCGATCCCCTCGCTGCTGGGCACCGGCTACTACAATGCCGCGAATGCAGCGATCGAGTGCCTCAACCAGGTCAATGGCGATCTGTCCGACGGCCAGGCCGCGTTCCGTACCTGTCTGTCGAACCTCGAACTCGATGCGCCGAACGGCAAGATCAAGCTCGATGGCAACCGCCAGGCGATCGGCTCGAACTTCGTGATCGAGGTCGTGGAGCAGGACGACGGCAACCTGGCCACGAAAATGGTCAAGAAGATCGACAACGTGAACCAGACCCTCGGCCTGCCCGAGGACGAGTTCCGTGCGATGGGCCTGCCCTCGCGCGACATCGTCGAGTGCAACTGAGCGCTTAGCTCACCTTTCCGGCCGGGCGTCGACTGCCCGGCCGGTTTCATCGCGTTAATCCGGGCCGGGTTCTGCGGCCGGGACCTGCGGCCCGCTTCGGCCGCGGGATAGGGCGGAGTTGTGTCGCGATGTCGCTGATCAATTATCTGACGAGGATACATTTCGCCGACGAGGTGCTCGAACCGGCGATCTCCTCCGAACTCGGGCCGCTGAACATCAATCGGCCGCTTCTGGTTACCGATCCGGGCGTGGTCGCAGCCGGTTTGTTCGAACGCCTGCTTGATGCGCTGCCCAAGACCGTCACGCCGACGGTGTTCTCCGATACGCCTGCCAACCCCACCGAGGCGGCGTGCGTCGCAGCGAGGGACCTCTACCGCGAAGCCGGTTGCGACGGCATCATCGCTTTCGGCGGAGGGTCGGCGCTCGACCTTGCCAAGGCTGTCGGCCTGCTCGCCACCCACGAAAAGGAACTTGCCTGCTACGCCGCGATCGAGGGAGGCGTCGAGCGCATCCGCCCGATCATGCCGCCGCTCATCGCGATACCGACGACGGCCGGGACCGGCTCCGAAGTCGGGCGCGGCGCGCTGATCATCCTGGCCGATGGACGCAAGTTGGGCCTGATTTCACCTCATCTCATTCCCAGGCTCGCAATCTGCGACCCCACGCTTACCCTGTCGCTGCCGCCGGTGCTGACGGCCGGCACGGGCATGGACGCGCTTGCTCATTGTGTCGAGACCTATTGCGCCACCGTCTACAATCCGCCTGCCGACGGCATCGCCATCGACGGCCTGAAGCGCGCGGCGTGCAATATCGAGCAGGCCGTCGCGAATGGCGCGGACCGCCACGCACGCCGCGAGATGATGGCTGCCGCCATGAACGGGGCGCTTGCCTTCCAGAAGGGGCTTGGCGGCGTGCACGCGATCAGCCACGCGCTCGGCGGGCTTGAGGGCTACAGCCTGCATCACGGCACGCTCAACGCGATTCTGCTTCCCTACGTGCTGGAATTCAACGCACCCGCCGTCGCCCATCGTTTCGCCGAACTCAAGCAGGCCATGGGTCTGGACCCCGATGCGGACCTTGCTGCCGAGATCGCGAAACTCACCGAAAGGCTCGGTCTGCCGACCCGTCTGTCGCAGATGGGAGTCGACCGGGCGGCGATCGAGAAGGCCGCACCGCTCGCCGAAAAGGATCACACGAACTCGACCAATCCCCGCCGCGCTACCGCCTCCGACTATCTGGAGATCATGCGCATTGCCATGTAACCCGGTGTAATTCAACGAACATGCTGGCAAAGGTGTGCTTTGACAGCATGGGCGCTGCTGTGTCACCATCGATAATCGCTTTGGGCCAGCACAAGGGATGGAGGAGATCCCGTGGCCCGGGTGACGGGAGGACACCATGAGCACCGCTCTTGCTGTGTATCATGGCCAATTTGGCCGTGCGTCCATTTACCGGTTGAACAAGCCGCTCGCGACACATGCACATCGCGAGGGACACCTGATATTTCTCATCGGTGGAAACGAGAAGGCGTCACTCGACATCTGCGATCGCCGTCATGCGCTCACGCGCCGTTTCGGCGTGGCGGTCAATCCCTGGCAGCCGCACAATTTCGTCCCCGGCGATCCGATCAATGGCTGCTACTTCCTGACCCTGTACATCAATCCGTCATGGTTTCTGGAAATCGGGCGCGACGCGCGCAGCGCGCTGCGTTTCGGCCGAAACCCCATCGAGATGAACGACCAGATCGCACGGCTGGTCCACCTGGTCACGGCGCTGCTGACGGAACACGATTACAACGACCTTTTCGATGGTTACCTGTTTGAGCTGGTGCGCGAATGCTTCGACCAGTCCTGGCAATGGTGCGAGGGCGATTCCGACATGCGCAACAACTGGATGACCATCCGCGACTTCCGCATTCGCAAGTCGATCCGGCTGATGAAGGAACGCATCGCGGACGAACTGGCGCTCGACAACATCGCGCGCGATTCCGGTCTTTCGCGGCCGCACTTCTACAAGCTGTTCCGCCAGAACATCGGGCTTACCCCGAACATCTACCTGAACACGCTGCGCATGGAGACCTCGATCGACCGCCTGACGAGGTCGAGCGATCCCATCACCTCCATCGGTCTCGATCTCGGATTCGCCTCGCAGGCGAGCTTCACCCGCTTCTTCACCGCCAATGTCGGTATCCCGCCGACCGATTATCGCCGGGCCACCACGCTAAGCGCCTGAGATTGCTGGCGGCAAGCTTTCCCGAACGGCCGGGAAAAGAGAATACTCTGGGGTACGGTGCTGGCGGCAAGCCCCCCTAATCTGTGGGCATGAAGAAGCCGCTGTTTGGAGGAGCACGGGATCTGGAGCGCGGATTGCCGTTTTGCCGGCAGCCGCGCCGTCTTGCATTTGTCGCCACCGGAGGTGAGCCATGCTGACGCGCTTCTTCGAACGCCACCCCTTCTGGTCGGTCATCATCCTGCTGGCCGTTGCCATCCTGCTCTGGCTGATCTTCGCCGTATGGCCGGATGGTCTCGAGGACGTGATCGGCAAGAAGAAGATTTTCCTGAACGCGCTCTTCAACGGCGTCACGCTCGGCGCGCTTTATTTCTTCGTCGCTTCCGGCTTCACGCTGATCTTCGGCCTGATGCGCAACGTCAACCTGGCGCATGGCTCGCTCTACATGCTTGGCGGCTATATCGGCTACGAGGTCGCCGATGCGACCGGCTGGTGGCTGTTGTCCTTTGTCGCCGCCTTCATCGTCGTCGGTCTGCTCGGAATCGTGCTGCAATATGTCGTCTTCCGCCGCATGGAGGGCGAGGACCTCAAGCAGACCCTGGTGACCATCGGCATCTCCATTGTCCTGGCCGATATCATGCTGTGGATATGGGGCGGCGATTTCTATCAGATACTGGCGCCCAAATGGCTGTCGGGACCGGTCACGCTGCCATTGGTCACGGCGGTGAAAAGCAGCGGCGATGCCGTTTTCCTGAAATACCCGATCGTGCGTCTGGTGATCCTGATCGCCGCGATTGTCGTCGGAATATTGATGTGGCTGGCGCTGAACCGTACCCGCGTCGGCATGCTGGTGCGCGCGGGTGTCGACGACCGCGACATGCTGTCGGCGACGGGCGTTCGCATCCAGCGCGTCTTTATTCTGGTCTTTGCTTTCGGCGCCGGCATGGCTGGCGTCGCCGGTGTGGTCGGCGGCACGTTCCAGTCCATCGCGCCGGGCGAGGATACCCGTTTCCTGCTCGCCTCCCTCGTCGTCGTGATCGTTGGCGGCATGGGTTCGATACCGGGCGCGGCGCTGGGCGCGCTGATCATCGGCATGGCCGAACAATTCGGCTCGGTCTACTTCCCGACCTATGCCGTGGTGCTGACCTTTCTGATCATGGTGCTCGTGCTGGCCTTCCGGCCGCAGGGCCTGATTTCGAGCAGGCGCTGACATGGCGGTGGCGGAAAATCCCGACAACGCCGCAAGCGCCGGCATCGTCAGCGTACCGGCCACTGACCTGCCCTGGTGGGACATTTCACGCATCCCGGCGGCCTATTGGGTCGTTGGCGTCATCCTCGTCATCCTGCCGGCCTTTTCTTCCAATTTCGTCCTGTTCCAGATTTTCGGCTGGTCGCTCATCCTCGGCATGATTGCCTTGTCGCTGATGTTCCTGGCCGGCTATGGCGGCATGGTCAGTCTCGTGCAGATGACGGTCGCCGGCGTCGCCGCCTACATGATGGCGATCTTCGGCACATCCGCCATCGACACGATCTCCGTGGGCTGGAGCTGGTGGATCACCATCCCCATTGCCATCATCATCGCGATGATCTTCGGCACGGTCTCGGGTGCGCTCGCGGTCAGGACCGAGGGCATCTACACCATCATGATCACGCTGGCGATTGCCGCGGCCTTCTTCTATTTCGCCCGCCAGAACTACGTGCTCTTCAATGGCTTTTCGGGCTTCAATCAGGTTCTGCCGCCGCACGTCTTCGGCGTCGACTGGCGCGCGCCGGTGCCGTTCTACTACCTGACGCTGTTCTGGGCCGCGCTTGCCTATCTGGCGGTGCTCTACGTGTCGCGCTCGCCTTTCGGCCTGGCTCTGCAGGGTATCCGCGACAACCCGCGCCGCATGGCCGCGCTCGGCTTCAACGTCACTGCCCATCGCGTCGCCGCCTATACCTTCGCCAGCTTCATCGCCGCGGTCGGCGGCATTCTTCTGGTCTGGCTTAATGGACAGATCTCCCCCGGTGCTGTGTCGGTCGGGCCGGCGATCGACATTCTGGTGATCGCGGTCGTCGGCGGCATCCGCCATCCGGTCGGGCCGTTCATCGGTGCGATCATCTACGTCATCCTGCGCACCTTCGCGCTGGATATCCTGGTCTCGCTCGGGCTCGCCGGCGAGCGCTTCCAATTGCTGATCGGCATCGGCTTTCTCGCGATTGTCTTCTGGTCTTCAGACGGCGTGCTCGGCCTGTGGGAACGCTGGCGCCAGCGCGCCGGACGACGCGATCCGCTCACTGGCGAAGCGGCAGGCAGCAGCGGGGAGGGCGGATAATGGCCGTCTCCGTCGCACAGCGTCTGTCGGCGACCGGCACGGGCAACGCGCTCGAACTGCGCGGCGTCTCGCGCCTGTTCGGCGCGCTCGCCGCGCTGACCGACATCACCATGACCGTGCGTCCGGGTGAGCGCCGCGCCGTGCTCGGCTCCAACGGCGCCGGCAAGACCACGTTGTTCAACTGCATCACCGGCGATTTCCTGCCCTCGTCGGGTACGATCCGGCTGTTCGGCGAGGACGTCACCCATTTTCCCGTCCACGAACGCATCCGGCGCGGCCTGCGCCGCACCTACCAGATTTCGCTGCTGTTCGGCGGGCTTAGCGTCCTCGACAACATCTATCTGGCCTGCCGGGGTGTTTCGCGCGGCCGCTTCTCGCTGATCCGCCCGCGCCGCAACGACGCGCTGATGCACTCTGCCGAGAACCTGATGGAAGCGGTGCACCTGACCGAGGCGCGGGACACCAAGGTGGGTGAACTCTCCTACGGGCAGCAGCGGCAATTGGAGATCGCGCTGGCGCTTGCCGGTGCGCCGCGCTTCATCCTGTTTGACGAACCCGCCGCGGGGCTATCTCCGACCGAGCGCCGCGAGCTCATCGAGATCCTCGTCAACCTGCCTTCGCACATGGGTTACATCATCATCGAGCACGACATGGATGTGGCGCTGCGCGTCGCGGAGAGCGTGACGATGATGCACAACGGCGCGATCTTCAAGGAAGGCCGCCCCGAGGAAATCGAGGAAGACCCCGAAGTCCAGGAACTCTATCTGGGAGGCGGCCATGGCTGAAGCTTCCCGCCAAAACTCCGCACGCCCCAATTCTGCACGCCCCAATTCTGCACGCCAGGACAATTCGCGCACTTCTCTCGCGCCCGCGCTCGAGGTCTCCGGCCTGAACGTCTATTACGGCGGATCGCATGCGCTTCAGGGTGTCGACCTGACGCTGCAGAAGGGTGTGCTGTCGGTCGTCGGTCGCAACGGCATGGGCAAGACCACGCTGTGCAAGGCGATCATGGGGCTGGTTCCTTCCTCTTCCGGCTCGATCCGGTTCAATGGCCATGAACTGCGTGGCCGCGACCCGGCCGAGATCGCCCGCCTCGGCATCGGCTACGTGCCGCAGGGCCGGCGTCTGTGGCGTTCGCTCACCGTCGACGAGCACCTGAAAATGGTCGCTGCCGGCAATTCCGGCACATGGTCGGTCGACCGCGTCTATTCGACCTTCCCGCGGCTGGCCGAACGCAAGAACAATGGCGGTGGCCAATTGTCGGGCGGCGAACAGCAGATGCTGGCGATTGCGCGCGCATTGCTGCTGAATCCGCGCCTTCTGGTCATGGACGAACCGACCGAGGGTCTTGCCCCGGTCATCGTCAACCAGGTTGAGGAGATGCTGCATCGCCTCGGCGAGGAAGGGTCGATCGACGTCCTGGTCATCGAGCAGAATATCGGCGTGGCGACGGCGGTGGCCGACAAGGTCGCCATCATGGTCAACGGCCGCATCAATCGGGAAATCGATTCCGCCCAGCTTGCCGCCGACCGCGACCTGCAACAGCGCCTGCTCGGCGTCGGTCGTCACGCCCATGACGAGACACCGCTGCCCGAGGGCGAGGCTGCGCACCAGTCGGCGGCCGAACGTCCGCACGTCACCAAGGTCTATGTGTCCAATCCGACCATGCCGACACGCTGGTCGAAGCCGGTTCCGGTCCGTGTCCTGGAAAACGCCGCGCGCACCGTTTCGCCGATGCCTTCGGCGAGTGTCGGCCTGACACCGGCAAGCGCCGAACTGCGTCCGCTCGCGGCGCCGGGCGATTCCGTCGTCCTTGTCGCCGGCACGCTCGACACCAAGGGACCGGAACTGCGCTTCATCCGCGATGTCATCCGCGAGGCGGGCCTGCCGGTGCGCCTCGTCGACCTTTCGACCTCCGGGCGGCATTCGGGCGCCGAAATCCCGGCCAACCAGATCGCGGCATTCCATCCGCGCGGCGCTTCGGGGGTCTTCACGTCGGATCGCGGCAGTGCGGTCGCCGGCATGACGCTCGCCTTCGAGCGCTGGCTTAGCCGCCAGACCGGCGTAGCCGGCATCATCGCGGCCGGCGGCTCTGGCGGCACGGCGATGGTCGCGCCCGCCATGCGCGCGCTGCCGATCGGCGTGCCCAAGCTGATTGTCTCCACCGTTGCCTCGGGCAACACATCGCGCTATGTCGGCCCCTCCGACATCACCATGATGTATTCCGTTGCCGACGTTCAGGGTTTGAACTCGATCACCCGCAAGGTGCTGCGCAACGGCGCCAACGCGCTCGCCGGCATGGTGCGCGGCGAGCGCGAGCACGCCAAAAGCGCGGCCCGCGCCGCGGGGGCCGAGTTGCCTGCCATCGGGCTCACCATGTTCGGCGTCACCACGCCCTGCGTTCAGCAGATCACCGATGCGCTGGAGGACGAGTATGACTGCCTCGTCTTCCACGCGACCGGCATCGGCGGTCAGTCGATGGAAAAGCTGATCGATTCAGGTCTCATCTCCGGCGTCATCGACGTCACCACCACGGAAGTCTGCGACATGCTGGTCGGCGGTGTCTTCCCGGCGAGCGAGGACCGCTTTGGCGCCGTCATTCGCACCCGCATGCCCTATGTCGGCTCATGCGGCGCCCTCGACATGGTCAATTTTGGCAGCTTCGAATCGGTGCCCGCGCAGTTTGCCGGGCGCAATCTCTACAGGCACAATCCCGAAGTGACCCTGATGCGCACGACCGCCGAGGAATGTACGGCGATCGGCCGCTGGATCGGCGAACGCATCAATCGCATGGACGCGCCCGTGCGCTTCTTCCTGCCCGAGGGTGGTGTTTCGGCGCTCGACCGTCCGGGCCAGCCATTCCACGACCCGCAGGCCGACGCCGCACTGTTCGATGCGATCGAGGCGACGGTGCACGAAACCCCGAACCGGCAGATCCTGCGCCTGCCACACAACGTCAACGATCCGGAATTTTCCGCTGCGCTAGTTGCCGCCTTCCGCGAGATCAACGGCGCGCGTCCCCGGCGAAGCCGGAACGGCAACAGGGGGGGCACGAGATAGCAATGGCAATCGCGCGCAAGGACATCCTGGAGAAATTCCGCGCCATGATCGCGCGCGGCGAACCCATTGTCGGTGGTGGTGCGGGCACCGGCCTGTCGGCCAAGTGCGAGGAAGCCGGCGGCATCGACCTCATCGTCATCTACAATTCCGGACGCTACCGCATGGCGGGCAGGGGGTCGCTCGCCGGGCTTCTGGCTTACGGTGACGCCAACGCCATCGTCGTGGAAATGGCGAGCGAAGTGCTGCCGGTGGTGAAAAACACGCCGGTTCTGGCCGGCGTCAATGGCACCGATCCGTTCCGCCAGATGGGCGTCTTCCTCGACGAATTGAAGCGTATCGGCTTTTCCGGCGTACAGAACTTCCCGACCGTTGGCCTGATCGACGGCGTCTTCCGCGCCAATCTCGAAGAGACCGGCATGTCCTATTCGCTGGAGGTCGAGATGATCGCCGAGGCCTCGAAACGCGACCTGCTGACCACGCCCTATGTCTTCAGCGAAGCCGATGCCGAGGCGATGGCGAAGGCCGGCGCCGACATCATCGTGTGCCATTTCGGCCTGACGACGGGCGGCTCCATCGGCGCGGAGACCGCGCTGAAGCTGAAGGATTGCCCGGCGCTCGCCGACAAATGGTCGGCGGCCGCGAGGAAGATCAACAAGGACATCATCGTGCTCGTTCACGGCGGCCCGGTCGCCGAGCCGGACGACGCAGAATACGTCCTTGCCAACACGAAACATTGCAACGGTTTCTACGGTGCGTCCTCGATGGAGAGACTGCCGACGGAAATCGCGCTTACCGAACAGACCCGCCGCTTCAAGAATATACGCGGCAGATAGTTAGATCGCCGCCCGGTGCTCGAACCGGGAACGGCACGCATGCGGGAGGATAGGAAATGACTGGGGAACTTATCGGTCAGTTGGTCCTTTGGCTCATTCTGGCGGTCATCGTCATCTTCATCATCTACTGGGTGATGCACTGGCTGTACCGCCGTTCGACCAAGGAGATCGCTTTCGTCAGGACCGGTTTCCTTGGCGAGAAGGTGGTGATTGACGGCGGCGCATTCGTCTGGCCGATCATTCACGACATCACGCCGGTCAACATGAACACCGTTCCGCTGCAGGTGGTGCGCAACAAGGAAGAGGCGCTGATCACCCGTGACCGCATGCGAGTCGATGTCGAGGCCGAATTCTATGTCCGCGTGAAGCCCGCGCGCGAAGCCGTTTCCATCGCCGCCGCCACGCTCGGCCGGCGCACGCTGGAACCGCAATACCTGCATGGCCTGCTGGCATCCAAGTTCGAATCCGCGCTGCGCGTCATCGCCGCCGAGATGACCATGGCCGAGATGCACGAGCAGCGCGGCG
>JAGRLL010000212.1:9702-10007 GCA_020441855.1 Nitratireductor sp.
TCCCGTGTCAGGGAGGCCGCACAGGAGGATCTGGCGCGCAACGGGCTGGAACTGGAATCGGTCGCCATCATGGATATCGACCAGACTTCGCTCGAATATTTCAATCCGTCCAACCGCTTCGACGCCGAAGGTCTGACGACCCTGATCAAGGACATCGAGGAGCGGCGCAAGCTCAGGAACGACATCGAACAGGATTCGATGATCCAGATTCGCGCCCGCAACCTCGAAGCCGAGAAGCAGGCGCTGACCATCGAGCGCGAGAGCGAGGAAGCGCGCCTGATCCAGGAACGCGACGTCGAGTTCCG
>JAGRLL010000213.1 GCA_020441855.1 Nitratireductor sp.
AAAGGACAAGGCGGTCCAATTTTTTCGGGGGACGGTCACAACCTGATGCGACACGCCTGCGGCAACGCAATTGTGATCGTCCCCGAAGCCTTCCACGCGATTTAATGCCCTTCACACCTTGCCTTGGCGCAGGAATGCCATAGCCTTTCGTGTCGGTACCGACATTGTGAGAACCGACATTCGCGCAAGGGCAAATCCCATGCATGCAATGCCTTTCAGGCCGGTCTTGTGGCTGGCGACACTGTTCCAGCTGCTTCTTGCCGGATACGCCGCCGCGCAGACGAGCACCTGCCTCGCGGTCGCGGGAAACGAGTTCATGCCCCGCGTCATCCCCGCAGCCTTCGCACCTGGTGAACTTGGCGACGACGAGGTTGGCATCACCTATGTCGGCCATTCCGCCTTCAGGATCGAAACGCCGAAGGGTGTGGCCATCGTCACCGACTATGCCGGTTATTCGGGCGAAGGCCGCCTGCCCGATGTGGTCACCATGAACCACGCCCATTCCTCGCACTATACCAGCACGCCCAATCCGGCCATTCCCCACGTCCTGCCCGGCTGGAATCCGGACGGGGCAAACCCCGTCGAGCATCGATTGCAATTGGACGATGTGCTGATCCGCAATGTGTCGACGGATCTTTATTACGACGGCGCGATGCTGGAAAAGGATGGCAATTCGATTTTCATCTTCGAGGTCGCGGGCCTGTGCATCGGCCATCTCGGCCATTTGCACCACAAGCTGACGCCCGAACATATCGCCCGCATCGGGCGTCTCGATATCCTGTTCGTGCCGGTCGACGGGACCTACACGATGAGCCTTGCCGGCATGATCAAACTGGCCGGACAATTGCGCTCGTCCATGGTCATTCCCATGCACTTCTTCTCGACCTACACGCTGCAGCGTTTCATAGCAGGCATGGCCGGGAAATTCGAGACGGTGATGGCTGACGGCAGTTCGACCAAGGTGTCGCTGAAGACCTTGCCGGCCAGGCCTCAGGTCATGGTGCTGTCGCCCTATTGAGGGCGATGGCATGCGTCGAACCAGCCTCGGCCCGCGCGGCCTGCCACACCCACACGCATAGCCCGATCAGCGCCAGCGGCGCCCCCGGCAGGCCGAAACCCGCCAGCATGACCCCGATCGGGCAGATCGCCATGACCAGGCAGAAGACGAGGCCTTGCCGGAAATTGACCTCGGCGCGCGCCAGCAATCCCAGCATCACCCAGCCCAGTACCAGCGTGTCGTAGCTCATCAGATAGGGCGTGAAGACGAAGCTCGCCGCCAACAATGCCGAGAACTGGAGGAAGCGGTCGCTGCTTGACCTTGCAACGCGCCACATCATCCAGATCGCGCCCAGGGCCACCAGCGCCTGTGCGGCACCTGCCACCTGCTTGCCCGCACCGATCATGATCATGTCGACGAAGATCGTCGGCATCAGGCCCATCACGATGAAATTGGATTGCGTCAGCGTCGTCGACTGCACCGCGATGCTCTCGGTGAAGTAATGCCGCCAGATGTCGACGCCATGGATCGCAATCGAAAGACCGACAAAGGCAAGCGTGCCGATGGCTGCGGCGGCGAACACGCGCCATCTGCACGTCATGATCAGGAACAGGGGTATCAGCAGGCCGATCTGCGGCTTGACGGTAAGCAGCGCGATGATGAGGCCCGCCGCAACCGGGCGCCTGTCCGCCAGCTTGTAGACCGCGACGAAGGCCACGGCGAGAAGGGCCGAGACCTGCCCGCACAGGAGAAACACGGCGACCGTCGGCATCGCGAAAAGCGCGATGCGCTGCTCCCCATCCTCCAAATCGCGCACCACGACGCGCCAATAAAGCGCGAGGCCGAGCACCGTATAAATCGCAAGGGCCACATTGTAGCCGACCAGGCCGAAGGGCGCGGCAAGCAGCATGTAGTGCGGAGGATAGGACCAGTTCTGGTCGGGATAGTCATAGCCCGCAATGAGCCGGTCGAGCACGGCGTTGTAGAATGACAGGTCGTAGTGCCGGACGGGGTCGTCTCCCCATGCGGCAAGGCCGTAATGCCAGAAATTGAGAAAGTCGCGGCCGAGAATGAAGCCCTGGCCGTCGATGACGAATCCACCCGCCAGATGCGAGCCCCATAACACGAACCATGCTACCGCAACGCTCAGACCCAGCAGAACCGGGTTCAGGCGCGCGATCAGGGCCGCGTTTCTTGCAGGGATCGTCCGGGGCATGCCGCCACTCCGCAGGCGCGTTTGCCCCGGATATGAAGCAGGATGGTTAAGATCGGGTGTCGGGGTTTACAGCGCCACCCGGCCTGCCATAGCCCCAGCTTACCACAACCAATGGCGCTTTTGGCCCGTGGCGCCTTCGTACCAGCGCGCCAGCACCTCGCGGTCTTCCATCGACACATCGGTAATGTTGCCGGGCGGCATGGCGTTGGAGCGGCCCGCCTGCGCATAGATCTGTTCGGCATGGCGCGCGATGTCGCCATCTTCTTCGAGGAAGACGTGCCTGGGCGCGCGCAGGATGCCTTCCCAGACAGGCTCGCGCGCATGGCACATCGAGCAGCGGCTGGTCACGATCTCGCGCACCGCGTCGAAATCGGCACTGGCGACCAGTTTCTCCGCGTTGGCCGGCACGGGCAGCGACGCTGCGTCCTCGCCGCGTTGCGGCGGGCCCGCCTGCGACAGCCACATCACGATGACGAACAGGATGAAGGTTGCAAGCCACGTCCACCAGGGCATGCCCTTGCCGGCATGCATGGTGTTGAAGAAATGCCGGATGGTGAAGCCCATCATCAGCACCAGCGCGATGATGATCCAGTTGTATTGCGTCGCGAACGCCAGCGGGTAGTGGTTCGACAGCATCATGAAGATCACCGGCAGGGTGATGTAATTGTTGTGCGTCGAACGCTGCTTGGCCTGCTTGCCCCATTTCGGGTCCGGCGCTTCGCCGGCCTTCAGCGCGGCGACGGTCTTGCGCTGGTTGGGCATGATCACATGCGCCACATTGGCCGTCATGATCGTGGCGATCAGGGCTCCGGTGTGGATGAACGCGCCACGCCCCGAAAAGACCTGGGTGAAGCCCCAGCCGACGGCAACGATGAAGACGAACAGCACCGCAAACAGCGCATAATCGTTCTGGCCGAGTGGGGACCGGCACAACAGATCGTAGACGGCATAACCGACAACGATGCCGGCAATGCCGATCGCGACGGCCTGCCATGGCGCCAGGTCGGCGACGGACGGATCGATCAGGAAAAGTTCCGGCGAAGCGTAATAGAGCACGCCGAGCAGGAAGGCCCCGGACATCCAGGTCCAGTAGCTCTCCCATTTGAACCAGGTCAGTTCCTCCGGCATCGAGGGCGGCGCCACGACGTATTTCTGCATGTGGTAGAAACCGCCGCCATGCACCTGCCAGGTGTCGCCCTGCACGCCCTCGGGCAGGCCGGCGCGTTTCTTCAGTTCCAGATCGAGCGCGATGAAATAGAAGGACGAACCGATCCAGGCGATGCCGGTAACGATGTGCAGCCAGCGGGTCGCGAAATTGAGCCATTCCCAGAGAAGATCAAGCATCGCTCAACTCCCCCTGTAGGTCGAGTAGCCGTAGGGCGAGAGCAGCAATGGCACGTGATAGTGCGCGGCCTCGTCGTCGATACCGAAACGGATAGGTATCTGGTCGAGAAAAAGCGGCGCGTCGTCCGTGGCGTTCACCAGACCTGCGCGACGCAGATAGTCGCCCGCGAAAAAGATCAGTTCGTAGGTGCCGGCGACAAATTTTTTCTCGGGCAGGATCGGCGCATCGGTACGCCCGTCGTCATTGGTGACTGCCTCCGCAATCTTCCTGTGTGAATTGCCCGATACCCGGTAAAGCTTGATTTCCACGCCATCTGCCGGCGTACCCCGTGCCGTGTCCAGCACATGCGTTGTCAGTTTGCCCATATTCCCCAGCCGCGGTTCGACTTCGCCCTTGTTCAAGGAAATCGCCCTTGCCTGGACCGATGCGGACCTGACAATTCCTCCCGCGCGCGATATTCCAGCATTCAGTTTTGGCCTATTCTCCCACTTTGGCAATGGTTTGATACGCAGGTAGTCCCCGATGACGGCATTTCCTCCCAGTTATTATCCTCGCGACATGGCCGGTTACGGCGCCAACCCGCCCGATCCGCAATGGCCCGGTGGTGCGAGGATCGCCGTCCAGTTCGTCGTCAATTACGAGGAAGGTGGAGAAAACAACATCCTGCACGGCGACAAGGCCTCCGAAGCCTTCCTCTCGGAGATTACAGGTGCGCAGCCATGGCCGGGACAGCGCCACTGGAACATGGAATCGATCTACGAATACGGCGCGCGCGCCGGCTTCTGGCGCATCCGCCGCGTCTTCGACGAGGCCGGCATCAAACCCACCGTCTACGGTGTCGCAACCGCGCTGATGCGCTCGCCCGATCAGGTCGCCGCCATGGCGGAATCGGGCTGGGAGATCGCCTCGCACGGACTGAAATGGATCGACTACAAGGATCACGATCCGCAGGAAGAGCGCACCGACATGGAGGAGGCGATCCGCCTCCACGCGGCGGTCACGGGCAGCGCGCCGAAGGGATGGTATACCGGCCGCTGCGCCGTCAACACGGTCGACATGATTGCCCACCACGGCGGCTTCGACTGGTGCTCCGACACCTATGACGACGACCTGCCGTACTGGTATGACGCGCATATGCATGAAGGCGAAGGCCAACCGCTGCTCATCATCCCCTACACGCTCGACGCCAACGACATGCGTTTCGCGATCCAGGCGGGCTACGATCACGCCGAACCCTTCTTCCAATATCTCAAGGACAGTTTCGACACGCTCTATGAGGAAGGCGAACGCGGCCGGCCCAAGATGATGAGCATCGGC
>JAGRLL010000214.1 GCA_020441855.1 Nitratireductor sp.
ATCGGCAAGCTGTTCATGGCCGGCGTGCTGCCGGGCATCGTGTTCGCTCTCATCCTGATCGGGCTGATCACCTTCAGGGCCTGGCTCAATCCGGAACTCGCGCCGCGCGGGGAAACGAGCACATGGGGAGAACGGCTGGCCTCGGGTCTGGAGACATGGCCGATCCTCGTGTTGATGCTGCTCGTCCTCGGCGGCATCTATTCCGGCGCGGTGACGCCGAACGAGGCGGGTGGGCTCGGCGTGTTCGGTGCGATGGCGATCGGGTTCGTCACGAGGCGGCTCAGCCTGGCGGATCTGTGGCGGTCGATGGAGCAGACCCTGCGGCTGACAGCAGGCATCATCGTGATCTTCATGTTCGCGACCGCCTTCAGCCGTTTCATCGCGGTCAGCGGTCTTACCCAGCAACTGGCCGACTTCGTGATCGGGATGGAACTGGGCAAATACCAGCTCATCTGCGCCATTCTCGCGTTCTACGTGCTGATCGGCATGTTCATGAACGCGTTGCCGGCGCTGGTGCTCACCGTGCCGCTGTTCTTTCCCATCGCCATGAATGCCGGCTTCGACCCGATCTGGTTCGGCGTGCTGGTTGTCATCATGGTGGAACTAGGCGTTGTCACGCCGCCCATCGGCGTCAATGTGTTCGCCATCGCTTCCATCGCCAAGGACGTCTCCATGTACGACGTCTTCAAGGGCATCTTCCCCTTCTGGATCGCGTTCGTGATCCTGATCGGGCTGATCGTGGTGTTTCCGCAGATCAGCCTGTTCCTGCCGTCGCTGATGTAAAGCTTCGCTCCTGTACAGAATCGATGAATCCGCTCGCAAGTCCGCAGGCGCGGCTGACCAATGCAGTCATAAGATCTGCTTATCACCTTCAAGAATCTTTCTAATGTTTCTATTCACCCAACCGGGGCTAGTCTGTTGCCAGACAATGGCGTGGCCAAGCGGCCGGGAGGTGGGGAAAACGTCATGGTGCGCACTGGAGCCATACCGGGCGCGGGCAGATTTCCATCAATTTTCACAACCATTACATCGCCGACGAAACGCTGGGTCGCAAATGCGTTCAAGGCCGCCAATGTTGGGTTGACAAAGTGTTTCACAATAAGAAACATGTATGAAACTCGAAGGAGTTGACTGCCCTTTCGTGCAGACCCTGTCGCGTTCGGAGCCAATGCCGGACGGACATCTCAAGGAGGAGAACCCGTGAAGAAATCAATCGTTCAGGCCGCGTTCGCCGCGTCCATGTTCGTCATGGCCGCGCTGCCCGCGACGGCCGCAGACAATCTCAAGATCGGCTATGTCGATCCGCTCTCGGGCGGCGGTGCGGCTGCCGGCCAGATCGGCCTCAACCAGCTCAACTTCATTGCCGAGAACGTCAACGCCAAGGGTGGCGTGATGGGCAGGCAGGTCGAGATCATTCCCTATGACAACAAGCTCGATCCGCAGGTAACCCTTGTGCAGGTGCAGAAAGCCATCGACCAGGGCGTGCGCATCATCATCCAGGGCAATGGCTCCTCGGTCGCCGCGGCCGTGAACGACTTCGTCACCAAGTTCAACTCGCGCAATCCCGGCAAGGAAGTGCTCCATATCAACCACGCCGCCATCGACCCGTCGCTGACCAATGACAAGTGCACCTACTGGCACTTCGCCTGGGATGCCAACGTCAACATCAAGGTCGAGTCGATGACCAACTTCATGAAGGCCAACGATGCCATCAAGAAGGTCTATCTGATCAACCAGGACTATTCCTTTGGCCATTCGGTGGGCGGTGCAGCCGAGGAGAAGCTGAACGCGGAAGGCTCCGGCATCGAGATCGTCGGCAAGGAATTCGTGCCGCTGCAGAAGGTGACCGACTTCTCGCCCTATGTCGCCAAGATCAAGGCTTCGGGCGCCGATTCCGTCTTCACCGCCAACTGGGGCAACGATTTGGCGCTGCTGATCAAGGCGGCGGGTGATGCCGGCCTCGACGTGAATTTCTACACCTTCTATGCTGGCCTCGCCGGTACGCCGACGGCGATCAAGCAGGCAGGTCTCGAAGACAAGGTTTTCCAGATCACCGAAGGCGTCAACAATATCGACTACAAGCCGATGCGCGATGTCGTGGCCACCTATGTCGCGAAATATCCAGACTCGCCGATCTACTATCCGCGCCTGTTCAACGCCATGGACATGCTGTTCCAGGCGATCGAGGAGGCGCAGTCGGACGATCCGGTGAAGTTCGCGCCGAAACTTGAAGGCATGAAGCATGTCGATTTCATCGACGGCAAGGAAGGCTTCATGCGTCCCGACGACCACCAGTACTTCCAGACCATGTACATCTCCGGTCTCGGGCCGCTCGGGCCCGACCAGCCTTATGACGAGGAAGGTACGGGCTGGGGTTGGAAGGTAGCCAATTCCGTCGCTGTCGAGGACACGATCGTTCCGACCACCTGCAAGATGGAACGTCCCTGACCTAGAATCCGGGGATTTAAGGGGCCAAGGCCAGCGTTGGCGGGAAGGGCGGTGCCGGGATGTTGTCCCGGCACCGTTCTGGCTGAACCAAAGTCTCCCGTCGAGAAGGCCAACAATGGCAGGTGGATGCGACATTGCTTGAGATCATCTTCATCTCGACGCTGAACGGTGTGCTTTACGGCATGCTGCTTTTTCTGATGGCCAGCGGCCTGACGGTCATCTTCTCGATGATGGGCGTACTCAATTTCGCCCATGCCAGCTTCTACATGCTGGGCGCCTTCTTCGGCTACGAGATCAGCCGGCATGTGGGTTTTTGGCCGGGACTGCTCATCGCCCCGCTGGCGGTCGCGGTGATCGGCATGGGGGTCGAGCGATACGGGCTCAGGCAGGTTCACAAGCATGGCCATGTCGCGGAACTTCTGTTCACCTTCGGTCTGACCTTCATCCTGGAGGAAATCGTGCAGATGATCTGGGGCAAGCTCGCGGTCAATTATGAGGTGCCTGCGCTGCTCGACTTCCCGGCCTTCACGATCTTCGCCACGGAATATCCGGCCTTCAAGCTGTTCATGTTGGTGACTTCGATCGCGATCTTCGCTGCGCTTCTGCTCGTCGTGAAGCGCACGCGCATCGGCCTCGTGGTGCAAGCCGCACTCACCCATCCCGAGATGGTGGGCATGCTCGGCCACAATGTCGGGCGCGTGTTCATGCTGGTCTTCGGTGTAGGCGCGGGGCTCGCCGCGGTTGCCGGCGTGATCGCCGGGCCGGCGCTCGTCACCCAGGCGAACATGGCTGCCGCGCTCGGTCCGATCCTGTTCGTGATCGTCGTCGTGGGCGGTCTGGGCTCCCTGTCCGGCGCCTTCGTCGCCTCGTTGCTGATCGGGCTCATCCAGACCTTCGCCGTGGCATTCAACGTATCGCTTTCGGACCTCTTCGGCGAGGTGCCCGGTTCCGGTGCGTCCGCCGAATACCTCAGTGATATCTGGTACGTCACTGTCGCCCAGATCGGACCGATCCTGCCTTATCTGCTGCTGGTCGCGATCCTGATCTTCAGGCCGCGTGGACTGATGGGGAAACGCGAGACATGAGCGAACCCGCCATCAGACAGGATTTGCCAACGGCGCGGTGCCGGAACCTGCTATCGACCTATGGGGTGTGGGTTGTCCTGGCGGTCGCGCTGGTCCTGCTGCCGCAGATCTTCAGTTCCGGGCTTGCAATCTCGACCATGTGCCTGATGGGTATCATGATCGTCTTCGCGCTCTCCTACAACATGCTGCTCGGCCAGACCGGTCTCCTGTCTTTCGGGCACGCCGTTTTCTTCGGGCTCGGCGGTTTCATTACCGCGCATGCGATGAATACGGTGCGCGCCGCCGATGCGCCGC
>JAGRLL010000215.1:0-2400 GCA_020441855.1 Nitratireductor sp.
AGGCTCGCCTCGCCCAGCATGACCGGGATGATCGGATGATCGGCGCCGGCAAGCGTGAAGCCGAGCTTCGTCATCGCCTCGCGGAAGTGCGTGGCGTTCGCCGTCAGTCTCGCGCGCAATTCGCCGCCATGCTCGATCATGTCGAAAACTTTCAGCGAAGTCGCCGCGATGACGGGGGCAAGTGTGTTGGAAAACAGGTAGGGACGCGAGCGCTGGCGAAGCCAGTCGACGATCACGGCGTCCGCGGCGGTGTAGCCGCCAGAAGCGCCGCCCAGTGCCTTGCCGAGCGTCCCGGTCAGGATGTCGATGCGTCCCTCGACACCGCAATATTCCGGCGAGCCGCGGCCATGGCGTCCAAGGAAGCCCACCGCATGGCTGTCGTCGACCATCACCATGGCGTCGTGCTTTTCGGCAAGGTCGCAGACGGCTTTGAGATTGGCGATGATCCCGTCCATGGAAAACACGCCATCGGTGGCGATCAGTCGGAAGCGGGCATCGGCTGCCTGTTTCAGGCAGTCCTCCAGTTCGCCCATGTCGTTGTTGGCGTAACGATAACGCCGTGCCTTCGACAGGCGTACGCCGTCGATGATCGAGGCATGGTTGAGCGCGTCGGAGATGATGGCGTCTTCTTCGCCGAGCAGGGTTTCGAACAGTCCGCCATTGGCGTCGAAACAGGAGGAATAGAGGATCGAATCCTCAAAGCCCAGGAAGCCGGCGATACGCGCCTCAAGCTGTTTGTGCTCTTCCTGTGTACCGCAAATGAAGCGCACCGAGGCCATGCCGTAGCCATAGCGCTCCAGCGCGGCCTTTGCCGTCTCGGCGAGTTCGCCATTGTCGGCGAGGCCCAGATAATTGTTGGCGCAGAAATTGAGCACCTGCCGGCGCTGCCCGTCAGCCGCCGCAACCTCTATCTCGCCGGCCTGTTTCGAGACGATGACGCGCTCGCGCTTGTAAAGCCCGACCGCTTTCAACTGCTCGATTTCGCCCGCGAGATGCCGGCTCAGTGAATTTGCCATGGCGCGCTCCGCTGTTACGCGGACACTGTTACGCAAATCGCGTTGCCACGAAAGGCGAAGAAAGGCTCAATTTCACTGCGCGCGCGAGAAGCCATGAACCTGGGCCATGAACCTGTGCCAGGAATCTGGACCAGGATTCAGGGCCAATCAGGGGCCAAAACTCAGGCCGCGTCTTCCACATCGTCGCCCTGCTTGGGCAGTGGAAAGGCCTCGGAATCGTAGAGTGCGCGGATTTCCTGATGGTAGTGCCGGCGCTCGTTGACTTCCATGACCGTGCCGACCCGCCGCGAGGACGGCAGGTCCTCGACGATGAAGCGGATCGCCTTGGCGGCGGTCTCGAAGCGGCGATAGGCCATGTTGTTGCGGCGGCCCTTGATGCCGTTGGCGACATAGACTTCGGCCGGATCGGCGTAGCGGAATGTTTCCATGGTGCTGTCGGCCCTCATGGAGAGGGCCGCTCCCTTGTTGATTTTTGATCAGGCTGCCTGCGGGCGCGGACGCCTGGTCCGCTTGCGCCACCTGCTCTTGCCGGGTTTGACTTGCGAGGGCCGTGCTTCAGACGTCGTGGGTGCCTTGGCGTTGCGGCCATCGTTCTTTCCCGGTTCGCCGTTCCTGGCGTGGTTCGGCCGGGGCTTCTTTCGCGGATTCGGCCGTTTGCCGTCTGGCCGGCCACCCTCTGGACGCCCGCCTTCCGAATTCCTGCCTTCAGGCTGACCGGTCCGGAACCTGTCGTCATTCGCCGCAATCGCTATCGGGGCGGCCACGGGTATCGTTTGCTTCAGCAGGCGTTCGATCGACCGCAGACGCGACTTTTCTTCCGGATCGCAGAGCGAAATCGCGATACCTTCGGTCCCGTTGCGTGCCGTGCGTCCGATGCGGTGAACGTAGGATTCCGGCTCGTGCGGCAGTTCGTAGTTGAAGACGTGGGTGATGTCGTCGATGTCGATGCCACGCGAAGCGAGATCGGTTGCAACCAGTACGCTCGAACGTCCGCTGCGGAAGTTCTCAAGAGTTTGCTGGCGGGCATTCTGGCTCTTGTTGCCGTGGATCGCCTCAACGCGGAAACCTTCATTTTCGAGAAACTTGGCAACCTTGTTCGCGCCATGCTTGGTGCGGGTGAAGACGATCGCCCGTCCGACTTCCCTGTCCGACAGCAGCTTCGCCAGATAGGACGCCTTCTGGCGTACGCCAACGTGGTGGATCTGCTGGGCGATGCGATCGACCGCGACGCTCTTGGCCTCGATCTCCACGCGCTTGGGCTCCCACAGGATTTCCCTGGCGAGCTTGGCGATCTCCGCCGGCATGGTTGCCGAGAACAGCATGGTCTGGCGTTCGTCGGGCAGCCTGGCGACGATCTTTCGTACATCGCGGATGAAGCCCATGT
>JAGRLL010000215.1:2503-4866 GCA_020441855.1 Nitratireductor sp.
TCGGTGCCCTTCGCCATTGCCTTGATCTGCGAACCCATGCTGACGCCACCCATGACGATGGTGGTGCGGATCGGCGTATGGCAGGCATAGGCCTTGATGTTGTCGGCAATCTGGATGACGAGCTCACGTGTCGGCGCCAGGATCAGCGCTCTGGCCTGTTTCGGCGCGGCATGCGCTTTGTCGTCGCGAAGATTGTCGATCAGCGGCAGGGTGAACGCCGCAGTCTTGCCGGTGCCCGTCTGGGCAATGCCGAGAAGATCGTGGTCGTCGAGCAGAAGCGGGATGGACTGCGCCTGGATCGGGGTCGGTTTCTGGTAGCCGGCTTCGCCAAGGGCGCGCAAAAGCGGCTTGGAAAGCCCAAGCTGCTCAAATGTCTGAATGGTCAAATAACGTTCCTTTATGCATCACGCGCTTCATGACCGCGTGGCAAAAGCCATGCGGGACGTCGCATGCGTGACGTCATGTCATGATCCACGCGATAGGAACTGACTGTTTTGTTGAAAGTGTTCGGTCTCGAGAAAATTGCGCCGGACTTGCCAGGCGCATATCGCGCAATCGCGAGAATTACTGGGCCTCAAATGGGCTTTGCGAGGCCGAAAGTCAAGCTCTTGCGCATTTCGGGGGCGATCAGCCGCCACGAATGCCATGCGTGCGAGTTGAATGCGGAGTCTGGCAGAAAGGCCACGCATTCGCATAATCGCCGTAGCCGGCCACATTCCATATTGCGCATTTGTCGAAGCGGGACTATGTCGTCGGCTCCCAACCACGTCCCGAACATTTCAGGAGCCGGGCCGATGATTCAGATTGCCGCCATCTCACGCTAGGCGCCTGTCCGCAGGCGGCGTTGCCTGCATCCTGTCCTGAACCCCTTCATATTTTTTGGTTCTATTTTCGGCTGCAGCTTCGCCGGGCCGTTGGCGCTGGCGTTCTCCATACTGATTTCTCCCCGCGGAGGCGCTGCCTGCGCCACCGGAACCTACGGATATTCTCTCATGCAAACCGGATTTGCCCGAACTGCCATTCTCCTCGGCCTGCTCTGCTCCATCGGCCCGTTCGCCATCGACATGTACCTGCCCGCAATGCCCGCGATCGCAAGCGATCTCGCGACCGATTCTGCCGGGGTGCAGACCACGCTGGTCGCCTATTTCGCCGCCTTCGGGGTCGCGCAGCTCTTTTATGGTCCACTGGCCGACATGTGGGGCCGCAAACCGCCGCTTTATCTCGGCCTGGCGCTGTTTCTCGCCGGTACGCTCGGCTGTGTCCTGGCGCCGTCGATCGGCTGGCTCATCGCCTCGCGCTTCGTGCAGGGGCTGGGCGGCGCGGCCGTGATGGTCATCCCCCGCGCCATCGTGCGCGACCTCTATACGGGAGCGCAGGCGACAAGGCTGATGGCGCTGATCATGCTGGTCATCTCGGTTTCGCCCATGCTGGCGCCGCTTGCCGGTAGCGGCATGGTGGCGCTTGCCGGCTGGCGCGCCGTTTTCGGCGCGATGATCGTCGCGACCATGCTCAGCCTTGCCCTGACGGCCTTTGTCTTGCCCGAGACGCTGCCCCCCGACAGTCGCGAGCCGGTCGACCTCGCGCATCTCCTGCGCGGTTCGCGCGTGCTGATGGGCGATATCGCCTTCATGGGCCTGACTTTTGTCGGCGGGTTCGGCATGGCGAGTTTCTTCGTCTTCGTCGCGTCTGCTTCCTTCATCTATACCGGCTTCTACGGCCTTTCCCCGACCGGCTTCAGTCTCGCCTTCGCCGTCAACGCCATTGGCTTCTTCGCCGCCTCGCAATTTGCCGCGACGATTGGCGAGCGCTTTGGCATGGCGCGCATGGTCGTGCTGGCGACGACGGGCTTCTTCGTCTTTGCGGCCACGCTGCTTGCGGTAAGCCTTTACGCCCAACCCTCGCTCGCCTTCCTCGTGATCATGCTGATTCTGGCCAATGCCTGTCTCGGCCTGGTCATTCCGACCGCGATGGTCATGGCGCTGGATGATCATGGCGACATGGCGGGCCTTGCCTCCTCGCTCGGCGGCACGCTGCAGATGATGGTTGGTGCGGTGATGATCGCGATTGCCAGCCCCTTCCTCGACGGTTCGCCGCGCCCGATGGTCGTGGTGATCGCGATTTGCGCATTGATCGCGCTCGCGCTGGCCTTGACCACCCTGCAGCGCCGCCAGCCCGCCGCGGCCTGACTCTCGGGGGCGTGTTGCCCGCATACGTGAGCCAAACGAAAAACCCCGCCGCGATCGCTCGCGGCGGGGTTTGTTTCCTCCCGGACTTCGACCCTGCGCGGATCGTGCCCGAATTCGTCAGGTTCTACTTGTTCTTGACGATGATCGGGGTCAGCAGGTCGCCCCAATTGCCGTTGC
>JAGRLL010000216.1:0-7623 GCA_020441855.1 Nitratireductor sp.
CTAGCCGGCGTTCTTGGTGTCCTGACGCTGGGCGTCGTTAAAATAGGCGGGAACGGTGATGACCGACTGCTCGACCTTCTCGCAGAGATAGGCTTTCGCCGTTTCCTTCATCTTCTGCAGGATGAAGGCGGAGACCTGCGACGGCGAATAAGACTTGCCGCCAGCCTCGACCCAGGCGTCGCCATTGTCGGCCTTGGTGATCTTGTAGGAGACGAGGCCCTTGTCCTTGGCCACGGTCTTGTCGTCATAGCGGCGGCCAATCAGGCGCTTGACCGCGAAAAGCGTGTTCTCGGGATTGGTGACCGCCTGACGCTTGGCCGGCTGGCCGACGAGACGTTCGCCGTCGTCGGTGAATGCCACCATGGAAGGCGTGGTGCGCGCGCCTTCGGAGTTCTCGATTACCCTGGGTTCCTTGCCGTCCATGACGGCGACGCAGGAATTGGTCGTGCCAAGGTCGATACCGATTACTTTAGCCATTGATGCTGCTCCTTCTAGCGACCGGCCGGGACCCGTGTAAGGCATTCCGTTTGGCCGGTCCTTTTGGATATTGTGCGACGACAAGCCAACCCGTCGAATTTGGCCGTCGAATTGGGCCGTTGCCGCGTTGCGGCGTATATAAGAGGGCATAATTGCGCGTGCAAGATTGCACAGGCGTGAATCGGCGCGGGTTCTGCCGTCATTTCAGCTGCATGACAGGTCAACCGCGAAAGAATGGTTAACGGGACACACAAGCATGGCCGCACAAGTCGAAGGGCAGGCACAGACCGACGGACTTCCCAAAGGGCTGCGATTCGTACCGGGCTATCTCGACCGGCCAGGGCAGGAAAAGCTGCTCGCATGCATCCGCGAAGTCGTGCGCGAAGCGCCGCTCTATACACCGGCCATGCCGCGCACCGGCAAGAAGATGAGCGTTTCCATGACCAATTGCGGGCCACTCGGCTGGGTGACCGACAAGGAGAGAGGCTACCGCTATCAGGCGATGCATCCGTCGACCGGCAGGCACTGGCCGGCGATGCCGGCGGAATTGCGGCACATCTGGGAAGAACTGGCGGATTATCCGCATCCGCCGGAAGCCTGCCTGATCAATTTCTACGACGACATGGCGAAGATGGGCTTGCACCAGGATCGCGACGAGGAAGATTTCGACGCGCCGGTCGTCTCGCTCTCGCTTGGCGATACCTGCCTGTTCCGGATCGGGGGCCTTTTCCGGACAGGGGGAAAGCAGCGCGGCGGCAAAACCATCTCGTTCAGGCTTGCAAGCGGCGATGCGATAGTGCTGGCCGGCGCCTCACGCCTAGCCCATCACGGCGTCGACAAGATCTATCCCGGCACGTCGACGCTTCTGAAGAACGGCGGGCGGATCAATCTGACGCTGCGGCGGGTGACAAGACCGGACCGGGCCTTGTCGGCTTGATTTCCGCAGGCGTATTCAGAGTTTTCGAAGCGCGACCTGCTGGACCAGATGGTCGGCGCCCTTGCGCAAAATGAGATCGGCGCGCGGGCGTGTCGGCAGGATGTTCTGGCGCAAATTCACCAGATTGATCCGGTTCCACAGATATTGCGCGCGCTCCAGCGCTTCTTCGTCGGAGATCTGCGAATAGCGGTGAAAGAAGGATTCCGGGTTGGTGAAGGCCGTCTTGCGCAAGCTCATGAAGCGGTCGACATACCAGCGTTCGGTATCGCCCTCATTGGCGTCGATATAGATCGAGAAGTCGAAGAAGTCGGAAACGAAGGGCACGACTTTGCCGTCCTCCGGCAGGTCGCGCGTCTGCAGCACGTTGATGCCCTCGAAGATCAGGATGTCGGGCCGGTCGACACGCACATTCTCGCCCGGGATCACATCATAGCGCAGATGCGAATAGACCGGCGCGGTGACGCTTTCCTCGCCCGCCTTGATGGCGGAAAGGAAACGCAGCACCTCGGCCACGTCGAAGCTCTCGGGAAAGCCCTTGCGTTCCATCAGGCCGCGCTCCTCCAGCACGGCATTGGGCAGCAGGAAGCCATCCGTCGTCACCAGATCGACCTTGGGGCTCGACGGCCAGCGCGCCAGCAATTCCTTCAGGATGCGCGCGGTAGTCGACTTGCCGACGGCGACCGAGCCGGCAATGCCGATGATGAAAGGCGTTTTGGCGGCGTCGAGATTGAGGAAGCGGCTGCGCTGGTGGAACAGCGATTGCGTCGCCTCGACATGGGCCGAAAGCAGCCGCGACAGCGAAAGGTAGACACGCGCCACCTCGTCCAGCGAGACCGGATCGCCCAGCGAACGCAGCCGTCGGACTTCCTCCTCGCTCAGCGTCATCGGCGTGCCGGCGCGGAACTCGGCCCAGTGTGCGGCGCTGAAGAAGCGATAGGGCGAGATATGGCGCAGATCGTCGCCGAATCCCTCGATCCAGAACTCGTCGGGGTCGGAGCGTCTCAACTGATCCATTGCCCGCGCCTCCTCAGCCAGCCTTGCGGTCGGTCTTTTCGGGACGGGCGGCCTTTTCGGCCAGACCCGATTGCGCGGTGCGGCGCTCCAGTTCCGCCATCACGCCGGCAAGCGGCACGCCGCGCACCTTCAGCACGACAAGCAAATGATAAAGGAGATCGGCAGCCTCGCCGGTGAGTTCCTCCTCGCCGCCCGAAAGCGCGGCGACGACCGTCTCGACAGCTTCCTCACCCATCTTGCGGGCGCATCTTGCCGTGCCGTCGGCCACGAGCTTCGCCGTATAGGACGAACCGTCGGTCGCGCCCGAACGTTCGGCGATAATCGTTTCGAGGTCGGTGAGCGTAAACACGCGCGCAATCCCGCCTTTTGTTCCCGTCAATCCATTCTTACCGGAATTCCGGCACGCTGCATATGCTCCTTGGCCTGGCCGATCGTGTAGGTGCCGAAATGGAAAATGGAGGCGGCGAGCACGGCATTGGCATGGCCGTCGCGAATGCCTTCGACCAGATGATCGAGATCGCCGACGCCACCCGAGGCGATAACCGGCACGCGCACGGCATCGGCTACCGCGCGGGTGAGCGCGATGTCGTAACCGGTCTTGCGGCCGTCCTGGTCCATGGAGGTGAGCAGGATTTCGCCGGCGCCGAGCGAAGTGACCTGCCGGGCGAACTCGACGGCGTCGATACCGGTCTGCTTGCGGCCGCCATGGGTGAAGATTTCCCAGCGATCCGGCTCACCGGGACCGGAAACGCGTTTGGCGTCGATGGCGACGACGATGCACTGGTCGCCGAACTTGTCGGCGGCCTCGGCGACGAATTCGGGCCGGGCGACAGCGGCGGTATTGATCGATACCTTGTCTGCGCCGGCCTGCAACAGCTTGCGGATATCGGCGATCTCGCGCACGCCGCCGCCGACGGTGAGCGGCATGAAGCAATGTTCCGCCGTTTCGGTGACGACGTCGAACAGGATCGAACGATCCTCATGCGAGGCGGTGATGTCCAGAAAGGTCAGCTCGTCGGCGCCGGCCACATCATAAGCCTTGGCGGCTTCGACGGGATCGCCGGCATCGATCAGGTCGACGAAGGACACGCCCTTGACGACGCGGCCGTCCTTTACGTCCAGGCAAGGGATGACGCGGGCCTTCAACATTTCGTACCGTCCCCCTCGCGTCGATTTGCATTTTTGCCCGTTCTCGCAACTGCGTTGCTGCGGGCGTGGCAGGCGCGACCGTCCTTTACGTCCAGGCAGAAGATAACGCTGGCCTTGAGCATCAGTTCCGCGCTTCCTTCAAGATCTCCAACGCCTCTTTCGCATCGATACGCCCGTCATAGAGCGCGCGACCGGTGATGGCGCCTTCGAGTTTCGCGGCGTCGGGCATGGTCATGCGCACGATATCGGCGAGCGAGGAAAGACCGCCCGAGGCGATGACGGGGATCGAGGTCGCATCGGCAAGCGCCAGGGTCGATTCCCAGTTGATTCCGGTCAGCACGCCGTCGCGATCGATGTCGGTGAAGATGATCGCCGACACGCCGGCATCCTCGAAGCGGGCCGCGAGATCGATGGCCGTCAGTTCCGAGGTCTCGGCCCAGCCCTCGACGGCGACCCTTCCACGCCTTGCATCGATGCCGACGGCGATCTTTCCGGGAAAGCGCTTGCAGGCATCCTTCACCAGTTCGGGATCGCGTACGGCGACGGTGCCGAGGATGACACGGGCGAGGCCCTTTTCCAGCCAGTTCTCGATATCGGCGATTGTGCGGATGCCGCCGCCAAGCTGGACCGGGTTCTTCGTCGCCGCGAGGATCGACTCCACCGCCACGGCGTTGACCGCACGGCCTTCAAAGGCGCCGTTCAGGTCCACGACATGGAGCCATTCGAAACCGGTTTCCTCGAAAGCTTTTGCCTGCGCGCCGGGATCGGTGTTGTAGACGGTCGCCTGATCCATGTCGCCCAGCTTGAGGCGCACGCATTCGCCGTCCTTCAGGTCGATGGCGGGAAAGAGAATCACCTCAAACGCCTTCCACGATGACGACTTCGGAGACGGCGTATTGCTGGCGCAGTTTCACCGCCGCCTGGTATTCCGGCGAATGATAGCATTCGAGCGCCTTGTCGTAGCTCTCGAACTCGATGACGACATGGCGCGATTTGACCGGGCCTTCCGGGCCTTCGCAACGCCCGCCGCGAACATGGAACTTGGCGTCGTACTTCTCGAAGGCGGCGGCGTCGGCGGCCAGATATTTCGGATAATTGTCCGGATCGGTCACGTCGACATGGAGGATCCAATAGCCTTTTTTCATTCTCTGTCTCTCGCTCATGGGTTCCAGCGCAGGAAATTGGCAATCAGCTTCAGCCCAAGCTTCTGGCTCTTCTCGGGGTGGAATTGCGTGCCGACCATGTTGTCGCGCCCGACAATGGCGGTAACCGGACCGCCGTAATCGGTCGTGGCGATGCGCTGTTCGGGCCTGGTCGTGGCGATATGGTAGGAATGGACGAAATAGGCATGCCAGCCATCCAGACCCGTCGGGATGGTGTCCAATATCGGATGATCGCGCTCGACCTGAAGCGTGTTCCAGCCGATCTGCGGAATCTTCAGTTCCGGGTTCTCGATCGTGATCTCGACCACGTCGCCGGCGATCCAGCCAAGCCCCTCGGTGATCGTCTTTTCCAGCCCGCGTTCGGCCATCAATTGCGCACCGACGCAAATGCCCAGAAAGGGGCGCGTCTTTTCTTCCACCGCCTCGCGCAACGCCGCGACCATGCCGTCGACGGCGTCGAGGCCGGCGCGGCAATCGGCGAAGGCGCCGACGCCCGGCAGGACGACGCGGTCGGCGGACGCCACCTCATCGGCACGCGAGGTCAGGAAAACATCGGCAATTACACTCGCTTCGCGAGCGGCGCGCTCGAACGCCTTGAGCGCCGAGTGCAGATTGCCGGAACCGTAATCGACGATGGCGACTTTCATCTTGATGGCAGGTGTCTTTTCGTTTGGGGGCGTTATTGCCCGAAAATTCCGATCGAGGGGGCCTTGTCGTCGAGCGGCCCGGTCTTTGTTCCGGCATGCATCAGCGGCGCAGGACCGGAGATGTTGCGTTCAGCCGGGCGGTCAGCTGCAGGCTGCGGCGCGGCATTTTCCACCCTATCGGAGAAATAGCGCAGATCCGCCTCCTCGGCATTGTCCGCCTCCACCACGCCGGCAAAGCGCCAGCCCTGCCGCTCGAGGCGGCCGCGCAGCAATTGCCGGCCTTCGAGAAACAGATAGAGACCGGGCAGCGTCGCAAGCAGGCCGATGGGCGGGCTTTGCGTCCAGCTCGCCAGCACCGATGCGATGCCGCCGATCAGCAGATAGACGGCAAGCGCGTACCACAAACGGTGCCACAGCAACCAGACAATCGGCACGACGAGGGCAAGCAGGCTCGACCGCTCGGGCACGAACCGCGCGCGTTCCAGTTCACCGGAGGCGCCACCTTGTGGCGGCAGATGGACGGTGTAGGTCGTCATGGCGCAGGTGATAGCCCCGCATGCCGCATTGCACAAGGAGTCATGGATACAAGAAGACCTGGGTACAAGAACCGCGACGCCCGGCAGCCAATGCTACGACAGCGTGCCCTTGGTCGAGGGGATGACGCCCGCCGTGCGCGGATCGGGCTCGATCGCGGCGCGCAACGCACGGGCCACCGCCTTGAAACAGGTCTCGGCGATGTGGTGGCTGTTGTCGCCGTAATGGTTCTCGACATGCAGCGTGATGCCGGCATGCTGGGCGAATGCCTGAAAGAATTCGCGGAACAATTCGGTGTCGTAGCCGCCGATCTTGTCGCGGGTGAACTCGACGCGCCAGATCAGATAGGGCCGGCCGGAAACGTCGAGCGCCGCGCGCGTCAGCGTCTCGTCCATGGCAAGATCGATGGAAGCGTAGCGGCGGATGCCGGCGCGATCGCCCAGTGCCTTCGCCAGAGCCTGGCCGAGTGCGATACCCGTGTCTTCGCTCGTGTGGTGGTCGTCGATGTGCAAATCGCCTTTGGCGTCGATCTTCATGTCGATCAGCGAGTGGCGCGAAAGCTGTTCCAGCATGTGGTCGAAGAAGCCGATGCCCGTGGAAATGTCATAGACGCCGGTGCCGTCGAGATCGACGGTCACCGAAATCTCGGTTTCGCTGGTCGCGCGCTTGATCGTCGCGGTACGGTTCGCGGTCCTGGCCATTTCACTGACTCCCCGGCTGGCAGCCGGCTCTTAGCAATAAAGGGTTGAAAAAACCATAAGCGGAGAGATCAACAAGTTCGCGGCGAATTCGCCGCGCTCTTCATCCCCGCGAGGACGACCCGGCCGCGTGGCGGCCTTGCCGGTCGCATATTATCGACATTTGCCGTGGCTCCCCGGAACCCATCATGTTTGCAATGGCGCAATTCACGCATAGATATGGGAGCGACGAGAATGAATGCCGGCAATTCGACACGCCGGCGGCGTAACGGAGTTTTCATGGATCAGAGCAACGGCTACGGCAGTCCGCACGCCACCACCATCGTGACCGTGCGCAAGGGCGGCAAGGTGGTGATNNGGTGATCGCCGGCGACGGGCAGGTCTCTTTCGGGCAATCGATATTGAAGGGCAATGCGCGCAAGGTGCGCCGCATCGGCAAGGGCGAGGTTCTGGCGGGTTTCGCCGGGGCGACCGCTGACGCCTTCACCCTGCTTGAAAGGCTGGAAGCCAAGCTCGAACAATATCCCGACCAGCTGATGCGCGCCTGCGTGGAACTTGCCAAGGACTGGCGCACGGACCGTTACCTGCGCCGGCTCGAAGCGATGATGCTGGTCGCCGACAAGAGTGTGACGCTGGGGCTTACCGGCAATGGCGACGTGATCGAGCCCGAACATGGCGTCATGGCCATCGGCTCGGGCGGCAATTACGCGCTGGCGGCGGCGCGCGCGCTGGTCGACTCCGACAAGTCGGCGGAAGAAATTGCGCGGCGCGCCATGGAGATCGCGGCCGATATCTGCGTCTACACCAATTCCAACATCATCGTCGAAAGCCTGGACGAGGCCTGAGCCATGAGCCAATCGCTTGAACCGTCGGACGATGATTTCGAAACACGGCAGGGAGCGGCGCAAGACGCGTCGCCGCGCAGCCAGGAATTTTCCCGTGAGGTTTTCATGACCGCCAATTTCTCGCCCCGAGAAATCGTTTCCGAACTCGACCGCTTCATC
>JAGRLL010000216.1:7642-7853 GCA_020441855.1 Nitratireductor sp.
TCATCGGCCAGAACGACGCCAAGCGGGCCGTCGCCATCGCGCTTCGCAACCGCTGGCGGCGCCAGCAGCTCGAAGGGCCGATGCGCGAGGAAGTGCTGCCGAAGAACATCTTGATGATCGGGCCGACCGGCGTCGGCAAGACGGAGATTTCGCGCCGGCTCGCCAAGCTCGCCAATGCGCCCTTCATGAAGGTCGAGGCGACCAAGTTCAC
>JAGRLL010000217.1 GCA_020441855.1 Nitratireductor sp.
TCCTGCGCGCGTGCCAGATCGCGGCTGGCGACAGCGGCAACGACGCCGTTATCCGATTCACCGATCTCCGGCACGACGTGCTCGCGCGCGATCTTCGCGGTCGAAAGAATACCCCAGCGGAACATGACCGGCCTCCCTTTTGCGGCGAGTCTAGGCAAGCGGCCCGAAAAAGGAAAGCCGGGCGCGACCGCCCGGCTTCGAATGCTCTCCCGGCCCGGTTCCGGGCATGAGGCGGGTGCCGGTTATCCCCGCAACACCCCGCCCGTCGACTTGGCGACATTCTCGACGATCTTCTTGGAGATCGCGTCGATTTCCTCGTCGGTCAGCGTCTTGTCGGTCGGCTGCAGCGTGACTTCGATGGCGACGGATTTCTTGCCCTCGCCGAGCGACGCGCCCTCGAACACGTCGAAGATGTTGATGTCGCTGATCAGCTTCTTGTCGGCGCCGGCGGCCGCGCGCATCAGCGTGGCCGCGTCCTGATCCCTGTCCATGACGAAGGCAAAATCGCGCCGCACCGCCTGATAGGGCGAGAGGTCGAGCCTCGGCTTGGTTTTCGTTGCTTTGGCGCGCGCTTCGGGAATGACGTCGAGGAACACCTCGAAGCCCGCCGCCGGGCCGTCGACGTCGAGCGTCTCCAGCGTCAGCGGATGGATTTCGCCGAAGGCGGCGAGCACGACTTTCGGCCCGAGTCGCACCGTGCCGGAGCGGCCGGGGTGATACCAGTCCGGTGCCTCGGCGAAGATCTGCAACTTGGAGACATCCATGCCGCAGGCTTCGAGTACGGAAAGCGCATCGGCCTTGGCGTCGAACACGGAGACCTTTGCGGCAGCGCCCTGCCAGTGGCGGCCGCCGCCGGTCAGCCTTGCCGTGCCGTGGCGGATGCCGCCGGCGACGCGATGCTGTTCCTCGGCCTTGTCGCCGGCATAGATCGCCGCGACCTCGAACAGGGCGACATTGTCGACGCCACGGTCGGCATTGCGCTGCGCGGCGGCCAGCAGGCTCGGCAGCAGCGACGGGCGCATGTCGCTCATGTCGGCGGCGATCGGGTTGGCGAGTTTCAGTTCCGCCTGCCCGCCACCGAAGGCGGCCGCGTGCTCGGCGGAAATGAACGACCAGGTGACGGCCTCCAGCATGCCGCGCGCCGCGAGCGCCCGGCGCGCATTGCGCGTGCGCACCTGTCCGGTCGTCAGGATCTTCGTCTTGACGCGGTCGCCCTGTTCCATCGGCGTGAATGCGATCTCGTTGACGCCATGAATGCGCATCACCTCTTCCACGAGATCGGCCTTGCCCTCGACATCGGGCCGCCAGGAGGGAACTTTCACCTTCGCATGCGCGCCGTCGCCTTCCTCGATCTCGAAGCCGAGGCGTTCGAGGATCGCGCGCGATTCATCCGCGCCGATCTCGAGGCCGGTCAGGCGTTTGACCTCGGAATAGGGAAAGTCGATCAGCTTGTGCGGCACGGGCACCTTGCCGGCGAGGAATATCTCGGAAGGCTCGCCGCCGCAGAATTCCAGGACCAGGCGGGTCGCTTCCTCGATGCCCGGCACGTTGAAGGCCGGATCGATGCCGCGCTCGTTGCGGTAGCGCGCATCGGAATTGATGGCGAGCTTGCGGCCCGTCTGGGCGATGTTGAGCGGCTCCCACAGCGCCGCCTCGATCAGCACGTCGACCGTCTCCTCGGTGCAGCCGGAGGCTTCGCCACCCATGATGCCGGACAGCGATTCCACGCCGTTGTCGTCGGAGATAACGCACATCGTCGTGTCGAATTCGTAGGTCTTGCCGTTGAGCGCCAGCAGCTTTTCGCCCGGATGCGCCCGGCGTACCACGAGGTCGCCCTTCACCGTTCCCGCGTCGAAGACGTGCAGCGGCCGGTTGCGGTCGAAGGTCAGCCAGTTGGTGATATCGACCAGCGCGTTGATCGGGCGCAGGCCGATGGCGGTCAGGCGCTGTTGCAGCCATTTCGGCGACGGCCCGTTCTTCACGCCGCGCACCATGCGCAACGCGAAGGCGTGGCACAGGTCCTGGCTATCGGGAAAGTCGAGTTTCACCTTCACCGGGCAGGGGAAGGTTCCCTTCACCGGTTCGATGGCGGGCGATTTCACCGTGCCGAGCCCGGCGGCGGCAAGGTCGCGCGCAATGCCGGCCACGCCCAGCGCGTCCGGCCGGTTCGGCGTGATGCCGATCTCGATCACCGGGTCGTCGAGCCCGGCATAGGCGGCATAGGACGAGCCGACCGGCGCGACATCAAGGGTTTCGGGCGGCAGATCGATGATACCGGTATGGTCGTCGGAGAGTTCCAGTTCGCGCTCCGAGCACATCATGCCGCGCGATTCCACGCCGCGTATGGTGCCGACCGACAGCGTCACGTCGATGCCGGGGACATAGGTGCCGGGCGCGGCGAAGGCGCCGACGAGGCCGGCGCGCGCATTCGGCGCGCCGCAGACGACCTGGATCGGATCGCCTTTACCCGTGTCGACCATCAGCACCTGCAGCTTGTCGGCGTCGGGGTGCTTTGCCGCCGAGACCACCCTAGCGATGGTGAAAGGCTTGAACGCCGCGCGGTCGTCGACCGCCTCGACCTCGAGGCCGATCATGGTCAGCTTCTCGACGATCTGGTCGAGGCTGGCGTCGGTTTCCAGATGTTCCTTCAGCCAGGAAAGGGTGAATTTCATCGTCTCGTTTCCGTTCTCATACTTTATCGGCAACCGGGCGCGGCACGCTGCTCGCCTCGCAAGTGGGCAGGCCGTCCGGCATGTGCACGTAAGGCAGCTTCTCGGCCACGTAGGCGTGCAGTGTCGGCCGGTAGTTTTCTGGGCTGTCCATCGCGCCCAGCACAAAATAGACGCGCGCCGGGATGCGCCGGTCGAAATAGGAGATCGGCGAACCGCAGACCGGACAGAAGGAACGCGTCACCGTGAAGTTGACGAAGGTCGCCGGCTTCTCGCCCGAAAAGGTGACGCTCTGCGTCGCGAAGCCGACAAAGGCGGAGACCGGCGCACCGGACGCCTTGCGGCAGTCGGCGCAATGGCAATAGCTGACATGTTCCGGCTCGTCGTCTGCGACGAAGCGGATCGCGCCGCAACGGCAGCCGCCGGAATGTTTCTCGTTCACGAGCTCAGTCCTCCGAACAATGTCGGGATGTCGAGCGGGCGGAAGCCGTAATGCGACAGCCAGCGCGCGTCGGCGTCGAAGAAGGCGCGCAGGTCCGGCATGCCGTATTTCAGCATTGCGAGGCGGTCGATGCCGATGCCCCAGGCGAAGCCCTGATATTCGTCCGGATCGAGCCCGCCGAACCTGAGCACGTTGGTGTGCACCATGCCGCAGCCCAGCACCTCCATCCAGTCATTGCCCTCGCCGAAGCGTACCTCGCCGGGCCTGGAACGGTCGCACTGGATGTCGACCTCGAGGCTCGGCTCGGTGAACGGGAAGAAGGACGGGCGGAAGCGCATGCCGACATCCTCGACCTCGAAAAAGGCGCGGAAGAATTCGTGCAGCGCCCATTTCATATGCGCCACCGTCGTCACCTTGTCGACGACGAGGCCCTCGAGCTGGTGGAACATCGGCGAATGCGTCGCGTCGGAATCGCAGCGATAGGTCTTGCCCGGTATGACGATGCGGATGGGCGGCTTCTTCGCCTCCATGGTGCGGATCTGCACCGGCGAAGTATGAGTGCGCAGCAGCATGCGGTCGCCATCCGCCTTCTCGTTGAAGAAGAAGGTGTCGTGCATCTCGCGCGCCGGATGGCCTTCGGGGAAATTGAGCGCGGTGAAATTGTAATAGTCCGTCTCGATATCCGGCCCTTCGGCGATCTCGAAACCCATGTCGGAGAAGATCGCGGTGATCTCGTCGATCACCTGGCTGATCGGGTGGATGCGTCCGCTTTCGGACGGCGAGGGACGCACCGGCAGGGTGACGTCGAGCTTTTCGGCGGCCAGCCTGGTTTCCATCGCCGCGCGCTTGAGAACGTCGCGGCGCGCGCCGAGCGCTGAGCCGATACGGTCCTTGAGACCGTTCAGCAGCGGCCCCATTTCCTTGCGTTCTTCCGGGCTCATTGCGCCGAGCCGTTTCATCTGCTCGGTGACGGAACCCTTCTTGCCGAGTGCGGAGACACGCACCGCTTCAAGCGCGGCTTCGTCGCCGGCCGCGCCGACCGCTTCCATGATATCAATTTCCAAAGTGTCGATCGCCGACATCGTGCCCACTTTCTTAATGCCCGCCCCAAAGGGGTGTTATGCTGTCCGTTTCAAGACAAAACCCGCGCCAGCCTTTCCGGCCGGCGCGGGTCCCGAATTTCTTGTCCAAGATGCTTGGGAAGCGCCAGCCTTATCGGACGGCGGCCTCAAAGGCACCCGGTGTCGTGTCTTTCAGATAGGCGAGCGCCGCCTTGGCCTGTTCGCACACGGCGGTGAAGGCCTGCGGCTCGTGGATCGCCATGTCGGAAAGCACCTTGCGGTCGACCTCGATGCCGGCCTTGCTCAGGCCGTCGATCAGGCGGCCGTAGGTCAGCCCGTTGTCGCGCGCCGCGGCGTTGATGCGCTGTACCCACAAGGAGCGGAAATTGCGCTTCTTCACGCGGCGGTCGCGCGTGGCGTACTGCATCGAACGGTCGACGGCAGCCTTGGCGGTGCGGATGGTGTTCTTGCGACGGCCGTAGAAGCCCTTCGCTTTCTTCAGAACTTTCTTGTGCTTGGCGTGGGCGGTAACGCCCCTTTTGACGCGTGCCATGATCTAGCTCCCTTAAACCGTTCAGCCCCGCCCGTAGGGCAGGTATTTCTTGACGATCTTGGCATCCTGGTCCGACAGGACCGACATGCCGCGCGCGTCGCGAATGAACTTGTTGGAACGCTTGATCATGCCGTGCCGTTTACCGGCCTGCGCGACCTTCACCTTGCCGGTGGCGGTCAATTTGAAGCGCTTTTTCACGCTCGACTTGGTCTTCATCTTGGGCATTTCGCGGTTTCCTTGTTGGTTGGTTTTCCGCGCTGGCGCCATCGTGAAACGGCGTGGCGGAAATCAAAAAGCACCGCTGACCAACCCGGCCCGCCAATCGGGGTTCGGGAAAGCGGTGCCTCGCTTTTGTCGATCGCCATGGCATGCCCTGCCAGGCGACCGCGCGGGGTATATACAGGCGAGGCGGAGAGAGCGCAAGAGGACTCGGGGCGCGAATGCCCCCCCATAAAAGGCAAACCCGCCGGCCTTCCCGGCGGGTCTGACGGAGACCTTCGCAGCCCGGGCCAGCTACTTTGCCGGTGCGACCACCATCATCATCTGGCGGCCCTCCATCTTGGGCTCCGATTCCACCTTGGAGATTTCGGCGATCTCGTCTCGCGCCTTCATCAGGACTTCGAGGCCCAGTTCCTGGTGCGCCATTTCGCGGCCGCGGAAGCGCATGGTGAGCTTCACCTTGTCGCCTTCCTCGATAAACTTCTTCACCGAACGCATCTTCACCTCGTAGTCGTGGATGTCGATGTTCGGCCGCATCTTGATCTCCTTGACTTCCTGCGTCTTCTGTTTCTTGCGCTGTTCGGAAGCCTTCTTCTGCGCCTGGTACTTGTATTTGCCCAGGTCGAGAATCTTGCAGATCGGCGGATTGTTGTTGGGTGCGATTTCGACGAGATCAAGGCCCGCCTCTTCGGCGATGGCGAGTGCCTCGTTCGTGTCCAGGATTCCCCGGTTCTGGCCCTCAGCGTCGATCAGCTGGACCTGGGGAACACGGATTTCGGAATTGGATCTTGGTCCATCCTTGGTTGGCGCGGGCGCCCTATGCGGTCGGCGAATGGTCGTGTACTCCTGTGCCGTTTCGATTTGATGCGAATGCGTCTGCCCGTCTATCCTGAACGCTCGATCAGCGGCTCCCGATACGGGCCTTTCACGGGCTCCGGGGGCGGACAGCGGGTTCCATTAGCACGAATCGATCTCGAAATCATGCGAAAATCGGTCGGCGCCTGCCACACCGCATAATCGCCATTCGGCTCACCGGCAGGGAGGCAAGCACCATGGGAAACGACTACCTCGAGGTGGGTTCGGGCGGCGACAGGCGCAGGATTGCCGTGCGGCGGCGTGAGGGGAAAAATCCCGGCCTGGTCTGGCTGGGCGGTTACCGTTCCGACATGGCCGGCACCAAGGCCGTCGCACTCGACGCATGGTGCAGGGAAAAGGACCTTGCATGCTGCCGGCACGATTATTCCGGCCACGGAGAATCGGGCGGCGCGTTCCGCGACGGCACGATCTCGCGCTGGACGGCCGAAAGCCTTGCCGTTTTCGATGCTTTCACCGACGGCCCGCAAATCCTGGTCGGCTCCTCCATGGGAGGCTGGGTGGCGCTGCTGATGGCGCGCGAACTCAAACGGCGCGGCGAGATGGAGCGCCTGCACGCCATGCTGCTGATCGCACCGGCGCCGGACTTTACCCACGAATTGATGTGGCCGCAGCTTTCCGACGCGCAAAAGCGCGAGATCGTCGAAAAAGGCTATCTGGAAGAGCGATCGCAATATTCCGACGAACCCAATATCTACACCCACGCACTGTTTGAGGACGGCGAGAAGAACCGTGTGATGACCGGGCCGATCGAACTTGGCTGCCCGGCCCATATCGTGCAGGGCATGCAGGACCCGGACGTCCCGCACGAACATGCGATGAAGCTTGCCGAACACCTGCCGTCGGACAACGTCACCATGACGATGGTGAAAGACGGCGACCACCGCCTGTCGCGGCCGCAGGACATCGATTTGCTGCTGCGCATCGCCGGCGACCTCGCAGGAACACCATGACGCCGCCCGCACCTGCCGCCGGCCTCCGGAGGAATACGCGTTGAACGCCCATACACCGCCTGCCCGCAAGGATCATATCGATGCGCTGGGCGCCTCGCTTCTCATCGGCTTTTCCGCGCTGATGGGCTGCAACCAGGTCATAATGAAACTCGTCAACCAGGGCATGAATCCAGTTTTCCAGGCGGGATTGCGCTCGGTGGCGGCGGCCGTGCCGGTGCTCCTGTTCGTGTGGTGGCGTGGCGCAAAGGTGCCGCTTCGCGGCGGCGTGCTCATTCCCGGCATCGTCACCGGACTGTTTTTCGCGCTGGAGTTTCTCCTGATTTTCAAGGCGCTCGACTTCACCTCGGTGACGCGCAGCTCGGTGCTGTTCTACACCATGCCGATCTGGGTAGCATTCGGCGCCCACTTCCTCATTCCCGGCGAAAGACTGACGCACCGCCGTATGGGCGGACTGGTGCTGGCCTGCATCGGCGTCGCCGTGGCGCTGGCGCACAACGCCAGGCCCGCCAGCGACCTGGCGTTCATCGGCGATCTCATGGCAATCGGTGCGGCCGTCTGCTGGGCGTCAATCGCCCTGATCACGCGCGTGTCCGAATTCTCGCGCGCGGCGGCGCCGGTACAATTGCTCTACCAATTGGCGGTCTCGGCACCGGTGCTGCTGGTGCTTTCACCCCTTTTCGGACCGACCTTCCGCGAGATGACGCCGGCACTTTGGGGAATCTTCTCCATTCAGGCGATCGGCGTCGTCGCCATCGGCTACATGGTCTGGTTCTGGGTGCTCTCGATATACCCGGCGTCCGACATGTCGAGCTTCGCCTTTCTGACCCCGCTCTTCGGCGTCACCTTCGGCTGGCTCATCCTTGGCGAACCTCTGACCGCGAACATCGTCGCCGCACTGGCGCTGGTCGGAATCGGCATATGGCTGGTCAACCGCAAGCCGAAATCCGGACCAGGTTAGCCGCCGCCGATCAGCACGCCCGCGCCGAAGACCAGCGCGCCGCCGAGCACCACCTGGAAGATCGCCTTGCTCCAGGGCGTCTCCATGTAGCGGTTCTGGATGAAGGCGATCGCCCACAATTCGACGAAGACGACGACCATCGCGACCATCGTCGCTGTCCAGAAATGCGGAATGAGATAGGGCAGCGCGTGGCCGAGCCCGCCGACCGCCGTCATGATGC
>JAGRLL010000218.1:0-8336 GCA_020441855.1 Nitratireductor sp.
TTTCACCCAGACCCGCGCCGATGGCGCGCGGCAAGATGATGCTCGAGATGGCTGCCGATGCGGTACCGGTCGCGACTGGCGAAAGCAGCTATTCGGTCACGGTCAACGTGGCCTGGGAAGTCAAGCAGTAAGCCCCCTCATCCGGAGGTCCTGCAAACCTTTTATATGGCCGGGTGGCTGGCCGTTTGTGCATCGAAAACATGCGGGAGCCGCACTGCCGTCGGCTCCCGACATCGCTGTTGCGCTGCTTTTGGCACGTTTTCCCGGCGGCCTAGTAGCCACCCCTGCCAACCACCGCGCAATGCCTGCTGTTGCGTGCGAAGACGATACGGGCGCGATATCCGCCATAGCGCCCCCAATCGCGACCGGCGACGACGATGGCACGATGGCCCACGCGCGCGACACGGGCATGGCGAAGGCCCATCCGCCGCGCCTTGATCACGGCCTCGCGCGGGCTGCAGGCATGTCGCCGATCCCAGTCGCGATGCGGACGACGCCAGTCATTGTGTCCGTTTGAATGGTATTGCGCCTTGGCGGCGATCTGCGGTTCGGCCGCCGAAGCAGCGCCGGGCGCGATCGCGGCGAGCGCGAGCACGGCTGCGACAAGCGCGAAGGTGATGGATTTGTTCGACATGGCTGCTCTCCTTTTCCTCGACCAGTTTCCTGGATCTGACGGAGGGGAGAGTGCCATCGCTCGATTGAACCGGACCGGAACCCGGCATTCATCACCCGTTCAGGAAGTCGACGTCTGGGGAGACGACCCGCTGGCTCTATTGGCGACGGGGGTTCCAGTGGCGGCAGGCCGCTTCGGCAACATTGCGCCGATACGCCGCGTCAGCGGCAGGTCCAGATGATGGTGCACCAGATACCCCACCGTCACGCACGCCAGACACGCGACAATCACATAGCCGGCGGAAAATATCTGCGGGCCGACCAGTACCGGCAGGTCGAGGCGACTGGCGACGAGGGACATGAGACCCAGCACGAATGGATGGGTCAGATAGGTCGCAAAGGACGTCTCGCCCACTTCGAGCGCCGCCCGGCCGACCCGCACATGTTCCGCTTCGGGCGGCAGGATGAAGGCGGCGAGGATCAAGAGAGCGGGAATGCCGTAAACGATATGGCGGGACAGGTCGACGATATCGTCGAAGGCAGGCGCCGCGAACAGCAGGCCCACGCCGATGATGCCAAGTCCCAGACACAGATTGAGGGGCACACGCTGACCGGCGACGAATACCCAGCCCAGAAACATGCCGGCGACAAACTCGAAGATGATCGGGCGGCTCAGGAACTGGGCCAGTGCGCCCGCACCCGTCAGATGATCGCCGACGAACCATGCCGCGAAGATCAACCCGGTAACCAATGGAATGGCATACCGGCGCGGAAACAGCAGTCCGAGCGCGAACAGGCCGTAAAACAGCATCTCGTATTGCAGCGACCAGCCAAGCCCGAGGACCGGTCTTACCAGTCCGTCCGATAGCCGCTGGTATGGAATGAAGAAATAGGAGGCAAGCCATTGGCCGGGATCGTTGGTCGCCGTGTCGACATTGTTGGGCAGCAGGACCACCACGCCGATCATCATCGTCGTCATGATCCAGTACAGCGGCACAATGCGCACGAGCCTCCGGCGCACGAAATCGGCCATCGCGCCGGGCCTGGCAAACAGATCCCGACAAACATAGACCATGATGAAGCCGGATATCACGAAGAACAGGTCGACGCCGAAATCGCCGGGAAACCGCTTTTCGTCGAAAGAGCGCAAATGACCTTCAAGCAAGGCGGCAAGTTCGTGCATGGCGTGACTGATCACGACCACCACAACCGCTACTCCACGCAGAAACTGGATCGTCTCCAGACGGGCCGCTATTCTCATCTGTATTGTTCCGATACGCCTGTTTTGACGTTTCAGGCTGCCTTTGGGCCTTGCCCTGATAACATCACCCCGGGATCGATGCGGGGCCTGCCTTTCCCCAAAGGAAAGCAGCAATCCGTTAACGACTCCTCGCCACGTTCTTCTAAAGTCGGGGGTATCTATGTTTTTTCCCGAATTTTCCGTCATTTTGGGCTGTTGACGCGTGTCAAGGCGCGCCACCGTGCAACCTCTAGTCTCAGCGGCGGGCAGGAAGCCCGAGGAACGGGAAGCGACAATATCCTGCCATTCAGGCATGATTGTCTCAGGCAAGATTGTCGGGCGCTGACGGGCCGGCCCTGTATTGGCCACCCGGGCGCGAAGGGGAGAGGGAAATGAAAGCATCGACGGATGCCACGCCGCTTTTCGCGCTGCAGGCCGCCGCGCTCGACACCGAAACGACCGGGCTGGACCCTGCCGATGCCCGCATCGTGCAGCTCGGTGCGGTGCACATGTCGGGCAAGGTGCTGCTCGCGCAATCGGCCTGGGAACAGATCGTCAATCCCGACATCGCCGTTCCCGCCGAATCGACAGCAATTCACGGGATTTCCCAGGAGATGGCCGACGCGTCGCCACGCCTCAAGGAAGTGTGGCCAACCTTCATGAAGACCATCGAAGGGCGCGTCGTTATCGGCCATTCCATCGGCTTCGACCTTGCCGTGCTCGCCGCCGAGGCGAAACGCAATCGGCTGCCATTCTCCCCGCCGCGTTCGCTGTGCATTCGAATGCTGGCGCAGATTGTCGCTCCTTCGCTCGCCAACCATTCGCTCGACGCGCTCGCCTCCTGGCTCGGCGTGGAAATTCACGGTCGTCACAGCGCGCTGGGCGACGCCGAAGCCGCAGGCGCTGTTTTCCTGGCGCTGGTGCCGAGACTGGAAGCAGCCGGACTGAAGACACTCGCGGAGCTTGAGCGCGCCTGCCAGCGGCTGACGCCGGAAATCGAACGCCAGGAAGAAGCAGGCTGGGTCGCACCGGTCAACGGCGTGGCCAAGTCCCGAATGGCCGCTTCGATCGCCAGGCTCGATACCTATCCCTATCGCCATACGATCGGCGAGATCATGTCCGGTCCGGTTTCCGTCGTCACGCCCGACACGACCCTGAAGACCGCGATGGACCGCATGGCCGCACAGGGCATATCCTCGGTATTCGTTTCGAAGGCGGGCAAGGCCGACGAGGATATTTCGGCCTATGCGATCCTCACCGAACGTGACGTGATGCGCAAGATATCGGCCATGGGCGCCGCCGCGCTCGACCTGCCGGTCGGCGACATCGCATCAGCCCCGATCCGTACCATTCGCGAGGGGGCATTCGTCTATCGGGCGGTCGGGCGCATGGCGCGTCTAAAATACAGACATCTCGGCGTACGCTCGCAGAACAACCGCCTGATCGGCATCGTGTCGGCACGCGATCTGCTGAAGTTGCGTTCCGATCCGGCAATCGCACTCGACGACGCCATCGAGGAAGCGCGCTCGGCGCCAGACCTCGCCGTCGCCTGGGCCAGCCTGCCCGGTGTGGTTTCCTCGCTGGTCGGCGAGGAGGTCGACGCTTCGATCGTCTGCCGCATCGTGTCGGAGGAAATTCGGGCCATGACCCGCCGCGCCGCCGCACTCGCGGAACAATCGATGATCGACGAAGGGCTGGGCGGCCCGCCCTCGCCATATTGCGTCATGGTGCTCGGATCCGGCGGCAGGGGCGAAAGCATGCTGGTTCCCGATCAGGACAATGCCATCGTCTTCGCCGAGGGCGAGCCGGGGGGCGATGCCGATCGCTGGTTCGCCGAACTCGGCTCAAGGCTGAGCGCCACGCTGGACGAGGCCGGCATTCCGCTGTGCAAGGGTGGCGTGATGGCAAAAAACCCGCTATGGCGCGGCTCGCTGGAAACATGGACGGCGCGCATCGACGAATGGGTTCGACGTTCGCGGCCCGAAGACCTGCTCAACGTCGATATCTTCTTCGACGCCATGCCCGTCGGCGGCGAACTCTCGCTCGGCGACGAATTGTTCAACCGTGCGTACGAACGCGGACACCAATCCGTTGCCTTCGCCAAGCTTCTCGGCGAATCCCTTGCCTCCGTTCCCAACCCTTTCACCATGTTCGGCGGGCTGAAGAACAGCGGCAATCGACTGGACCTGAAGATGCATGCGCTGTTTCCGGTCGCCGCCCTCGCCCGCACGCTCGCCATCCGTCACAATATTGCCATGCGTTCGACAAGGGAGCGTATCGAGGCATTGGTCGCGCACGGGATCGGGCCGGAAGCTCAGCTTGGCGATGTCAACGATGCCCACGCGCTGTGCATGGGCATGGTGCTGGAATGTCAGGGACGCGACATCGCGGCCGGCCTCAAGGCGACCAACCTTGTCGATCTCTCAATTCTGTCACGTAGCCAGAAGAACGATCTCGGCGCCGCACTGCGTGCAGTCCAGGAAGTGCCCGCGCTCGTGCGAGACCTGATGTTCGCGCACTGAACGGCTCGTCGCACCTGCTGGAGAAAGGGTCAAGCCTTCAGGGATTGATCAGACGCAGTTTCGTCGCCTGATAAACCGCCTGCGCGATTGTCGCGCAGCCCAGTTTCTGGCGCGCCGATTTCAGATAGTCTCGCACCGTGTGTTCTGAAATCTCCAGAATGGCGGCAATGGTGCTGGCATCCTTGCCCTGCGTGGTCCAGGACAGGCATTCGATTTCGCGCGGGCTGAGCGAGGGAATGTTCTCGCCACCGTAGAGATCGGCCAGCGCGCGCCGGTGAAACAATTGCGCCAGCTCCCGCAGCGTGAAATCCAGCCAGTGGATCCGCTCTGCCCAGGCATACCGGTCATCCTGTCCCGTCACGGAGAACGCCGCACGACGCCCGGAGCGGTCTATGATCGGGATCGTGTATCCACAATTGCCGATGCCATGCACCTCTGCATCCTCGAGAAACGCCTTCTGCTCGGGCGTCTCCCATTCGAGTTCGTTCCACTGGAACGCCTTGTCGGCGCTGAAACCCTGCGCCACCACAGGGTCGATCAGGTAATACATCTTGTGCAGGTAATGCCCGATCCATTCGGACGGATAGGTCGATTTGAGATAAGGCAGATCGATGCGCATATTGACGTTCTGCGCCAGATGGTACACCGCGTGGCGAAAGTCGAGCTTTTCGCAGACGAGCTTCAGACTGCGCTCAATGTCTTGCTCGTCAATGATCGCGAGCAAAATTTCACTGTTTGGATGTGCTACACCGTCAGACATTGTCGCTCTTTGCGACAAGACCCCGACCGGCGCCATCCCTGTCTGCGGGATGCCAACCTCCAACGCTGCTCTGCCATGTCCGGCAGTGTGCGCGAGAAGCTCCGATTGAAGCCTGCCCCAAAACCCTCTTTTACCCCTGCCGGATATTAGTCGTTAACCCTCCTCAATGGCAAGCAAGGTCCCGCGCTCTTGTTCATCTTGTGATTGTACGCCACCGAACCGCACGCCGGCAGGCGCGAGACCGCCGGCCACGATGACAGGCACGCCCTGTGGACAGCGGTGCATATCCGCCGATTGGCCACTGCCCCTTTGAAACCGCGATGCGTTGCCCATATGGTGACGGCACGACACAACATGCACCCGGCACAGATGCGTTTTCCCGCTTCCTTCCTCGATGAAATCAGGGAACGGCTTCCCATTTCGGAGGTCGTGGGCACCCATGTGACATGGGACAAGCGCAAGACCAGTGCTTCGCGCGGCGATTACTGGGCCTGTTGTCCCTTCCATGGCGAGAAAACGCCGAGCTTTCACTGCGAAAACCGCAAGGGCCGCTACCACTGCTTTGGCTGTGGCGTTACCGGTGACCACTTCCGCTTTCTCGTCGAACTGGAAGGCATATCCTTCCCCGAGGCCGTCGAGAGGCTCGCCGCGCAAGCCGGCCTTCCCATGCCGATCGTCGACCGCCGCGAGATCGAGCGCGAGGAACGCCGCGCGACACTGTTCGACGTCATGGAAATGGCCGCGTCCTTCTTCGAGGCGCAATTGCAGGAACCCGCCGGGGCCAAGGCCAGGGCCTATCTGCGCGAACGCGGCCTGAGCGCCGCCACCCAGAAGACGTTTCGCCTCGGCTATGCGCCCGACAGCCGGAATGCGGTTAAGGAATTCCTGGCGTCGAAAGGCGTCATGAAGGAACAGATCGAGGCTTGCGGTCTGGTGCGCCACGGGCCGGATATTCCCGTTTCCTACGATTGGTTCCGCGACCGGGTAATGTTCCCCATTCCCGATTCTCGTGGCCGCATCATCGCCTTCGGCGGCCGGGCGCTCCGATCCGATGTTCCGGCCAAATACATGAACTCGCCGGAGACCGACCTCTTCCACAAGGGCAAAGTTCTCTACAATTTCGCCCGCGCCCGCAAATCCGCGCATGACAACGGCACCGTCATCGCCACCGAGGGCTACACCGATGTCATCGCGCTCGATGCCGCCGGCATTCCCAACGCCGTGGCGCCGCTGGGCACGGCGCTCACCGAAAACCAGCTCGAACTGCTGTGGCGCATGGCACCCGAACCCATCTTGTGCTTCGACGGAGACGAGGCCGGGCTGAAGGCGGCATACCGCGCGATAGACCTTGCCCTGCCGGCGCTCAAGCCCGGCCGTTCGGTGCGTTTCGCGCTATTGCCCGAGGGCCGCGATCCCGATGACCTGATCCGCCAGGAAGGTGTCGGGGCAATGCGCGCCACCCTTTCCGAGGCGCTGCCTCTGGCCGAGATGATCTGGCGGCGCGAGACGGCCTCAGCCATGTTCGAGACACCGGAAAAACGCGCCGCGCTCGAAGCGCGCATGCGCGAAGTGACCGGCGCCATTCGGAACGAAAGCGTGCGCCGCCATTACATGCAGGACACGGGCGAGCGCCTGACGGCTTTCTTTGCCGGTTCCTCGCAATCCGCGCCGAACCGTTCCGGCTTTGGCGGGCGACGGATCTATGGCGACAATTCCGGCGAACCGTGGCGGCGGCGTTCCGAAGGAAGAACCGATGGCGCAGGCCGCGGAGCGCCGAGCGGCAAGGCGCGCCTGGCATTGAGCCCGTCGCTGCTCAACAGCTCGCTCGTCAAGCGCGGGTCGGCGCGCATCCCCTTGCGCGAGGCGGCGCTGCTCATGACGATCGTCCACCACCCCGCGATCCTCTCGGTATTGTTCGACGATTTCACCGACCTCACCCTCACGGCGAGACCCGTCGCCGATCTGCAACGCCTGGTGATCGATTGTTTCGCCGAATGGGACGGCGAGGTCGGCGAGGACGCCGCCGCGCAACTGGCCGAGACGCTGAAGCAAGCCGGCTTCGGCGAGACGCTGGCCTCGCTCGACAGGCAATTGCGCGACAACCGGTTGTGGCAGGCCCTGCCGGAAGCCGCCTTCGAGGATGCGCTGGACGGCTGGCGCCAGGCGCACGCCTTGCACATGCGCACGCATACCCTACATAGGGAACTCAAGGCCGCCGAGGGCGCGTTGGCCGAAGAGGACAGCGAGCGCAATTTCGAGCGTCTTGTGCAAATCCGCAACGAGATTGCCCGCACCGACACGGTCGAAGCCCTGATCGAAGGCTTTGGAATTCCTTCCGGCCGGCCGGTAGGGTCGTTTTGACGGATGGAGAGGCCGAAATCGGCCATTATCGGCAAATTGGGGCTTGACGAAGCCAAGCCGACCCGGAATCAGGTGGAGCTTGCGACACGAACTGGACGGTTGACGCCTCGGCTGGATAAACAAGGGGAAATACCGGGCCGCTTGCGCCTTGGGGGCGCGGATTGGCGGCCGGGGCCGGTTTGATGGTTAATCGCGGTTTAACCGGATGGGCATAAGGGAAAAGGGAAGCATGTCGCGATGATTCGCGCCGCGCCGCGAATCGGGCGAATAAAAGAGACATGCCGGGCTTTTGAAGCCGTCAATTAACACCAGCGGGGCTGGCCTTGGACCCGACCCCGCAAAGGCATTGACGGATACGCTTATACGGCGCGACGCCGCCGAGTAAAGACAGGGAATCGTTGTTCATGACGACCGCAGACAATCTCGACTCCGCTGAGAGCAAGACCGCATCGGCAGCACAGGCCGCCAATGCCGAGAAAATTGCCCAGCGCAGCGCCCAGAACAAGGAAGACGCGGACGACAAGGATGGTTCCGGCGACAGCCCGGACAGCCCTCTGCTCGACCTGTCCGACGACGCGGTCAAGAAGATGATCAAGACCGCCAAGAAGCGCGGTTACGTCACCGTCGACGAATTGAATGCCGTCTTGCCCTCCGACGAAGTGTCTTCCGAACAGATCGAGGACACCATGGCGATGCTCTCCGACATGGGCATCAACGTGGTCGAGGAAGACGAGGTCGAGGAAGAAAGCGAAAGCACCGAGCTCACCGAGGCCGGTGGCGAGAAGGCGCTTGCCGCCGCCAAGAAACGCGAACCGTCCGAACGCACCGACGATCCCGTCCG
>JAGRLL010000218.1:8407-9369 GCA_020441855.1 Nitratireductor sp.
AGGCCGGCCGCGAGACCATGATCGCGGGCCTGTGCGAAAGCCCCCTCACCTTCCAGGCCATCATCATCTGGCGCGACGAACTGAACGAAGGCACCGTTCTGCTGCGCGACATCATCGATCTGGAAGCGACCTATGCCGGCCCCGAGGCCAAGGCCGCACCCGTCGTGCAGCGCCCCGCCGAGGAAGGCGAGGCCAACAAGGCCGAGGAAAAGCCGTCGCGCGCAACCGCCGATGGCGACGAAGAGGAAGGCGAGAAATCCTCCAGCGAGGAGGACGATGAGGACGACGACGAGTACGAGAACGCATTGTCGTTGGCCGCGATGGAAGCCGAACTCAAGCCCATGGTGCTCACCACGTTCGACACCATCGCCGATTCCTACAAGAAACTGCGCAAACTGCAGGACCAGCTCGTCGAAAAGGCGCTCGACAACAAGTCGCTGTCGCCCGCCCAGGAGCGCCGCTACAAGGAATTGCGCGACATCATCGTCACCTCGGTCAAGTCGCTGTCGCTCAACCAGAACCGCATCGACGCCCTCGTCGAGCAGCTTTACGACATCAACAAGCGCCTCGTTTCGTTCGAAGGCCGCCTGCTGCGTCTGGGCGAATCCTATGGTGTGGCGCGCGAGGATTTCCTCAAAGAATATTTCGGCTCCGAACTCGACCCGAACTGGATTCGTCGCATCGCCAACCTTTCCGGCAAGGGCTGGAAGGAGTTCAACAAGAGCGAGTCGAAGAACATCAAGGCGATCCGCTCCGAGATCCAGCAGCTTGCCGCCGAGACAGGCCTGGAGCCGACCGAGTTCCGCCGCATCGTCCACAAGGTGCAGAAGGGCGAGCGCGAGGCGCGTCAGGCCAAGAAGGAAATGGAGGAGGCCAATCTGCGTCTGGTGATCTCCATCGCTAAGAAATACACCAATCGCGGCCTGCAATTCCTCGACCTGTTTCAGGAAGGCAATATCGGC
>JAGRLL010000219.1 GCA_020441855.1 Nitratireductor sp.
GCGAACAGACGCTGAACCAGCTTCTCACTGAGCTGGACGGGTTCGACCCGTCGTCGGGGATCGTGCTGCTGGCGGCCACCAACCGGCCGGAAATCCTCGACCCGGCGCTGCTCAGGGCCGGGCGCTTCGACCGGCAGGTGCTGGTGGACAAGCCCGACAAGAAGGGCCGCATCCAGATCCTCGGGGTACACATGAAGAAGGTGACGCTCGCGCCGGACGTGGATGCCGAGAAGGTCGCCGCGCTGACCCCGGGCTTTTCCGGAGCGGACCTGGCAAATCTGGTCAATGAGGCGGCGCTATTGGCAACCCGCCGAAAGGCCGATGCGGTAACCATGGAAGACTTCAACAACGCAGTAGAGCGTATCGTCGCCGGGCTGGAGAAGCGCAACCGTGTCCTGAACGCGCGCGAGCGGGAAATCGTGGCGCATCACGAAATGGGGCACGCGCTGGTCGCGATGGCGCTGCCGGGGGTCGATCCGGTGCACAAAGTCTCGATCATCCCGCGCGGGATCGGTGCGCTCGGCTATACGATCCAGCGCCCGACCGAGGACCGCTTCCTGATGACCCGCGAGGAACTGGAGAACAAGATCGCCGTTCTTCTGGGCGGGCGTGCGGCCGAGAAGGTCATATACGATCACCTTTCGACCGGTGCCGCCGACGACCTGGTGAAGGCAACCGACATCGCCAGGGCCATGGTCGCGCGGTACGGCATGGACCCCGATCTGGGCCATGTCAGCTACGACACCGAGCGGCCCGGCTTCCTTGGCACGGGGGATCAATCCGCCTGGTTCAACCGCCGCCACAGCGAGGCAACGGCCGAGCGGATGGATACCGCTGTCAAGGCGATCATCGACGACATCTTCGCGCGTACGGTCGCGCTTCTCGACGCGAACCGGGCGCTGCTGGAGGAAACGTCCCGCGATCTGCTCGACCGCGAGACGCTGGACGAGCCTGACCTTCGGGCCATCGCAGAAAAGGTCCGCGCTCAGGAGGTCGAGGCGGCCTGAACACAGAGGCCCAGTCCGGACGTTCCGGCTGGGAGCATGACGGAGGTGAAAAATGGCAAACGGCATCTGTGATATCTGCAAATCCCGACCTGCCAGCTTTCGTGCGCAGGTCTCTGTCAACGGTGAACGCAAGGTGATGGAGCTTTGCGACGAGGACTACCGCAGGATCGCCCGACGGCAGGGGCGTAGCGCATCGCCACTGGAATCGCTTTTCGGAGGGCGCTCACTATTCGATGAATTCTTTGGCGACAGCGGTGGCCTGTTCGATCGGCTCGGTGAAGACCAGGGGCAACCAGTCCCGATCCGACAGGCCGGACGCACCGCGCGGCGCACTGGCATCAATATCGCTGACCGCTTGAGTGAACAGGCCAACCGGCTTCTACAGGAGGCGGGCCAGAAGGCGCATGAATTCGGACGAACCGAGGTTGATACGGAACACCTTCTGCTGGCGCTGACCGGCTCGGATGTCGTCCGCACGGTGCTGGGGCAGGTCAAGATCGACGCCGACGATCTGCGCCGCCAGATCGAGCGCGAGGCGAAGAAAGGCGACGCCACCGACGAGGATCGCGAGATCGGTGTCAGCCCGCGGGTCAAGGATGCGCTGAACCGCGCCTTCATCGCCTCGAACGAGCTGGGCCATTCCTATGTCGGCCCCGAACACCTTCTGATCGGCCTTGCCGAAGAGGGCGAGGGTGTCGCTTCGGGTATCCTGAACCGGCTGGGCCTTACGCCGCAGGCGCTACGCCAGCAGGTGACGAAGGTCGTCGGTCAGGGGGCTGAGGAAGGCCGCGTCGAGACCCCGTCGAGCACGCCGGATCTGGATGATTACAGCCGCGACCTGACGAAGCTGGCACGGGAGGGCAAGCTCGACCCGGTGATCGGTCGGGCGCGCGAAATCGAGACGACGATCGAGGTTCTGGCCCGCCGCAAGAAGAACAACCCGGTGCTGATTGGCGAGCCCGGCGTCGGCAAGACCGCGATCGTCGAGGGGCTGGCGCAGCGCATCGTCGCGGGCGAGGTGCCCGAGGCGTTGCGCGACAAACGGCTGGTCGAACTCAACATCAACTCGATGGTGGCCGGATCGAAATATCGCGGTGAGTTCGAGGAACGCATCCAGAAGATTCTCAAGGAGATCGAGGCCAACAAGGCCGACATGATCCTGTTCATCGACGAGATCCACACCATTGTCGGTGCCGGGCAGGGCGGCGGCGAGGGCGGGCTGGACATCGCCAACACGTTCAAGCCGGCGCTGGCCCGGGGCGAGCTGAACCTGATCGGGGCGACCACCCTGAACGAATATCAGAAATACATCGAGAAGGACGCTGCCCTCGAACGCCGCTTCCAACCGGTCTATGTGGACGAGCCGACGGTGGCGCAGACGATAATGATCTTGCGGGGACTCCGAGATACGTTGGAAAGCCACCATAAGGTGACGATCACCGACGAGGCCATCGTCGCGGCGGCAGAGTTGAGTGATCGATACGTCACCGGACGTTTCATGCCCGACAAGGCTATCGATCTGATCGACCAGGCTGCCGCGCGCGTGAAGATCAGCGCCACTGCGCGTCCCGTCGATGTGCAGGAGCTCGAGGCTGAGGTCGCCCAGATCCGGCGCGAGCAGGACTATGCCGTCGGCCGCAAACAATTCGACCGCGCTGCAGAGCTCAAGAAGGAGCTGGAGGCGAAACAGGACGAACTCGACGAATTGATGGAGACCTGGAAGCGTGACCGCGCCTCCGCCACCGCGGAGGTGCGCGCCGACCATGTGGCGCAGATCGTCTCGAAACTGACCGGCGTGCCGGTGAGCGAACTGACGACGGAGGAGCGCGAAAAGCTGCTGAAACTCGAGGATAAGTTGCATGAGCGGGTGATCGGCCAGGAAGAGGCCATTCATGCCGTTGCCGATGCCGTGCGACTGGCGCGCGCCGGGCTGCGCGAGGGCTCCGGCCCGACTGCGACCTTCCTGTTTCTGGGCCCGACCGGCGTCGGCAAGACCGAGCTGGCCAAGACCCTGGCTGAGACGATCTTCGGTGATCAGGAGGCAATGATCCGCATCGACATGTCCGAATATGGCGAACGTCACGCGGTCGCGCGGCTGGTTGGCGCCCCGCCGGGCTATGTCGGCTACGACGAGGGCGGCCAGTTGACCGAACGGGTCCGGCGCCGGCCCTATTCTGTAGTGCTGCTCGACGAGATCGAGAAGGCGCATGCGGATGTCTATAACATCCTGCTGCAGGTCTTCGATGATGGCCGCCTGACCGACGGCAAGGGCCGCGTGGTGGATTTCACCAACACCATCATCATTGCTACGTCGAACCTCGGCTCCGACATCATCCAGCGCAACCTTCGCAAGCGCGGAACCAAGGAGTTCGACGAGGCTGGGCAAAAGGCCGAACTGATGGACGTTCTGCGCGTTCATTTCCGGCCTGAGTTCATCAACCGGATCGACGAAATCATCGTCTTCCATTCGCTGAACCAGTCGGAAATTCGGCAGATCGTCGAGCTGCAGCTGGCCCGTGTCGCCCGCACGGCGATGACCCAGGGGGTCGAACTCGACTACGATGAAAGCGTTGCGGAGCATTTCGGGGCGGTGGGTTTCCGGCCCGAGTTCGGAGCCCGCGAGTTGCGACGGCTAATCCGGTCGGAACTGGAAACGGAGCTCGCCCGCGAGATGCTTTCCGGTCGGATCGAGGACGGCGACAAGGTGCGAGTCTCCTGGGCCGCGGGTGATCAGAAGATCAAGTTCGAAAAGCTGGAGAGCGCAGGAGAAACCGAGACCGCCGATGAGCGCGGCAATGGCGATAGCGAAGAAGCCGAGCCTGCCGCTGAATGACGGCCCGTGCACTCGTGACGGTGACGCCGCCGGTGTCGCAATCCAAACAGAGGCGAAAACCATGATGAAAGGACACAACCGCCCACCGTTCCGGCCGAAGATCCCCGGCACTGACCTGACATCTCCAGACGTGCCGACAGCGTTGATTTACAGGCCAGCTCGCTCGTCCCACACCTCCGCTCCTATAAGGCGGCAGCATTGGATACTCGAGTTTGAACCGGCCCGAGCGCCCGCTATCGAGCCTCTCATGGGCTGGACCGCAAACGACGATCCATATCGTCCGATCCGCCTGACATTCGCGGATCTCAACAGTGCTATCGCTTTCGCGGAGCGCAACGAATGGCAATATATCGTGCGCCACGAGCCGGACAAACGCCGAGCCGTGCTGCGGCGGCGCTTCTGGTGGGAAACAATGCCGACCAGCAAGGGAGCCGATGCCCATGGCGCCCACCGCATCGAGACTGGCCGCCGACCGAGCTCCCGGCACCGGCTTCACCGAGGCATCGACGCCGCCGGCGTTCGTAACCTCTCAGCGGAATTCGCGACGGCTGCAGACCCGGTCAGTGAAGCGAGTGCTGATTCCTTTCCCGCGTCCGACCCGCCAGCGTGGATCGGGGCAACTGTCTATGGAAGTGGGCGACGCTGATGCATGTCGACCAGGGACTGTTGGAGGTCGCTGCGTTGCTTGCTGTGGTGGCCTTCTGCCTTGTCGCGATCTGCGCACGGCTTGGCATCCCCGCGCTGGTCGGTTTCTTGCTATCCGGCATCCTGATCGGACCGTTCGGTCTTGGGCTTATCGCCGAGGGTGCTACACTGACGCTCATCGGTGAGGTCGGGGTGATCTTGCTTCTCTTTGCGCTTGGGCTGGAGTTCTCCCTCGACAAGCTCACGTCGCTCCGTCGACTGATCTTTGGCCTCGGTCTGGCCCAGGTGCTCGTAACCGGAGGGTTGGTAACCACGGGGCTCCTCATCTTTACCGAAATTCCGCCGCCAGCCACGATTCTGATCGCCGGCGCCGTCGCGATGTCTTCGACAGCGCTCTGCCTCAAGATCCTGGGGGGCAGCGGTGCCCTGGGAACGCCCCATGGGCGGGTCGGGATCGCTGTTCTCCTGTTTCAGGATCTGGCGGCCGTCGGTTTTTTGGTGTTTCACGATGTTATCGCCGCGGCAGGAGCCGTGGAAAGTACGCACGACGTTCTGAAGATGGCCGGCGGCACGGGCGCGCTCGTTGCGGCGCTCTTCATCGCCCGGTCAACGCTTCAGCGGCTTGCCGGATGGGTCGCAAACCAGAGGGAGGCCGAACTCGCACAGCTTCTGGCCTTGGCCGTTGCCTTGCTCGCAGCCACTATTGCTTTAGTCGCTGGCCTTTCGCCGGCGCTCGGCGCGTTCGCTGCAGGCATGATGATCGCCGAGGGCGATGCTCGCCAATTCGTCGAACGGGAAATCAGACCGTTCCGGGATTTGTTCGTCGGGGTGTTCTTCATCGGTATCGGAACTCAACTCCATATCGGTGCGGTCTGGTCGACATGGCCGATGATCTTATGTTGGCTTTTTGTACTCATGGGAGCGAAATTCGCTCTTGTTCTTGTTTTGACTCGCATGTTCGGAGAACAGCTTGAGACTGCGCTTCGCGCGGGTGCCATCCTCGCGCATGGCGGCGAATTCGGCTTGATGCTCATCTCCGTCTCGACCGCCTCCGGTCTTTTGCAGGCCAAGGTCGCCGACCCACTGTTCCTCGCGCTGGGACTGAGCATCCTGATTGGAGCGCTTGTGATACGTCGAGCTGCTTGAATGGCTCCTTCCTGACTGTGCCCTGCGTGGGCCAGTTCGCCGTTAAGGACGAGTGGTACGGGATCTTTGCCACCGCCTCAGGCGCTAATTCATCGCTACTTTTGCCCGGGACGGTCAACCTGGCTCTCTTGCCTTACCGGGAGGTGGTTCAGCACTATGACGGGTTCTTGCTGGTTGAGTAGGTTCCCAACGACTTCCGCGTGGGTGCAATCATTTGCTGCCGTGTAGGTCACGGCCCCGCGTCTTGATCCACTGAGACAGTTCTTTGTCGCACGGCTGAAAAGTGCAGTTGCCTGTATCATCTATAGGACACAGAGCCCCGTTACGGCGCAGGATAATGGACGCTTGGCGCAAGGCGATTGCTGCTCGACTGCGACTTCGCGACGAGGACATGGCCCATTTTCGTGGTGGGGCGACGATCTCGCGTTCTTTCGGGTGGAGCAGTCGGCTGCGCTTCTGCAGCCCGGCGGCAATGCGCTAAATCGGCGTTGCTGAAATCCTTCATTGCCACCGCAGCAGCTGCGGCGAGGGGCGCCGCCTCATTGACAAGGTCAGCGAGAGCGGCGCCGGTGAAGCCTGGCGTCAGCGCCGCGATCTGCTCCAGGTCTATGCCGTGGTCAAGCTCAGCCTTCTGAAGATGCACCTTCAGGTCGGCAATGCTGCCCGCCTTATCAGGGCAGTCAACCAGAACCTGACGGTGAAAGCGCTTCGCGTGCAATGGGCCGGAATCGAGAATTACCAGCCGGTTAGTCGCCAAAAGCAGCATCGGCCGGTGGACGAGCCAACTCTGAACATATCGCGCACGCGCGCGGCGCCTGCGCCGACAAAGATTTAGACGGTTTCGGAAACCGAAATCGAGAAGAACGGCGCATAGGCTGAAGGCGGCGCGTCACCGACCTGAACCGCTGGTCAGAAGGCAGCTGGATTCAAGAGGACCGGCGCAACGCCGGTCCTCCCTTTTGTTTCATGCTGTCGACAACGGGCGATTCGACTCGAACCAAAGCGCGACGGCAGCCAGGACTGCTACGATCAGCCCAGCGACGAGATGAACGCCCAATGCGGCTTGGTGGACGGTAAAGCCCAAGGCCCAGGGTGCGATGATCGTCCAAATGCCGAGCGCCAAATTCGCCCACTCTTCATATTTGTGGAATGCGAGCAAGGCCGCGCCGCTCATCACTACAACTGCGGCGCCGATCAGCCACGCGTTCCAAGCCGCCGCGGTTTCCGCAGCGAAGCCGAAGAGCCAGGGGCTAACTGCAAGGCCAAGGCCGGCAATGATATTGACGACATCAAAGGTGGAGCGATGTTCGAGAATCTTCTGCATCTTGCTTCTCCTTTCTGCTTGCTTTCCCATATTTGTGCCTCTCCCCAACCTGAGAGGCAGATGCGACAGCGATTGATTGCAGGCCACTATCGCAATTTCGGCCGCGGGGCGCCTCCAGTCGACCTATATTGTCGCCGCTTGCGGCGAAGGGTGCGAGTTCGTTCTCATCGAAGGCGCCTGCGGAGATTTCGCTCAGGGCAATTTCAATCGGACCGCTATTCGAAGACGGTTCGATACGGGGGAAATGACCGTGATTAAGCGCGCGGGCACGCGAGGCTGCGGCCAGCGCTAGCCCGAACCGATTGGGCAAGACCTGTTGAGCATCGAATACGACGAACGGATCCATGGCTCCACCTCAGGCGGCTCTTTGCTTGGGATGTGAGATGTCGGGACTGAGCTCCTTCCGTTCGAGCGCAACCAAGGCCTGCTCGACATCGCCGAGACGTGACGGGCGGCCATTTTCGGGCATGCCCTCATTCGTCGCTTGATCTACGAGATATTCGTTCCAGGCCCAGTTCATCAGGATGGACCGCTTGGACGGGAGTGACAAACGATGATCGTGAACGACGTCCATCGGGTCAGCCCAATTGCCCGAACTCTGGAAATGGTTCTGATTGGCGGCGTGCGCCATGGCGTATCCGTAGCTGTCCGCGAGCGCGAGGAGACCAAGCCGGTCGAGCGTCTCATCCGAGAAATCGCGTTTGGCGCGCATATCCCGCAATCTCGCTCTCGCTTGCGTTTCGCCTGATGCGTGCAGCACGTAGTTGAGGCCCTGGCGCTGCGCATAGCGGATCGCCGCCTCCTTCGTACTGAAACGCAATTCGACCTGCTTCAGGGTATCCTTACTGCCGGTGTAGCCCATCAAGGGCTCGATAAAGGAAGGACTGCGCGGCTCGAACACTAGCCGCCAACCTTCGCGCGCCGGCCTTGAGGTCATGACCGATCGCGACGGTCGATAGATATGCGCGATCGCGTCCCGCGGGAACACGGAACGCCCCATGGCAAGCGCCGGGATATGATTATCATTGCTTTGTAGCGCCATAGGATGCGCTGGATTCGATATTTGTGTGCTTTGCTTTCTTGTCTCCATTTCACATCCCTCCTGAAATTGGCAAAGGATGAACCGCTGGCGGGCTTTGGCCGCCATCGGTGTTGTTGCCGGATCTGCTTAGTGTTTGATCGCGATCCGCTTTACCTGCGACTGTGCCTTCTCGCTTTTGGGCAAGGTCACCGTCAGGACGCCGTTCTTGAAGCGCGCCTCAACCTGGTCTTCCTTGATCTCGTAGTCCAGAGGGATACGGCGCTCGAAGCGGCCATAGAAACGCTCGGAGAACTGATTGTCCTTGTTCTCCGTTTCGGAACGCTTCTCGCCCTTCAACGTCAGAAGGCCGTCGTTCAGCAGGACTTCGATGTCCTTCTCCTCAAGGCCCGGCACCTCGGCCGTTACCTTGATTTCCTTCTCGCCGTCCGAGATTTCGACGCTCGGCCAACGGCTGTTGAAAGCCGAGACGCCGTCCAGAGACGGCAGGCTGGAACCGAAGCCGCGGAAGACATCGTCGAACAGCCTGTTGACCTCGCGATGCAGCGACACGAACGGGTCACGTTCGCCATCGCGGAAAACGCTCGGAAGCTGATCGCCGTTGTTCCGTCTCCAGGGAATCAGATCAGTGACGCTCATTGTTTCACTCCTTTCCACTTGTTCGATTGACAGCACCCCTCACGCGGCGCCGGGCAATGCCCGACGCCGTTGAAGATGTTGCTGAGGGAACCGCTTTAAGCCGCCTGCTTCTCGGTCTCGATCTGCTTGGTCTCGACCTTCGGCAGGGCCTCGCTGGTTGCGATCTCGATCCGGCGCGGTTTCATCTCTTCGGGAATCTCACGCTTCAGATCGATCGTCAGCAATCCGTTCACGAGGTTGGCTCCGTCGACACGCATATGATCGGCGAGCTCGAAACGGCGCTGGAACGAACGACCGGCGATGCCGCGGTGCAGGTACTCCGCGTCGGCCTGACCGGTTTTCTGACCGGAGACGAGAAGCATGTTCCGCTCTTGCGTAATCGTCAGTTCGTCCTGCGAAAATCCAGCGACCGCTAGAGTAAGACGGTAGTCGTCCTCGCCCGTTTTCGCGATGTCATAAGGAGGCCAGTTGTCGAACGATTCGACACGGCTCGCTGACTCTAGCGCGTTCAGCATTCGGTCGAACCCGATGCTCGACCGGAACAGTGGGGAGAAGTCAAATGTTGTGCTCATAGCCATATCCTCCTTTTGAGCAACATGGATACAAAGCTGGTCGCAGGCCTCTGGCCTGGACAGGCCGGTCCCAAATTAGGCAACCGGCGACGCAGATTTGGGAGCCTGATTGGGTTGTTTCAAGAGGGGGGCGCTCCCATGTGCGACTTAACTAATCCCGCGCAGTCGAAGCGAATATGGATGTGTGACACAGCGGAGGAAAAGCGATGGCAAAGCCAATGACACGCGACGAGATCGTTTCAATTATTGGCCCGGCCGATGATACCTTTGTGGCGGAACTCAAGGCGACGGGCGCATCAGCCGACGAGCTCCAGGAAGCATGGATGTGGCTGAACGGCGATGAAGCCCTGATAAACAGCGGCAGACCATTGCCTGGATCACGCGTTGCGACGCTGATGGATATTCTGGAGCCTGACGACCGGGAATTGTGATCGATTCGGGCGCCCGTAGCGGAACGGAGCATCCGCTACGGGCGGCATGTTCCATGCCATTATTGGATGGAGACGATGCCGTCGACGGAATGCCACTCTGATGGTTCAATCAAACGGTGATGGGCAACACGGACGGAGTGTAGCGGGCCTTCCAGCTCGCGCTCCCAATAGCCAAGGAAGTCTTTCAGTTCGGGAAAATGCGGAGCCAGATCATATTCCTGCCAGACATAGAGCTGCAACAGGCTCGGATGGTCGGGCAGATGATAGTGGATTTCAGCGGTGGTTAGCCCATAGCCTTCCATCTGCATGCGAAAGGTCTTGGTAACCTTGGTGACCATGTGTTTCTCCTTCCTTGACGATGTCATGCATCGAGCCGGTCAAAACTTTCCCGGCGATCCGGTGCCGAAGCGGGCGATCCTTTGGCATCGAGTTTGCACAGCGCATCCATGATCTGGTCGAACGATATCGGTTGTTTGGCTCCCGGCGGCCGGCGCAGCGCCGGGACGGATTCGACTGCGCATGCGTCCGAGGCCCATGACGACAGGATCGCTCTCTTTTCCTGGATATCGAGTGCGTTGTCCTCCAGCACGTCATCGGGATGTTCGTAGTGCCTTGCCGGCGACAACAGCCGGTCAAGTGCGAGGTCGGAAGTTTCGGGAACAAGAGACGGGATGAGCGGCAAGGGCTTCTGATGATTCATCATTGTCCTCCGTATCCAGCAAGCTCCAAGGTACAGGCATCCAAAATCGACGCATCCGGCCTTGCCGGAGCACCGATTATTTTGTCCGGCCTTTTTAAAAATTCAAGACTAATAAGCCGTGGCGGTCGTGACCGTATGGCCAATTACGTCGCTAATATCATCATGTTAGCACTCTAGACGACCGAGTGCCAAAATTTTGCGTCCAACCTCTTGAAAACCTCGAATCGTACACCCAGCTGATCGCCGCGCAGCGCCGGATTGCGGGCTGCGTGCCCCGTTCCGGTTCGCTGGAGCCGGCGCGGAGGGACCTCTCGAAAATCTGTTTGTCCTAGAAGGAGAACGATATGACGTTCCGTCCATTGCATGACCGAATCCTGGTCCGCCGCATCGAAGCGGAGGACAAGTCGGCCGGCGGCATCATTATCCCCGATACCGCGAAGGAAAAACCGAGCGAAGGCGAAGTTATCGCCGTCGGCCCCGGCGCACGCGACGAGACCGGCAAGCTGGTCGAACTCGACGTCAGGGTCGGCGACCGCATTCTGTTCGGCAAGTGGTCCGGTACCGAAGTGAAGATCGACGGCGAGGACCTGCTCATCATGAAGGAAAGCGACGTGATGGGCGTTATCGAGGCCGAAGCCGCGATGAGGAAGGCCGCCTGAGTTTCATGCATACCAGTCAACGAGAACTGCCTATCGAAGGAGTGATCCAATGACAGCCAAGGATGTGAAATTCCATTCCGACGCACGCAAAAAGATGCTGCGTGGCGTCGATACGCTTGCCAACGCAGTAAAGGTGACCCTCGGCCCGAAAGGGCGCAACGTCGTGATCGACAAATCCTTCGGCGCGCCGCGCATTACCAAGGATGGCGTGACCGTGGCCAAGGACATCGAGCTTGAGGACAAGTTCGAGAATATGGGCGCGCAAATGCTGCGCGAAGTCGCCTCGAAAACCAACGATCTTGCCGGCGACGGCACGACAACGGCGACGGTGCTCGCGCAAGCGATCGTCAAGGAAGGCGCCAAGGCCGTCGCTGCGGGCATGAACCCGATGGATCTGAAGC
>JAGRLL010000220.1 GCA_020441855.1 Nitratireductor sp.
AGGGCGAATTCGGCGTCTATCTCGTTTCCGACGGCACCAACAAGCCGTATCGCTGCAAGATCAAGGCGCCGGGTTTTGCGCATCTCGCCGGGCTCGATTTCGTCGGCAAGGGCCATTTACTGGCCGATGTCTCCGCCGTTCTGGGTTCGCTCGATATCGTGTTCGGGGAGGTCGACCGCTAATGTCCGTACGTCGTCTGGCAGAAGATCACCTCCAGCCCGAAGCCTTCGCCTTTTCAAAGGGCATGGGCGCGGAAGCCAGGAAGTGGATCGGCAAGTATCCGAAGGGCCGGCAGGCCTCGGCCGTTATCCCGCTGCTGATGCTGGCGCAGGAACAGGAAGGCTGGGTGACACGCGCAGCGATCGAGAAGATCGCGGGCATGCTCGACATGCCCTATATCCGCGTGCTCGAGGTCGCGACCTTCTACACGCAATTCCAGCTTCAGCCTGTCGGCACCAGGGCGCATATCCAGGTCTGCGGCACGACGCCGTGCATGCTGCGCGGATCGGAAGCGCTGATCGAGGTGTGCAAGAACCGGATCCATCACGATCCGTTCCACACCAACGAATCCGGTACGCTTTCCTGGGAAGAAGTCGAGTGCCAGGGCGCCTGCGTCANCCGATGGTGATGATCTTCAAGGACACTTACGAGGATCTGACGCCGGAGCGGCTCGAAGAGATCATTGACGCCTTCGAAGCGGGCGAGGGTGGCAGCGTCACGCCCGGACCGCAGGTCGACCGCATCTATTCCGCGCCGGTGGGCGGGCCCAGGACGTTGACCAGCGATCCGGCGACAGGCCCGGCGAAAGGCAATGGCAAGACGGCCAAGCCGAAAGCGGCGGCCAAGGCTCCTGCGAAGAAACCGGCCGCGACCAAGGCCGCCAAGCCGGCAACCAAGTCCACGGCCGCGAGCGCGGCGGCACTGGCCTCGCTCGACGACAAGAACCGTCCGGCAGCGCTTGTGAGGCCGGCACAGCCCGACGATCTGAAGCTTATCTCGGGCGTAGGACCCAAGATCGAAGGCATTCTGCACGATCTCGGCATCTTCACCTACGCGCAGGTCGCCAAGTGGAAGAAGGGCGAGCGCGAATGGGTCGACAATTATCTGAAATTCAAGGGCCGCATCGAACGCGAGGACTGGGTTGCCCAGGCCAAGGCGCTGGCGAAGGGCGGCGAAGCCGAGTACGTCAAGGTATTCGGCAAGAAGCCGCGTTGAGGTGGTGAGAGACGATGGGCATGCTTGCTGACAAGGACCGCATCTTCACCAATATCTATGGCCTGCACGACAAGTCGCTTGCGGGTGCGAAAAAGCGTGGCCACTGGTCCGGTACGAAGGGCTTTATCGACAAGGGCCGCGACTGGATCATCGAACAGATGAAGGCATCTGGCCTGCGAGGACGCGGTGGCGCGGGCTTCCCGACCGGGCTGAAATGGTCGTTCATGCCCAAGGAGGCTGGCGAGCGTCCGCACTATCTCGTCGTCAATGCCGACGAATCCGAGCC
>JAGRLL010000221.1:0-1651 GCA_020441855.1 Nitratireductor sp.
CCCTGCTGGCGGCGCATCCGCAAGATGCAGGAAGCAGGCATCATCAAGGGCAGGATCATGCTGATCGACGCCGAGAGGATCGGCTTCGACATTTCCGTATTCGTCTTCATCCGGCTCGACAAGCACTCGCCGGGCGTGCTGGAAGCCTTTGAGGACGGTGCGCGCAAACTGACCGAGATCGTCCAGTGCTACGCCATGAGCGGCGAGTTCGATTTTCTGTTGCGCGTCGTGGTGCCGTCCGTGCGCGATTACGAACGCACCATCAAGGCGAGGCTGCTGAAACTGCCCCATGTCGGCACCATGAGTTCCCATTTCGCGCTCAACGAAATCAAGAACACGACGGAACTGCCGATCTAGATTCGCATGTTGCAGCGCAATATGCATGCGCCGCATTGCGAAATAATACAATCACACCCCAATAATACCGAGATAATTAGGATGGAATAGGCGTCTTCGCCGCCGCGAGCCGTAAAGAATAAACTGTCATTGCGCCCGCGCCGAACCATAATGGTCCTACCACAATGGATGGTGCTAGACTTGTTGGCGGCAAGCGGTAGGAGAGCCTGACGGATGGGTATTGCGAAGACGGCCGATAGCGCAATCAGCAGCGCCATAACCCTCGATGACAAATACACCGCTGAAGAGGGCAAGGTCTTCATCAACGGCACCCAGGCGCTGGTCCGCCTGCCCATGGTGCAGATGCGCCGCGACCGCGCAGCGGGGCTTAACACCGGCGCCTTCATCTCCGGCTATCGCGGCTCGCCTGTCGGCGGGTTCGATTTCGCGCTCACGCAGGCGAGAAAGCACCTTGCCGCTCACGACATCGTCTTCCAGCCAGGCGTCAACGAGGAACTGGCCGCCACCGCCGTTTGGGGTTCGCAGCAGGCTGGCCTGTCGCCAGGCATGCGCAAGGACGGCGTTATGGGCATCTGGTACGGCAAGGGTCCCGGCGTCGACCGCTGCGGCGACGTGTTCAAGCACGCCAATTCCTTCGGCACATCGCGACATGGCGGCGTTCTGGCCGTCATCGGTGACGATCACTCAGCCAAATCCTCCACCGTCGCGCATCAGTCCGACCACGCGATGATGGCCGCCATCATGCCGGTCCTGTTTCCTTCCTCCGTGCTGGAATTCACCGAACTCGGCCTGCTCGGCATCGCCATGAGCCGCTATTCGGGCCTTTGGGTCGGCTACAAGGTCATCGCCGACACCATCGAGACGACGGGCGTCGTCGATCTGACCAGCGAACAGCGCCAGTTCGCGATCCCCAACGATTTCGAGATGCCGGGAGGCGGCCTCAACATCCGCTGGCCGGACGACCGTTACGCACAGGACGAGCGCCTGCAGGAGCACAAGGGCTACGCAGCAATCGCCTTCGCCCGCGCCAACGGCATCGACCAGCTCGTCATCGATTCCAGAAAGCCGCGCTTCGGCATCATTTCGTCCGGGAAGGCCTATGAGAACGTACGCGAAGCGCTACGGGAACTGGGCATCGACGACAAGACCGCCGACAAGATCGGCCTGCGCCTCTACAAGGTGCGCATGCCCTGGCCGCTGGAGCCGGAAGGCGTGCGCCGCTTCTCCGAGGGCCTCGAGGAAGTCCTCGTCATCGAGGAACGCCGCGAAGTCATCGAGCACCAGATCAAGCAGC
>JAGRLL010000221.1:1673-3579 GCA_020441855.1 Nitratireductor sp.
CGCCCGCGCATCGTCGGCAAGTTCGACCACGAGGACAAGCACATCCTGTCGCTGCACGAGGACGTCTCGGCCGGCGTCGCCACGCGCGCCATCGCCACCCGTCTGCTGAACTTCGACTTGCCCGAGGATTTGCGCCAGCGCGTGTCGAACCGCCTCGCCTATTACGAGGAGCGCCTGAAGCTGCGCCTCGGCCACCAGCCGCCCGTGTCGCGCTTGGCCCATTTCTGCGCCGGCTGCCCGCACAACACCTCGACCAAGGTGCCGGAGGGTTCGCGCGCCTTCGCCGGCATCGGCTGCCATTTCATGGCGCTGTGGATGGACCGAAACACCGAGACCTATACCCATATGGGTGGCGAGGGCATGACCTGGGCCGGCACCGCGCCGTTTACCGACGAAAAGCACATCTTCGCCAATCTGGGCGACGGCACCTATTTCCATTCCGGCATCCTGGCGATACGCGCCGCCGTCGCCGCCAAGGTCAACATCACCTACAAGGTGCTCTACAACGACGCGGTCGCCATGACGGGCGGCCAGCATGTTGACGGCGAACTGACCGTGCCCCAGCTTTCCCATCAATTGGCCGCCGAAGGCTTGAAGGAAGTCTGGCTCGTCACCGACACGCCGGAAGCCTATTCGAGCCACGATCTTGCTCCGGGCACGAAGATCCGCCATCGCGACGACCTCGACGAGGTCCAGCGGCACCTGCGCGACGTCGAGGGCTGCACGGCGATCATCTATGTCCAGACCTGCGCCGCCGAGAAACGCCGCCGCCGCAAGCGCGGCACCATGGTCGATCCCGACAAGCGCGTCTTCATCAATCCTCTGGTCTGCGAGGGATGCGGCGACTGCTCGGTACAGTCGAACTGCATTGCGGTGGAGCCGCTCGAGACCGAATTCGGCCGCAAGCGGCAGATCAACCAGTCCGCCTGCAACAAGGACTTTTCCTGCGTGAAGGGCTTCTGCCCCTCCTTCGTCACGGTGGAGGGTGCCCGCCTGAAGAAGCGCGCTTTGCCCGAACTCAAGGGCGAAGAACTGCCTGAACCCGAAATCGCCGGTCTCGACGAGCCTTACAACATCGCGATCACCGGCGTCGGCGGCACGGGCGTGCTCACCATCGGCGCGATCATCGGCATGGCCGCGCATCTGGAGGGCAAGGCCGCGCTCATTCAGGATTTCTCCGGCCTGGCCCAGAAAGGCGGCGCAGTGTTGAGCCACGTGCGCGTCACCCGCGAACCGGGCGAGGTCGCCTCGGCGCAAATACCGTCCGGCGAAGCCGATGTGATGCTCGCCGCAGACACTGTCGTTGCCGCTTCCAAGGACGGCGTCGCGGTCTCCAATCACGAACGCACCTTCGCCGTACTCAACACACACCTCGCCCCGGTTTCCGGCTTCGTCTTCAACCGCGACTTCGACTTTCACGAGTCCGATATCGTCGACACGATTGCCAGGACGTCGAAAGGCGCGCCGGATCGTGTCGATTTCGGCCGCTTTGCCGAAATCGTCTGCGGCGACGCCATCGCCAGCAACATCATGATGGTGGGTTACGCCTGCCAGAAAGGCCTGCTGCCGGTTGGTCCGTCGTCATTGTTGCGCGCCATCGAACTGAACGCGGTCTCGGTCGCCGCCAACAAGCGCGCCTTCGAGTGGGGCCGCCGCCTCGTAGCCTTCCCGGACGAGGTGCACCGCCTGGTCGCCGAAGCCTTCCCCGAGGCGCGCGAACCGGCGACGCTGGCAGAGATCGTAGAGCGCCGCGCCGACTTCCTGGTCGGTTATCAGAACGACGCCTATGCGCAGCGCTACCGCGATCTGGTGGCGAAGGTCGAAGCGGCGGAAGAAAAGGTCGGGCGCAAGCGCGAACTGACCAACGCCGTCGCCCGCTATTATTTCAAGCTGCTGGCCTACAAGG
>JAGRLL010000222.1 GCA_020441855.1 Nitratireductor sp.
CCAACTGAGCTATAGCCCCGTCCGTTGCGGCCCCGGCATTGCTGCCGGTTCAATCCGCTGGAGGTTGGTGACCTTGGGGTTCCGGCCACCGTGCTGGGTGCTTCTAGAGCATTTCCCCGCAAAGTCCAAGCCACTTTTGGGCTGGATTCGTATCCATCGACGAAGCGCCGGATCGATGCCCGCCGGAGCCATTTTCCGCCCCGGCCTTCGCCGATCAGACTTCCTCGTCGCCCTCTACGCCGTCGCCGATAACGTCGGAAAGGTCGTCGTCCTCTTCTTCCTCTTCAAGGAAGGTGTCGTCGTCGGAATCCTCGTCCTCGACGTCGATATCGACATCGGGAAGCGTGGCGATTGCCTCCTCGTCGTCATCGTCGTCGTCGGTATCGTCGTCGGAATCCCCATCCGCATCTTCCAGCGAGATGAATTCCGGCGCGCTTTCGTCGTCTTCCTCGGTCTCGGAATCGGCGTCGGCCGGAGCTTCCTTCTTGGTTTCCTCGCTGACCGTCGCCTTTTCAGGTCTGGAAGGGGTCTCCTCGAAGAACGAGCGAGGATATTCCTTGCCCGTATACGGGGAAACAATCGGATCCTTGTCCAGATCGTAGAATTTCTTGCCGGTCTCGGGACAGACGCGTTTGGTGCCCAGTTCCGCTCTTGCCACGGCATCAACCTCGTAAAGTTGGGAGAATTTGGCGCTTCCCATAACCGCATGCACGCGCGCTGTCAAAACCCAATTTTCCCTGGCTCCGGCAAGGGAGGCCGTCGGGCGGGTCCGGTAGCGGCGCGACAGGGCCCCGCCTAGTAGCCGGTATCGCGATCGACCAGGTTTTGAAGCGGCCTGCCGGCCTCGAAATCCTCTATCTGCCGCACGATCTGCGGCACCAGGTGACGCGGGTCGGAGCTGGCCGCCGCATGGGGGGTGATTGTCACCCGTGGATGGCGCCAGAGCGGACTTTCCCGAGGCAGCGGCTCGGTCTCGAAAACGTCGAGGCTGGCCGCCATCAGCGCCCCGCGCTTGCCTTCCTCCCTGTCGAGCGCCGCCAGGATGTCGGCTTCGACCTGAAGTCCGCCGCGCCCGGCATTGATCAGCACCGGTCCGCCGAGCGGCGTTACGGGTTTCATCTTCATCAGCATGTCTCGATTGACGAGACCCTTCGTGTCCTGCGTCAGTGGCAGCAGCACGACGACGATGTCGCTGGCGCCCAGAAAGGCATCGAGTTGCGCGTTGCCGGCATGGCAGGTTACGCCGTCGACCTGTTTGGGCGTGCGGCTCCATCCGGTGACGTTGAAGCCCAAATGCCGGAGTTTGTGCGCGGCATCGGTGCCGAGTACCCCGAGCCCCATGATGCCGACGGTGATATCGGCCGCCGACGGCTGATTCGGTTCCGCCCAGATGTGCTTTGCCTGCTGTTCGCGAAAAAGCCGGCCATGGCGCAGATGGTCGAGCACCTGCCATACGACATATTCGCTCATACGCGCGGTCAGGTCGTCGGCGACGATCCGCACGATCGGCACGTCCGGAAGGTCGGGATCGAGGAAGATGTGGTCCACCCCCGCGCCGACGGAGAAGATGACCTGCAGATTGGGCAATGACGACAGGATGCCGGGCGGATGCTTCCACACGGCCGCATAGCGCACGCTCGGGTCAGGCGGTCCGTCTGGTGCGGTGACGACCGCGCGGTCGGGTGCGGCGCGTGCGAATTCGTTCAGCCAGTTCGCCGGTTCCCAGCCGGTGACGGCGTAAAGGATGCGTCCCTTCGGGTTTCCCTCAGGTCCAGTTATCGTCACTGGCTGACCACTCCCGCGGGAGACGTCTTCAGTTCGAAGGCGGCCGCCATCAGCGCTTTCGTGTAATCGGTTTGCGGATGGTCGAAGATTCTGTCCGCCGCCCCCTGTTCGACGACCAGGCCATTGCGCATGACGATGACTTCGTTGGCCAGCGCGCGCACGACCCTGAGATCGTGGCTGATGAACATGTAGGCGAGCGAATGCTTGCGCTGCAGATCGCGCAGAAGGTCGACCACCTGCGCCT
>JAGRLL010000223.1:0-3509 GCA_020441855.1 Nitratireductor sp.
GAAGCTCGGATCGTCCAGCTTGACGGAGAGGTATTCGCGGCCGGTTTCGCGGGCGGTCTTCTTCCAGGCGGCGCCGAACTCGGTCGCGCCGGCGAAGATGCGGAAGTCGGGGCCGCGCTCGCTTTCGCCCTCGGAGGGGACGAACTTGGCCTTGACGTTGAGGGTTAGGGTCTTGACCGCGCCGGTGAAGCCCGCGCCGTTTTCTTGTCTGGTGAAGGTGCCGATGGTCGCCATTGTCGTATTCCTTTTCCTGTCGGGCCGCTTCATTGCGACCTCGATGGGGGTCGTGAGACCGGGGACGATCGGCCCGCACCCGCTCGGGGTCCCCATCGCGCCTGCGCGGTGGGGTGGGCTCAGGGCTGGAACGAAGTGGAAGGCGGCCGGCGACGGCTTTTTTGCTTCGCGATGCAAAGCCGAAGGCGGCGGAAAAAAGTTGGCGACGGACGTTGCGGGAGACGAGCGAGGCGCAGCCGGACTTCGGTCAGACCCATGCCAATCGAGATCGCGGATGGAGCGCCCAACTCAGGAAATCGGGGGAATACGGCAATGGCGGCCGTCACCCACGCCTCACGCTCGAGAACGGAAGCGGCGTGGCCTCCACGGGCCGACGCACCACCACCCTGATCCTCGTCACCACGGCCATACCCCGGCCTTGGCCGAGACGGATGCACATGCGGCCCTGTTCCCGCACCATCGCTGCACGATAGGCGGATGACGCCGCCGAAGGTCGACCCGCGCACCGCCGTGTCGATCCCCTCGGCTCACGCGGATGCTCCGCCTTTGCCGGCGGTTCTATGTCAGCCCGGCGTGTTGGGCGTAGCGGCCTGTTCCTCGCTGGTGTCGATGTGTTGGTGCATTGAGACCGGGCTTTTCGGACGCCCTGCCGTTCCGGAGGCATTCGCGACGTGGCCGCTGTCGCCTCTTTGCGTTAGCGATTGAAGCCGAATGGCGGAAACGCGCTGTAGGCGTGGTTCCGGCGCAGCCGAAAGCGCGGGCCGGAGGTAACGCTCACATGCAATATGCGATAAGTAGGAACAGAAGCATCAATATAATGGGAGACATGCGTGCGTGGAGATGTTTGGCCTTCCATTGAGGGACGACGATACTGGAAATTCGGATGGAACGACCTCGGCGGTTTGCCCATCATCGGAAAAACGGACTATCAGCCAAAAGGTGGCGCATTTCGCATGTTCGCCGAAGGGGTATTTTGCGCTGAGCATTTGCTGACATTCCCGGCACAGAAGACCAAGGGAAAATTGGAAGCCTTCGGGCGCTGCGTCTATTGCGGTCGACAGAAAGATGAACACGGGCAGCCCTTAAGGCTGACCAGCGAACATATCATTCCAGAATTCCTCGGCGCTGGGCTAGAGCTGCCCGACGCCTCTTGCCCCACCTGCCAGAAGATCACCGCAACTTTCGAGAGTTCAATCGCTCAAGATATCTTCGATCCGGTACGGAAGAGTTTTAGCCTCGTCGGAAAAGATGGTGTGCTGAAAAAGACCAACTTCCCTCTAGATATCGGGCGAGAAACATCCGCGCACGAATTCATACCCCTAATCCACTACCCGACGATCCTAGTGCTGCCGATGCTTTATCCAGCGGCCTCATATAGTCGACGACCAAGGGATGCCGATGATCCGTTCAATTTTCGGATGTTCAACATCAATGCGGACCCGAAGGCGTTGCAGAAATATGCGATTGACCAATTCTCATCGCAGGCGATCGATATGGTTCGTTTTGCCCAGATGATCGCAAAGATCGCGCACGTCTATGCCATGCACCATCTCGGATACGGCACTTTCAAACCGCTAGTCGCCGATTTCGTACGAACGGATTTTCCGCCTGGGATACGGTGCAAATCGCATTTTGAGCACGTTGGCTGTCTTTGGCAGGCAAAAGATGCCAAGTCGCCCAATCTCCATGAGATTGAGATTGGCAAAATCGATTGGAATGGTCAGTCGCTTAATGCGGTTCGTGTCCGGCTATTCGCGAGCTGCGACATGCCGTCCTACTACGTCACTGTGGGTTAGGCGTTCACGGTTGAGTGTGATCAAGCGGAGCTGCGAGCCGTGCCAGCGCCGAGACGCCGACGAATGCCCCGCCAATCATGCAGAAAATCGTTCGCCAGATTTCGGACGGCACGGCTTCCTTGGTGACGCCATGGACGAGCGCGTATCCGGCGACGGCGGCGGGCGCTACGAATACGAGCGCCACGATCAGGCGCAGGATCGGTGAGCGTAGCGTGTCGAACAATAGCGCCAGAACGCCGAAGGCGGTGACGGCGGCGACGAAGCCAACGAGGCTCGCCCCGAGGAAGGCCGCGCCGGTATGATAGGCGAACTGCGCGGCGGTGATGCCGAGCATGAAGGGCAAGGCATAGACGGCTAGCGTATAGGCCAGGACGCAAAGCCCGGCGATCAGCACGACGCTCATCAGCATCACGGCAACCATGATTCTCCTCCTTCACGGTGGTTCCGACTGTGGTGACGGTCGAGGTGATCGGGCCGCGCGACTGCGCGGCCCGCGATTTTTCCGGGCGGGAAGAAAGCCGGGGCCGCTTGCGCGCCCCCGGCCTGCCTTCCTTCCTCATTCCGCTGCGATGGCGAAATGGTCATCATGGGCTTCCTGCGAGGGGACGGGTTCGGCGGTATCGAGCGCGGTCGTCTCGGTCTGCTGCTCGAACCATGCGGGACGCTCGGTGCGCAGCACGGGCGGAAGCCAACCGGTTCCGGCCAGAAGCTGTTCGGCGGCTTCCGCCATCTCCACCTTCTTCTTGTCCGCGATCCGTTCCGCAGCCTCGTCGCCAAGGGCTTCCCGCACAGCGGCGAGGATGTGCGCCTTGGTGACACGCCCGAGATAGGCGCGCACGGTCGGCGTCCAGTGCGCCGCCATGTCGAGCGCAACCGCCGTCGCCAGCTTGTCCGCCGTTTCATAGGCGCGGCGCTTGCTGGTGTCCCAAGGCAGCTTCACCGCATTGACGGTCAGCGAGGCGCAATGCGCGAGCAAGGCCATCAGGCTCGCATGGTCCAGACCGGCAACGAAGCCCCAGAGGTCCGCCACGTCGCGCGGCATGTCCGCCGCCCAACCGGCATGACGGTCGTTCAGCATCTTCGCCGCCGCCGTATCCTCGATGCCGTCCGCGTGGGCGGCGAGGTAATTGCTGGTCGGGCTGATTTCGAGGCAATGGGCCGTGCTGCCGCCCCGATAGTAGGTCTGCGCGGCGAGCGTATGGACCACCGCGATCAACGCCATGTCCGGCTGCTCGCCAAGGGCGAGGCGCAGGCCAAGGGTGCGATGCGCGGTCAGGTCGCGGATGAGGGAGTCCGACAGCGGCTTGCCGTCATCCCCGGCATCTTCTTCCGGCTCCGGCCCGCTCGCAGAAACGTCGCCGCCTTCGCCGTCCTGCTCGTCGCCTTCGATGATCTCACCATCACCGTTGACGCGCACCCCGCCGATGACGGTTTCGCCATCCTCGACTGCTTCGGGTTCCGGGGCCTCGTCCTCGGCCC
>JAGRLL010000223.1:3620-22994 GCA_020441855.1 Nitratireductor sp.
TCTCGGCTTCAAGCTCCCCGAAACGCTGATCCACATCGTCGGGCAGTTCCTCGGCGCTCTCATACTCCGACGACAGGCGGTCATATTCTTCCTGCGCGGCGTCGTATGCGGTGGCGTCCGCTTCCGAAAGCTCGACCGGACGCGGATAGGCGCGGCGCATCCCGTGAGCGTGGGGAAAGTCGATTTGGACCGAAACCCACTTCCAGCCTTCGGCCCGCTGCACCTCGGCGGCGATCCCTTCCAGCTTCTCCACGGCAAGCCGGTCCAGCAAGGCCGGGTCTTCAAAGAAACCGCCGCGATCCTCGGTGAACAGGTCGCGGATGATGTTGCCGCCCGCCTCGGTATAGGCTTGCGCGCCGATAAAGACCGCGCAGCGATCCGTCGCCGCGACGTTCATCTTGGTCAGGTCGCGCCGGATGATCGACGGATCGCAGTTATAGGACAGGTTCTCATAGACGTGTTCCTGCCGCGCGTGATCGTCGGTGATGGCGAAGGCCATCAACTGATCCAAGGTCAGGTCGCCGTCGCGATAGACCTGCAACAGCTTCGGGCTGACAGCGCCGAGACGCATCCGCTGCTTGACGACATGGGCGGTCACGCCGAACCGGGCGGCGATTTCCTCCGCGCCCCATCCCCGATCCTCCGAAAGCTCGCGGAAGCGCTCGAACTGGTCGGCGGGGTGCAGGTCCTCGCGCGTCACATTCTCGTCAAGGCTGATTTCGGCGGCATCGTTCGCCGTGTCGATGACGCAGCGGATGGGTTCGGTCTTCTTGATCTCCTTGCGCTTGACGCGCAGCATCTGCGCCAGCCTGCGGCCTTCCCCGATGCTGACGAGATAGAAGCCGGTCGGCTCGCCCGCCGCGTTGGTTTCCGGCTCTACCACCAGATTTTGCAGGATGCCCTTGGCGGCGATGCTCGCCGCCTTCGCCTCGATAGACGCCTCGCTGTGCGGGGTCTTTCGGGCATTCTTCGGGTGCTTCTTGAGCTTGTTGAGCGGGATGAAAACCGTCGTGCCGTGTTCAACGGTCGGGATGGTGTTGGCGGTCGTGGTCATGGTCTTTCTCCTATGGGCTTGGGTTGAAGCGCAGCGCTGCGCTGCAACCCTGCCCGCCGGCGAGACCGGGGGGTGCAAGGCGCAAGGGCGACCGGGACGGAGGGGGATCACCCGGCCTGCACAAGCGGATCGAAGCCATGGCGAGAGTGGGAAACACGCATCCGCGCGGAAGGCTGGGGAGACCGTCCCGGTCGAGCGTGAGCGATCCCTTGCGCCGCGCCAGGGGGCAGAGCCCCCAAGCAATCGGCCCGGCCGAAGCGGAGCGGCGGCCGGGCGCAAGGATCAGATCAGGATATGGAGCCCTAGACGGCTTGAGCCAGTAGCATCCTGATCGCCCCGTTCTCGCTAGGAGAGGGAGCGTTGCGGGGTTTCCCCGCAGAAGGGGTCGGCTGAGACCGCGGCTTGGTCGGAGGGGAAAGCTTTCCCCTTGTCGAATCTCCCTCCTTCAATGGCTTTCCTTGAAAAGTGTCAGAAATCCGCATATATTTCTGACAAGAGAACGATGATGACACGGCTGACCGAAAAGATTCAAGCGTATGCGGCGGGATTGCCTGAAGGCTCCCCTGTGTCTGCCAAGGGCTTGCTCCACCTCGGAAATCGCGCCGCTGTGGATCAGGCTTTGTCGCGCTTGGCCGAACGCGGTCAACTCATCCGCGCTGGTCGTGGCCTCTATCTTCGCCCCGTCGCGAGTCGCTTCGGCACGCGAGCGCCTTCGGTCGAGCAGGCGGTCGAGGCTCTAGCGACCCAAAAAGGAGAGATTATCGTCTCGAATGGGGCCGCTGCGGCAAACGCTCTTGGCCTAACAACACAAGTGCCCGTGCGGTCGGTCTATCTGACTTCCGGGCGCAGCCGAAAGATGCACCTCGGCAAGCAGGTCGTGGAATTGAGGCACGCGCCTCGCTGGCAATTGGCACTGGCTAATCGGCCGGCGGGAGAGGCTGTCCGGGCACTGGCCTGGCTCGGCCCGGAGAAGGCTGACACCGCGCTCAAGACGTTGAAGCGAAAGCTGCCGGCCGTTGCCTTTGGCGAGCTGGTTGCTGCTGCGCCGCAATTTCCGACATGGTTGGCACAGAGCGTCGGAAAGGCCGCTTATGGCTGACGCTTTTCTCCAACTTTCCGCTCAAGATCGGCGCGACGCGCTCGGCGTCGCGGCCGATAGGTCCGGCCGCCCGACACATCTACTCGAAAAGGATGTTTGGGTCGTCTGGGCGCTGGCAACCCTCTATGCAGCGCCGCTCCGCGAGTATCTCGTGTTCAAGGGCGGCACGTCGTTGTCGAAAGCGTATCAGGTCATCCGCCGGTTTTCCGAGGATGTCGATCTGACCTATGACATTCGGGCAATCGCGCCTGATTTGGTCGGCGAAAGCGGCGAAGCCTTGCCAACGACGCGCAGCGAGGAAAAACGCTGGTCCAGCGAGGTCCGCAAGCGGTTGCCGGAATGGATAGGCAGTACCGTGCAGCCCGTGATCGCGACGGCCCTGGCCGCCGATGGGTTGGCGGCAGCAATCCGTGTCGAGGGAGACAAGCTCTTTATCGACTATGAGCCAACCGCAACCGGCTCTGGCTATGTCGCACCAAGTGTGATGCTTGAGTTTGGCGCTCGCTCGACGGGTGAACCTGCAAGCCTGCGCGATGTCGTCTGTGATGCGGCCGGTTTGGTCGACGGACTGATATTTCCAACGGCGCGTCCGCGCGTGATGCACGCCGAGCGGACCTTCTGGGAAAAGGCGACCGCCATCCATGTCTTCTGCTTACAGGAGCGGCTGCGCGGCGATCGTTTTGCACGACACTGGCACGATGTTGCCCGGCTGGATGAAGCTGGTTTGGCGGATGCTGCTATCGCCGACCGGGACCTGGCGAGTGCCGTTGCGCGGCACAAGTCGATGTTCTTTTCGGAGAAGGCCGCTGACCGCAAGGCGATCGACTATGCCGCGGCCGTCAACGGCGGCTTGCAGCTTGTGCCGGCTGGCGAAGGCGCGAAGGCGCTGGAGAAAGACTACGCCCGCATGGTCGAGGACGGGCTGCTGTTTGACGACGCCGAACCCTTCGACGCGCTCATGGCGCGATGCGCAGATATTACGGCTCGCGCCAATGGCGCTGCCAAATAAGGATTTGATGGGGGGAATGAATGAGCGAGGGTGACAAAGGGCGCAAATCTCAATTTCTGCGGAACGGCGATGCTGAACCTTCAGAGCTCGAATAGCGGAGCTGGGATCTTGCACTTTGCCGATAGTTCGCTAGACTGCCCAACTGCTTGGAACTTGTGCGCGAGTCGCGCCGGGGTGGTCGCTAGTGCGTGCAATTGATCTCTATGCTGGTATTGGGGGATGGAGCCTCGGGCTGCGTCTGGCCGGCGTCGAGGTGGTGGCCTCATATGAGTGGTGGCAGCCGGCGGTCGATACTCACAACGGCAATCACGACGGCGACTTGAAGCCTACCGATGTCCGGCAGTTGCGGCCGGAAGATTTGCCGTCGAATATCGATCTGGTAGTCGGCAGTCCGCCCTGCACCGAGTTCTCCTATTCGAACCGCGGAGGGGGCGGTGACCTTGACGAGGGTCTCAAGGACCTAGTCCGATTCCTGGATGTCGTGGAGCATCTGAAGCCGAAGTTCTGGGCGCTCGAGAACGTACCGCGGGTGGCGCAGGTGCTCGAGCGGGGCGTGAAAGATGCGGAGCATCCACTCTACCGCTTCCGCAATCTCGGCATGCAGATTGAGATCATCGACTTCTCCGAATATGGAACGCCTCAGTCGCGTCGGCGCTGCATTGCGGGCAATATTCCGTTCGATCTGATAAAATCCTATCGATCGTGTCTGCCGCGGCGGACCTTGGGCGATGTTATCGAGGCGATCGCCGCTAAGGGCAATATTGTCGATCCCGTCTGGGGTTGCACGCTGCCTGCGGCGAAGGTGACGGAACGAGAAAACGAAGGGGCCCTGAATGCGGAGGAACTCCGCATGAACCGTGAGGCCAAGACATATCATCCGGTTTACAACAATATGGCCTTTCCGGACGTCATGGATTTGCCGGCCCGGACCGTCACAGCCACCTGCACGAGAGTCTCGCGTGAGAGCATTGTGATCGGCGACGCTGCCGCCGGCTTCCGCCGGCTGAGCATCCGTGAACGCGCCTGCCTCCAAGGCTTCCCGATCACCTACCAATTCTATGCGCGCTCCTTTCCGGAGAAGGCGAAGATGGTCGGCAACGCCATCCCGCCGACCTTTACCTATCTAGTCGCTCGGGCGGCCCAGCACGTCCCGGCCGAAGACCTGGTCCCTTACGCTGAAGCCGGTTTGAGTCTGCGGCAGCCGGAAGCTGCGGCGCCTGTGACGCCGCCAACGACTGAAGGCCGTATCTATCCAGTCGGGCGCAGCTTCCGGGCGGCTCTGCCGGGGCTTCGCTTCAAGAGCGGCATGAGGTTTGAGCTCGCCAATGGGAGGGGGCAGCAGAAGGACTGGCAGGTTCGCTTTTTCTTTGGGCCCTCTGTCGACATTCGCGAGATCAGCCTTGATGGAGATTTACTCGCCGAGTTGCGTAAGTCGCCGCTGATCCGGACCATGATGATGGCCATGGGGGTCGATTTCGCGAACGCCGACCAAGTGTTGAAAACAACAACGCCGTCCGATCTTCAGGCGGCGTGGTCGCACCGCCGCGGCGGCCTTCGACCCTACCAAGTCGCGGACCTTCTGGGCGAGCTGGCCGGCAAGGTTCACCAGCGGCTGCTTTCCACCGCGACTGACGACCAGCACGCGGTGATCGGCTATGTGATGGAGGCGGCGGCTGAGGGCGAGGAAGGCGATAGCATTCCCGGGTCCAAAAAGCTGACCACCCACGCACTGCCTATTCTGAGCGGGCTGTTGGTGGGGTCTTGGTTCAACACCCTGCCGTGGCATCGCCTCCAAAGGGCGGCGGCCTGATCAGAGTAGGGCGGGGCCAAACAGGCTTTCAAAGGCCTTAAAGGGAACCTCTACGCTTTCCCAGCCGCCTGCGCCGGCGTCAGTCGGGATGTGGACAGCCATTTCCTCCATCCCAAGGGTCGCCAGCCTGGGCGGCGTGGACGACAAATCCCAAAGATGAAACACGTGGAAGGGGCGATCGAGAGCCATGTCCCATTCATGACGGGTGAGGTGCAGCGTCCCGTCTCTGCCCCCGCGACTGGCCTTAACCTCGATGGAGAGAAAGGTGCGGTCGTCCGAGGCCTTGATCGAGAGGACGTCGTAGCCGTCCTGGTTGCTGTCGACAGCCACCCAGCGCGGTTTTGTTCCGGTGCGAGACTCTTCATGGGTCAGGGTCAGTCGCTCGCCTTCCCGACCGGTTGCGAGGAGATGATCCTTCTGAAGCCCACGGGCGATGCCCGCGAGCCAATCCCAGAACTCCACGACCTCGTCGTTCGGTGGGCCGGCCAAGCCAGCTTCGACGAAGACCTGACGTACGCCGACTGGACAGAAGGTCAAAACTCGAGAGCGGCCGTAAACAGCATTCTGGAGCCAGTCGGGGCTCTGTGTTTCCACATAATGTAGCAGGAGGCAGCGCAGGGCCGCCTCATATCCGGCTGCCGCGTGCACTTTCAGCCCTGCGGCCGACGCCTGGAGCTGACCCGTATCATTGATGTCTAGCCAAGCCAGAGCCTCAGCCAACGACAGGGCGGCGCTGGAAGACATGCCGCCGACCTTCGGAAGGCCGGACAGGAGTTCCGGTGCAGACAGGGGACGTCTCTGGAGCAGGTCAAGCAGCGCGATGCCCGCCTGAGCCAAGCCGGGAGACAAAAGTAGAGTCACTGCGGACGACCCAGATCAACGGCGATTGCCCGGATATCATCCAACTGAAGACCGGTGACATAGTCGTCGACATCCGCGGTTCCGACCTGAACCGGGTCGATAGGGATGGGATCCGGTGCGAGGGACGAGTCCGCCAGCGCCTTGGCCATTTCGCCGATCTTAAACCCGAGCCGGGTGCGAACCGTCTCATCGACCGTGTCGACGCATTCGACGATCTCGATGATCGTCTCCTGATCTTTCGGCAGGCCGAAACGGTGAATCCGGTCTTCCGACTGGAGATAGTGTGCGGCATTAAAGGTGCGGTCCAAATAGATCGCATGGTGGCAGACGCGGTGAAGGCTGATGCCTTCGCTGGCGGCCGCCGGATTGGCCACCATCACCCGAACATTGTCGTCGTCATGGAAGGCCTTAATCTTCCCTTCACGGGTGTCGGCGTCGTCTTCGTCTCCAGCGTCCACCCCGCCGTGAATATAGACCGCGCCCAGATCGGCTAGCCTGGAGGCCATGTATTCGACGTTGCGAACGAAGGACGACCAGATCAGCACCTTGTGACCTTGGCGCGAAAGCTGGCGCGCTCGCTTGAGGACGTACTCCAGTTTGGGACCTTCACCCTCGGCGAGTACGGCCGCCAGAAGGTCGTGGTGCGCAAAGCCGATCTGAGCGGCCAGGAGCGATGGGTTAGAGACGAACTGGAGAAGGCGGGAAACGGATCGTCCCAGGGCCCGGAAGGTTTGCCGGCCCTGAGCGTCCAGTACCGCAGAGGCCTCTCGGGCTACCTCCAGACGCATCAATTCGTAGAGCTCCCGCTGGACCGGGGCCATAGGCAAAGGCACCAGATTTCGAGTGACCTCGGGAAGATCGAGTTGCTTCTTGTTGGTGCGGACATGGATCGGCCGCACCAAATCGACGACTGTCTCCTCCTCGACGCGAACCTCGGGATAGAGGAACTGGAATTGCGGTATGAGATCGCTGACCGACTGGGGCATAGGCGTGCCGCTCATGATCAGCTTGCCTACTGGAAGATGAGACAGCTCAATGACCGAGCGTCCGCTGGCTCCGTTCACTCCCGACTTGATCCGGTGGCTTTCGTCCAGGAAGACGAACGTCCGGTGCTGGGCGAGATGCTGCGCGATCAGGTCCTGTACCCTCGGCAGCTGCTGATACGTCATCAGCATCAGCGGAGGATCGGCCGCCAAGGCGGCCCGAATGCGATCACGACCGCCGCGCAGACGCAAAAAGCTGGCACCGGTATTCGGCAGACACTCTAGGATTTGTTCATCCCAAGCCGCGAAGGCGTTCTTGGGCGCGATCACCAGAAGTCGATCGCCCGGCTCGGCGCGAAGGGTGAAGAAGGCCAGCGCTTCGGTGGTCTTTCCGGCCCCAGGCACGGAAAAGGTCGCCGCCGCTGGTAGGACGGCCAGGCGAGCCACATTGGGACCTTGATGTTCGGACAGCCCCCGTCCGAACCCCAAGGTCTTGAGCGAGGCCTTCAATTCGTCCACCGTCAGGGGCGAGGCGTCCGATGCCGCCCAATAGCTCGCGGCGGCCCGTTGGGACTGCTGCAGAAGGGTGGTGGCCTCGGGGGTGATGATGAGACCCGCCCCGAGTTTCAGCCCGTTGGCGCGGAAGACCTGCAGGAATTGGTCCCGGGCGCCGACGAATGCCCACCAAGGCAGGGAGAAGCCCGCCACGCCTTCGAGCGTTGCGTCTTGGCTGGAGTCATAGGCGGCTCGTGTAAGCATCGCCGTCCAGGAGCTCGTGCTTTCGCCGGACTCCCAGGTGAAAACGGCTCGACCGTCCTTTGCCCGGTAGGCGATGCTAAGCATGTTTGGCCAGATAGGCGCGGATGGCGGCTACGCGCGTTTCGATTTGATCGAGTTGCTTGGCCACGCCCGTGAGCTTGGATTCTGGTCTGAGGCCTTCCTTCGCCGCCGCCGTCAGGTAGCTGTTCGCCTTGGCGCACTGGTCCAGGAGGTAACCGGCCTTCTTCACATCCTTTTTGACCTGTCGCTCCGTCTCCAGAACCTCCCCTATCGCTTCGCGCGCCTGCACGCGTTGGGCGGGGTTTTTCAGCGCCTGGATCAGCCCTGTTTGCTGGGCGTCGTTATCATCGCTCTGACCGCCTCCGAATAGATCGTCCAGACCGTCATCCGGCGCGGTCGCCTCCAACTCTAGTTCGCCGACAAGACGTTCAACCACTTTATCTAGGTTGGCCGCCAGTTCCGGGATGGCGATATAGAGACGACCGACGGCGGTCGGATCGTCGATGAGGGCGAAGGCCGCTTCCTTGAAGATTTCCTTTCGGCCCACGCCGGAGAGCTTGGATCGGCTTTGGACGAGGCGCTGGAAGGTGTGCTCCTGGGTGGAGACTTCCGACCATCGATTCGCCTTGTCCCGTGATCGCAGATACTCGTCAGCATAAGCGCGCATATCGAGCAGCTGAGCGAACTCAGTGTCCTTCATCTTGTACAGCTTACACAGCTCCTCGGCCTTGATGTCGTCGCGCTCCATCTTGGCGATCAACATGTTAGCCTGGGCGTCCCAGCTGTAGTCTGCCCGGATATCCTTCTCGATCTGGAGCTGCGCTTCCAGTCGGTCGATGTCCTTCTCCGTTGCATGGGGAAGCACCACCACTTCGATATGCTCGAAATGGTGGTACTTCTGCGGCTCGTCGTGCAAGAGCTGGCGCCACATAGAGAGGCGGCGGTTGCCGTTGACGACGAAGCCTTCTTCGTTGAGCAACAGCGGATTCACCTGCTTGTGGGCCGCATCCTCGAAATAGCCGTCCAACTCGGACAGTCGAGCCAGCTTAAGCAGAAGCTCATGCTGAACCTCCTGGGCGTCCCACATCTCTGGATCGCCGGTGAACACGTCCGGACGAAGGTCCGGGTTGAGGGCGAGATGTTCGACCTGGAGGGATGCTGTCCGCCCATTGACCAGACGATATTTGGGCAGATCGATCGGAATGCGGATAATCGGCAGGTCCTGGTTCAAGCCTTGAAACACTACTCGGTCTGTCGCCAGGCCCTTGACCTCCAGCCGCGTCTTGAACTCTTCGAGTCGGGCAGGGCGAGGCCAACCGAATCGGGAACCTTTCGGCGTATCGTGGAGATCGACATCCGGCATATATTCACTCCAGTGCGACGATCAGCGTCGGAACGTAGAAAACCTTGCGAAAAATCTCGAGCTCACGCTCCAGCCGTGCGGCCTGGGCGATATTGTCGCCGATCGCCAGCGCGACGGGCTGAGCGGGCAAGACGAACACGGCAGCTTGGATTGCGTCGTTGAGGTAGAGCGCCTGGAGCTTCATCAAGTCAGCGTACATGCGTGCCATATTGCCGGTCTGCAAGCACAGGCCGATGTTTTCGCGCATGGAGGTGATGCTCATGTCGGAGCCGCGTGAGACCGTCACCTCGCTGGACCAGCCCTTCAGGCGCAGGGTTGCGACGAATTGGTCGCGGATGCGCGGTGCAGCGCCACGCTCTATGCGGACATCAACCGCCTCCGCGGCAGCTATAACTTCTTCGAGGATGTGGGGCGGGACGCGCTCAGAGCCTGCGCAATGACTGTGCATCGAAAATTTCATGACCAAGTCCGATTGAAAATGAAATAAGAGAGCAGAGTCAGGGGGAACTCCAGAATCGTACGTCGTTAGCGGTGCTAGTTGCCTAAATGAATAGCGGATATTGGCGTTTTTCAAAACCACTATGATTGTAGAAAGCTTTGGAACGGCCCCATGCGTGCCTGCGGCAATCGCGTATGCCGACATTCGTCTCCTCGAACTAGTTCCGCGCCGCCAACGCCGCGCGAAGGAGCAATGAATCAGCCTGTCCGTACCCACCTCGACGCTTCCCAGCGTCGGTCGCACCATCGCCGACATTGGCCGCAGCTCGAAATCCCCATAGCCGTCCACGGTGTAAGCGTCCGGTGGGGACCGCGGTCAGGCTGCTTTTTCGGTAACGGTGGATCGGCGCCAGTTCCACGGTAGGAGTTCGGCCAGCTGGCTTTGCGGCGTGTCGGCGATGCGAGCGAGCACGTCGGCAAGCCAGGCCTGGGGGTCGACATCGTTGAGCTTTGCGGTGCCGATCAGGGTATACATGACGGCCGCGCGATCAGCACCGCGCTCCGAGCCGGCGAAGAGCCAGGACTTTCTGCCGAGAGCAAGGCCGCGCAGCGCTCGTTCGGCCGCATTGTTGGTCAGGCAGACGCGCCCGTCATGGAGGAAGCGCGCGAAGCCTTCCCAGCGCTTGAGCATGTAGTCGATCGCCTGGGCGACCGGGGCATGGCGCGAGAGCTTGGCCCGCTCGCAGCGCATCCACTCTTCGAGTTGGGCGACGAGCGGCGCGCTTCTTTCGGTCCTGACGGCGAGACGCCGCTCGGCGGCCAATCCATTGATGTCGCGCTCGATGTCGAACAGCAGATCAATGCGTTTGACGGCCTCGAAGGCGATCGGCGAGATCGGCGGCACGGTCTTCCCCCGTCGCGTATTGGCGGCGATGTCGGCAAGCACGAAGAACTTGCGCCGTGCATGGCTCCAGCAGAGCGCTTCCATCACCGGTCCGGGCTTGCGGCCGGGGAGGTAGAGCCGGTTGTAGCCGGCATACGCGTCGGCCTGCAGGATGCCAGTGAACTGCCTCAGGTGCCGCTCGGGATGATCGCCCGACCGGTCGCGCGAGGTGTAGAACAGGGTTGCCGGTGGCGATGCGCCGCCGAAGGGGCGATCGTCGCGGACATAGACCCAAGCTCGGCCAGTGTCGGTCTTGCCCTTCGCCAGGATCGGCACCGTGGTGTCGTCGCCGTGAAGCCGCTCTGCCTTCAGCACATGGTCCTCGATCAGGGCATGAAGTGGACGCAGGACCGCCGCGCACGCGCCGACCTGATCGGCCAGCGTCGACAGGCTCAGATCGACGCCCTCGCGAGCATAGCGCTCACTCTGCCGGTTTAGCGGCTGGTGCTGGCCGAACTTCTCGAACAGCACCATGGCAAGCAGGTTCGGGCCGGCAAAGCCGCGCGGGGTGACGTGGAACGGCGCCGGCGGCTGGCTGATCGCCTCGCACTGCCGGCACGAGAACTTCTCGCGCACCGTCTGGATTACCTTCCACTGGCGCGGGATCACCTCGAGCGTCTCGGTGACGTCCTCGCCCAGCTTCGACAGCTTGGTCGAGCCGCAGCAGGGACAGCTCTCGGGAGCGGCGATGACAACGCACTCGCGCGGCAGGTGCTCCGGGAACGGTTTGCGCGATGGCCGCTTGCGCTCGAACGAGTGAACCGTCTGTGTCTGGGCAGCCGCTTTCTCCGCCGCCAGTTCGTCCTCGGCAGCGTCAGCTTCCAGCTCTTCGAGCTGCAACTCCATCTGCTCCAGCAGCCTGGCCTTGCGCTCCGAACGGCTGCCGTAGAGATCACGCCTCAGCTTCTCGATCTCCAGCTTCAGCCGTGCAATCAGCGCCTCCGTCCCGGAGCTGACCGCCACGGCGCGGGCGGCAAGCGCTTCCGCCTCGATGCGGGCGGCGCGTTCCGCCAAGATCATGGCATGCGCGGCGGCGAGATCGGAAGGGAGCGATTCAGCGGCAGACATGACGCGATGGAATCACATCCGCCGCCCTGTTCAAGACCAAAATCGTCAGCCCGTCGCCGTCGGCCGCCAGGTCTTCTGCGGCATGCGCCAGTCGATGCCTTCGAGCAGATAGCCGAGCTGGGCCGACGTGATCGTGACCACGCCATCGGCGGGCGACGGCCAGATGAAGCGGCCGCGCTCAAGCTTCTTCGAGAACACGCAGGCGCCTTGGCCATCGTGCCACAGAACCTTGATCAGATCGCCGCGGCGCCCGCGGAAGACGAACAGGTGACCATTGTGCGGGTCGCGCTTCAGCGTCTCCTGCACCACCAGCGCCAGGCCCGGAAAGCCCTTTCTCATGTCGGTGTGGCCCGTCGCCAGCCAAACCCGCACGCCGCTCGGAACCGGAATCATCGGGACCCGAGCGCGTCCAGCACGCGCCGCAGCGCCTCGGCATCCACGTCGCGATCGACGCGGACACAGCGCCCTCCACCAAGCTCGATCTCGATGATACCGCTCTTGCGGCGACGGCGGCCGGAAGACGCCGATGACGCCGGCGCCTCAACGGCGGGCGGGATGGCAACAGCAGGAACGATCTCGACCGGGACCAATTGCGATTTCGCCAAATCGACCCTATCGCACAGGTCCTTGCGCCATCGGAACAGCTGGCTGACGTGAATGCCCGCCGATCGGGCGACCTCCGACGCCGTCACGCCGGATTCCAACGATGCCGCGACCAGACGCTCCTTCTCTTCACGCGACCAACGCCGGCGTCTCTCGACCGACGTGATCACCTCAACCCGCGGCATCGTCATAGGGCTACTCCTAGGATTACCCCCAGGACTTCCGACCTTCGCACTCAGCCCGCAAGACGGCCTTCACCGGAGGGCTACTCCACGGTGGCCGCCGGTTTCCTGCATGATAGCGTGTCGTACGCCCGCCGGAACCCGAAACCCCTCACCATTCTCGGTGTTCAGGCAAGATTTGTCGTCAGCCAGAAGCGAACTTTAGTACCGTCTCAACGGACGGAGGGGAAAGCACCTTCATTTCGGACGCTCATGGGAATTCATCGTCGAGACGATGCCTAGATACGAGTTGCGCTCATACGGGGGTCAAGCGGCGATCGCTTTGTCCGGCTCCCAGATGTGAGGATGGTAGTTCATAAGGGTTTGCCCCTCGGCACTTCGAGATAGCTCAACCGTTATCAGCCTGTCATTTTGGAATGCCGGGCTTAATTCGAGCGCGAGATAGTCAAATAACGGCCTTTCGTGAACCGCCACGACAATCTGCCGCTGCAGTTTTGACTTCGCCAAAGTACGCAACAATGCAGCGAACTGAGCGATATGAACCTCGTCCATGCTCTGTACCGGGTCGTCTATTATCAACCACGGAAGGTCAGGCGTTACCGACAGGTGCAATGCAAGAAACAGCGTGAGAGCCGCTGTGTTGAGGTTGCCCGCGCTCAACATTGCTCGCGGGTTTCCGCCTTTGCCGCCCGAGCGATACCATGTTTCCAGCACGGCCTCGACCGGGCCTCCGTTTGCCTCAGGCACGGCAAAAGCGGGTACGAAAGGTTCTTCTGGCGCGAGGCGGACGAACAGGTCGCGCCAGACGCGATTGAGCGAACCATTAAACACCTTCCTCACCATGGCCGTACGCGCCTCGCCGACGCGCTTCCCTAGCTCACGCGCATCGTGAATTATTGCATCGGCTCGTGCTTTGGCTGCAGTCAATTGGTCAATCCGACGTTTGGCAGAGGCAATGGCCGTAACCACAGGCTCGCGAGCTGAAGTGAGTCTCTCGACTTCAAGCGTGTTGCCCCTGATCTCACGGCGGACGGTCTGGTTCGATGTGTAGAGCGCTTCCAGACGAGCCGCTTCGCTTGCGAACCGTGCCAGGGCCACGTCAACCGCCTCAGTCGGGCTGATGGGAGCGATATTGAGTTCGGTTGCAAACCGCGCCACGGAGTCCCGCAACGCGGAGCCGCTCTGGTCAACCGCCGCGAGATTGGAGAGTTCTCGCGATGCTGCAGTTGCATTGGCCAGCAGCTGCTGACCTTCCGCCACGCTGTCGGACATATTTTCTAGTGCCAGAAGAATCTCCTGCAGAAGAGCTTGCCTTGTCCGGAGCGCGTCACGAGCCTGAGTATCCAGTCGTCTGCTGCGAACCTCGACCAGTTGCCTCTCGGCATTTGACGCGGCGGCGAGCGTGGCTGCGCGGTCTTTGTTCAGTGCCTGCAATTGTCCCGAGGCTGCCGTCAGCTCCGAGATTTTTGCCGCGACGTGAGCGTGTAGCGGGGTCGCCGACTTCTCTGCAAAGTCGCGACCACACACCGGACAGTCTTCCGAGTGGACGTGGGGTAGGAGGGCACTGAGGGCCTGGGCCAAGGTGCCGGCCTCGGCGGCAAAGCCGGAAATCTGTTGTTCAAGGGCGTCGGCTCGCGCCTTCGCCCGGGTGCGTTCCCCATCGAGTGCGGTTTCACGCTCCGCTGCCTGCGCGTCGCTGGTCAATACCTCTGAACAGCGTGAAAGCTCCTGACTTACCGACGCGAGGGCGGCAGAATGCACGCGCTGAGGGCCTTCGGTGCTTGCGGGCGGCAACTCGGAAAAGATTGGCGCAAGCCGTTCCAACAGTTGGCTCAGTTCGGCCCCGACGCCGGCATTCCACTGTTGCAATGCGGTCTCGGCCGCTTCGCTGCGCGGTTGAGCAGCCACCCTTTGCTGCGATGTCTCGGTAGCCGAGACTTGCTGCCATTGGCGGGCCGCGACTTCGATTTCTCGCCTGAGGGTGGCAATCCTTATGAGTTCGCGTTCCTCCTCCTCTGCGGTTAACGGCAGTGCATTCGCATCCCGTCCTTGAGGGGCATTCAGTCCGTGCTCACTTTCCTTGTTTTGTGTTCTGAGTTCGGCGATACGGGAATCTGTCGCTGCCAGTTCGTCCCCTAGACGACTGATTTCCTTTTCTAGCTGAGGAATTGCATCTCTTGTTTCGGCATAACCTGGCACGCCCGCGCGAAGGCGGCGGACGTCGCCTGCATCGTGAAGACCGTCGATGATCGCGTCGAGGTGATCGAGACCGAGAAGGTCTTTTACGAACTTTGTGAGAGCGGAATCGCTTCTCTTAGCTGAATCCTGATAGAGTTCGAGAAGCCGTCCCAAAGAAGACTGGGCAAGGAAACAGCGCTCGCTGTAGAATCGCGACAGGTCGGCGTCGAGCAGTGCCGCGCCAGAGATTCCATCGGCAGTGACAGCGATTTGTGCTTCGTTCCGGAGCAGTCCGCCGGTGAGAATCTGGACACTGGCAGCCTTTGCGTCCTTGTGCACAAGGTGCTTTGCGTAGTCGGGATCGACGCGCTCCAGCGACGGTACGCTGCCGGTGAGAGCTAGCTCAATCCCGGACAGAAGACTGGTTTTTCCCGCTCCGTTCTGGCCGTGAACGAGAACGATCGGCGCGTCTAGCGGGACAGAGATTGTCCCCTTGATGCTGCGGAAATCTGTCAGCGTAATCGATCGCAATTGGGCTTGGCTCATTCGAAGACTATGCCGATTGGCTCACTTTTTTCTTCTTGATCCTCGGAAGCTGGTTCCAGAGAGGTGTTGAGTAATTCATGCAGGCGCGCCTGCACGGCATCGACGCCTTGAGCGCCGAGTGCCATGATCTCGATGATGCCTTCATCCAGATCGTCCGAACGATGGACGATCGATTCCAGCGGCTCGGTAACATTCTGGCTTGGCTCGGGAAGTGCGAGAGGGAGCAGCACTGCCAGCCAATTCTGCAATAAGCCACTTGTGTCGTCCGGCCTGATGACGCCGGTCGGCAGCACACGACAGACCTTTGTCATAGCATCGAGGACTGCCGCGGTCGGTCTTGGTCCCACTAAAATAGCGGTGAGAGGCCGCTTCGAACGCGCGACATCGAGCGCGCGGGCTACACCTTCCACTTTCCGCAGAATTCGTGTGTCCGCCTCGAAGGCCGTATCCGCAACGAGGACGAGATCGGGCGATGGGTTCTCCCCGATCAAGGCGGCGGGAAACTCGAAGGAAAGGCCCGCTATTGAAAGAGGCGACGAAAGTCGTCGATAGCCTGATCCGGTCAAAATCTCGACAACACCCTCAATCGGCGTGGAAGCGTTCATATCGCTGCCTCCTCACGGAAATGCTGGACGAGATCGGCTGCCTCCGTCGCACTCTGGAGGAGATCGTAGATGCTTACCTCCCGCAAGCCGAGATGTCCGGTTCGGCCGGGAGAGCTACGCGGCGAGCGCGGCATCGCTGACGGCTTCTCGGAGCTGTAGACAAGCACGGCATCTTCATCATCGACAATATGACCGTTCTGCTGAAGGCGAACTGCCGCCCGTCCATTGGCGGCAAGGACCATCTTCGTGCTGGCGGTGGCAGTCGAGACTCGGACGACCCCCTCGGAAGGATCTGAAGGGTCCACTCCGTCCAGTTTCCACACGCCACTTTCGACGCCGATGCCCAAAATGCCGGCGACGACAGCGGTTTCAGCCAGTCCGGAGGACGGAATACTGTGGTCGCCAGCGACGTGGTGCAACGGGCTCGAGGTCAGTGGGTTGTACCTGCGCGGCGCCGTTCCCGAAGAACCATCTCTGAACATCGTCATCGTTCGCGACGCCTGGTCGGCGAACGACTTTACAAAATCCAGCCGGTCCCCATTGTCAGCGCTGGCGAGTTGGTTGCGCAGGACAACGATACCTTGCTTTAACGCTTGCTTCCCGCCGTCGTTCAAGTTGCCTTCCACCAAATCGACCATGGCTTTCATTTTGTCACAGATTACTGACAGGAGGAGAGCCATCAGCAGCGGATTTGCGTAGGCTTTGATCAGGGACTGCCCGTTGATCTGGTTCCGCGTGGCGGCGGTGTAATCGTTCGGGTAGACATTCTTGAGCAATGCTTCCTGGTCGGCACCTACATTATCCCCGGAAAAGACGAAGCTTGGCCGGTCACCAGGCCATGGCCATCTCATCGTGGCCTCGGCGCTAGCGAACAACGCCTGAATGTTCGAGTCCTGCGCCGACAGGCCCATCATTAGCGTCGGCTTAGACACTGCGATGTCGGTGAGACGGCCGATTACCGCCTTGTTCTCGGGTGCTGCCGCCCAACGGTTGATCTGCGAGAAGCGGCCGACGAGAAACGGACGGTAGTGCGACTCGTCGTTCGCAGCGAGGACTGCACATCCGTGAAACTTTATCAATTGTGCCACGAGGGCCGCCTGACGCAGGTCCTCGGACCTGACACAAACAACGAGCTTGGGCACATTCCCGGTGAGTTCGCTTATAGCCTTTTCAACCAGGCCATCCCAGTTGGCGGTCGCGATGTCCGACGCGGAACCCTCGAGCACGAGCATCGCGACGCATAGGTGCTCGACGTCAGGCTCGATCGCGGGACTAGCGAAGGTCGTGCGAACGTCCACGCCTTCCCAAAGAAGATAGTCATCGGGCTTTCCGGGAACAGTGATGTCGAGCAGTCTCGCGTAATTGTTGGTCAAGCGCCCGATGATTGCATCGCGGTCAGGCCAGGTAGCGAATACCGATCCATAATCGACACGAACCCACTCGTCTCGTGAGAGACCCGCGAGTGTGAGCGCCCGTTCGAGCGCGTCCTTGAATGGGCAACCGGCATCCGCTCCGTCAATTTGCTGCCTAAGGAATTCCAGCACACGGTGGATAATTTTCTTCAAACCGTCGACCCGGCCGAATGAGATGCCGGAACCAAGCCAGAAAGCATATCTATCCTCCGCGACTCCTAGCGCTACGGCGCGAAATGGGCCGTCGAGAAGATCAAGTGTCTCTCGTACTGTGATCTTGGATGCGCTGGGCGCGGCAGTCATATGCCAGCTTTCTACGTTAGGAGAATTTAGATTGTTCAGTATAGAATAATGACGCTACCGAATACATCCATTCCCGTAAACTTCACTTTGCCAAAACAAGAGCTTTTTCTGTTCGGGCAGACCCACAAGTGCGGCTTACTGCAGAGATTTTTCAGCGCCTACACAGCCCGCTGTCGCACCCCTCAAGCCGACAACCAGCAGTCGAATTGGTAGCCCGTCTTCCGATCAATCTGAACAGCGCCATACCCCCAGAAGTCCCTGAGCACTTCGCCATGTGGATGCCCAAAGTGCTTATGTGCAGGATCGGAAGAGAAAAGACTCACGGACGGCCGAACTTTCGCGGCGATTCCCTCATGCCAGTTGCATCTCGACCCGTGATGCATGACCTGGAAGAACGCTGCGCGGGCGAGCCGTCCGCTCCCAGAGAAGAAGCGCTCGAACGCGTCGAAGCGTGGGCCGGCATCCAACGTTCCGTCGCCAGTATAGATTTGCGCGCACCGATTGTTCTCCGTAGAGGGGTGGGCCGCGCGCGCTCCGGGAGTGCCGGGCTGAGAGCGTAGTCTTCCTAGGGGGCCAGAATAGAGAAACAACGAGATCAGATTGCGAAGCTCTGACGTCGATCCGAAGTTGCGGTCGTAGACGGCTTTGAGGTCGATCAGCGCATTTGCACGGTTGCTCGGATCATGAAGCAACGTGATGAGAAGGGGAGCTGCCGCTGCCAGGAAGTCGTCATTGCGCTCACTCTCGTAGCATCCTCGGACGTCGCATTTTCGAGGTGACTCAGCACTGCGGTCAACTTGTCCCGCTGGGTCAGTTGCTCATGGACCGCGTCTACAAACTGCAAGCGGCGCTTCTCGCGGCTATTAAATGCCTCTTCACGCTGGCGTCGAGCTTCGGCCTCTCGCTGGCGGCGCTCCCGCTCGTCGGTTTCCCTCCTGCGCTCGCTAATGTACGCGGCGTGCCCGACGAAACCTGCCAATATGTCCGGCAGCATGCGTTCCAGGGCCTGCGTATTTCCGTCTGAGTAAGTGCGGCGAAGACCCGAATACGGGTTGGCGTAAATAACGATGGCAAGCCGGCCGGATGGAACTTGGTCGTACTTGGGCCATGGATCGGTGGTGTAGCCCCAGCGAGCCCTTTCATCCCGCCGCTTCAATTCTGCGGCTGTTGGTTGATGCAAGGTTTTCTCGGGCTGTTCCTCCAGGCCGAAGGCAATTGTTTCACTCTCGACAACGAGCACCAAACCGTCTTCGGTCGCCTTGGGCGAATGGCCTTGGGTTTCTGCAAGAGCGAATAACTGGCTTAGAACCCGAATTCCCCGTTCAACGGACGCCGTAGCAATTTTGAGCGGGACAACACCTTTCGACTTGGCCGCGGCGAAACCTTGGTCGTCAGGACGCGCCTTCAGAATTGCGCGCCTTGTGGCAGCGAGACACGGCGGTTCAACGATGCTCAGCGTCGGTTCCGATGTAGGGACGAGAAGCGGCTTAGCTGCGGCATGCTTGTGAAGCCTGTCTCGAGCTTTTTCCTTGGCTTCGCGGACCGACGGAGACAGATGCTGCTCGGAACTTCCTGATATCGTGACCATAGGCAAGTTTGGTGTGGTCAGTGGCGGTAGCGCTTCCTTGTTGACCCGCTTGCCGAATTCCAGTTTCGCCCAGTACCCACGTTCTGGCGTTGGAACGTGGTGGCGATCACAGGTCTTCTTCAACGCCGTACCCGTAACGCCATAATCTGCGGCAACTTTGGTCATGGGTTTGGACCAAACTTGCTCGTAAAGCTCTTCTCGAGAAACTGTCTTCACCTCTCAACCTCTGTCGTCCATGCAATGTGTTCAATCTCAGCCCGCCGATCCATGACCACGGGGCAGCATTGATTTTGCCAGTTTTGACGGTACTTTATCGACGCATCAGCTTCGACGTTTGTGGGCGGTGCCTCACTGCGAAGCAGCCGATAGATGCCGAAAGTTCACAGAGTTTTTTCAGCAAGATTGACTCCTGAAAACTCAGCAAAATCAAAAGGCTAGGTTTTTGACGGTACTTTGCACGGCATACTCAGCCGTTTAATTTATTTTTCGCATATATATCAGATGCTTATGGCAGAAAAAAATATTCGAGTGGGAATGAAACGACGTCAT
>JAGRLL010000020.1:0-3150 GCA_020441855.1 Nitratireductor sp.
TTCGTCGTCGGCAAGGCGCTGAAGGTCGGCCTGCGCCCCATCGTTGCCGTCAACAAGGTGGACCGCACCGATGCGCGCGCCAACGAGGTGATCAACGAGGTGTTCGACCTGTTCGCGGCGCTGGATGCGACCGACGAGCAGCTCGATTTTCCGATCCTCTACGGTTCGGGCCGCGACGGCTGGATGAACGTGAACCCGGAAGGACCTAAGGAAGAAGGTCTGGCGCCGCTGTTCGACCTCGTGCTCCAGCATGTGCCGGAGCCTGCGGTCGAGGAGGGTCCGTTCCGCATGATCGGCACCATTCTGGAGGCCAATCCGTTTCTCGGGCGCATCATTACCGGGCGCATCGCATCGGGCTCGATCAAGCCGAACCAGCCCGTCAAGGTCCTGGGCCAGGATGGCAGGCTGATCGAGAACGGCCGCATTTCCAAGATTCTCGCCTTCCGCGGGCTGGAGCGTCAGCCGATCGACGCGGCGCAGGCCGGCGACATCGTGGCGATCGCGGGCCTGTCCAAGGGCACGGTCGCCGACACATTCTGCGATCCGGCGGTCACGGAACCGCTGAAGGCGCAGCCGATCGATCCGCCGACCGTTACCATGAGCTTCATCGTCAACGATTCGCCGCTTGCCGGCACCGAGGGCGACAAGGTGACGAGCCGCGTCATTCGCGACCGGCTGCTGCGCGAAGCCGAGGGCAATGTCGCGCTGAAAATCGAAGAGGCGGCCGAGAAGGATTCCTTCTACGTGTCCGGCCGTGGCGAATTGCAGCTTGCCGTCCTCATCGAGACCATGCGCCGCGAAGGGTTCGAACTCGCCGTGTCGCGACCACGCGTGGTGATGAAGAAGGACGAGGACGGAAACCTGCTCGAACCCGTCGAGGAAGTCGTCATCGACGTCGACGAGGAGCATTCGGGTGTCGTCGTTCAGAAGATGAGCGAACGCAAGGCCGAGATGGTCGAACTCAAGCCGTCCGGCGGCGACCGTGTGCGGCTGGTTTTCTATTGCCCGACGCGCGGGCTGATCGGCTATCAGTCGGAATTGCTGACGGACACGCGCGGCACGGCAGTCATGAACCGTCTGTTCCACGATTATCAGCCTTACAAGGGAGAGATCGCCGGGCGGACCAATGGCGTGCTGCTGTCGAACGAATCCGGCGAGGCGGTCGCCTATGCGCTTTGGAACCTGGAGGATCGCGGCCCGATGGTGATCGATCCGGGCGACAAGGTCTATCAGGGCATGATCATCGGCATCCATTCGAGGGACAACGACCTCGAGGTCAATGTGCTCAAGGGCAAGAAGCTGACCAACATCCGCTCGGCCGGCAAGGACGAGGCGGTGAAGCTGACGCCGCCGATTCGCATGACCCTGGAGCGTGCGCTGTCGTGGATCGAGGACGACGAACTGGTAGAGGTCACGCCGAAATCGATCCGCCTGAGAAAGCGCTATCTCGATCCGCACGAGCGAAAGCGTTTCGAAAAGGCACAGGTCGCCGGCTGAAGCCGGGCGTATCTTACCCCCACGTGTGGAAATTGGCCGCAGGGGCCGATTTTTCGCGCTTGCGATCTTGTTGGTTAATGAAAAGTTAACCTATGATCTGCCCATGGGCATGATCACCATAGGAACGCGACGGGCGGAACCATCGGATGCGGGGGCAATCGCGGCCGTGCACGATTCGGCATGGTCGAACGCCTATGCCGGCATCGTGCCGCACAAGGCGCTGTCGCGGATGATCCGCCGGCGCGGGGAGCGCTGGTGGGCCGACGCCATTCGCCGGTCGACCGTGGTGGTGCTGATCGAGGTCGGCGATGTCATCGCCGGCTATGCGACGCTGGGGCGCAACCGTGTCTCGACGCTGCCCTTCGAGGGCGAGGTCTACGAACTTTATCTCAAGCCGGAATACCAGGGCATCGGGCTCGGCCAGAAGCTTTTCCTCGCCGCGCTCGGCGAATTGCAGCGGCGCAAGCTGAAAGGCGCGGTCGTATGGGTGCTGGCCGACAACGAGCCGGCAATCCGTTTCTACGGGAATGCCGGCGGCAAGGCCGTCGCCGAGGGCGCCGAGCAGTTCGACGACAAGAAGCTGCGCAAACTCGCCTATGCCTGGGACTGAAACCTATTGTGACAATCCCGTAGGACTGCCCGAATAAGGGCCGCGGCTGCCGTAAAAGGACGCCTGATCCGTGCCACAGCGGAAGCCGGGGGCAATATCGTCGGCCACCTGGCGCGCAAGCGCGTTGGCGTTGGCATTGACCCGCGTGTCGACATAGCCGACGGGACAGGATAGCGGGCGGTCAGGCCGCGCCACGGTGGAGACGACGAGCACCTGGCCCCGCCGCGCGGGGTCCACTTCGCCCGAATCGTTCATGTTGTCGATGAAGAATCGATGGATCGCGGCGACCGGCTCGCCCTGCGACAATCGCCATTCGACAGTGGGTCCGGCATGGTTGAACTGGCCAAAGGTGTTCCAGGACATTTCTGCCGGCATGACCGAGCCGTAAAACACGGACTGGCGCAAATCGCCCTCGCACAGGCGCAGGAAATAGCCGCCGTGACCCGTACAGGTCGCGCAGCCGAAATCGCCTTCCTCCTCGCCGGCCGGAGGCGGATCCCAGCGGCAGGTGGTTTCGTCGACCCTGGAATAGACACTGTCATTGGCATGCGCCATGCCGACAAGAATGACGGTGAACGCGATCGCCAGCGCCGGAAGGCACCATGCGGAAAGCGCGGGAAGGCGCGATGCGGAAAGTGGTGAAAGCCGGTGTCTTTGCAGCATGCGCCGATCTCCATCTCGACGGGACAACCCTTCCCATGAAGGGCGCAAGCGCGCAAGCTGCGACGGAAGGCGCATTGTGTTGCACTGCACAAAAGCCTATCTAGCTCGCTTCATCGTTTCACGGAATCGATGAAACGAGCCAGCCATTTGTTCTCACGCAATTCCGGATGGAAACCGGTATCCACTTTTCCTGGAATTGCTATAGCCGCAAACCGAAGCTTCCGCGGAGGAATGTCCCATGCGCATCGACGCCATATCCATCGGCAAGAATCCCCCCGAAGACGTCAATGTCATCATCGAGGTGCCCGTCGGCGGCCAGCCGATCAAGTACGAGATGGACAAGGATGCCGGCACGCTTGTCGTCGACCGCTTCCTCTATA
>JAGRLL010000020.1:3169-8310 GCA_020441855.1 Nitratireductor sp.
AATTACGGCTTCGTGCCGCACACGCTGTCGGATGACGGCGATCCGATCGACGTTCTCGTCTGCAATACGCGTCCGCTCATTCCCGGCTGCCTGATCAATGTACGGCCGATCGGCGTTCTCATCATGGAGGACAATTCCGGACAGGACGAGAAGATCATCGCCGTTCCCAGTCCGCATCTGACCAAGCGCTACGAAAACGTGCGCGAATTCTCCGACATGCCGGACATAACGCTGCAGCAGATCGCGCACTTCTTCGAGCACTACAAGGATCTCGAACCCGGCAAATGGGTGAAGATCGGGGATTGGCAAGGTGCCGAGGACGCCAGGCGGCTGATCGTGGAAGCGATCGAACGCGCAAAGGACTGAGGCGTCAAAAGGGCTGAGGAGTCAGGCCAGACCGGCAACCTTCCTTGCCAGCGCATCGCGTTCCCGGCCTGTGGAGGCGACAAGCACCGTCTTCAGCCGGCTGGTGTGGCCGGCGACGACGGAAACGGCGGATTTGGGAACGCCGAGCGATTTCGCGACAAGCAATTCCAGCGCCTTGTTGGCCTTGCCGTCTTCCGGCACGGCGCGCACGCGCGCGGCCAGATGCGCCTTGCCGTCGGCGGCAATCTTCACGCCTTCCACGGCGTCGCGCGCAGCCTTGGGCGTCAGGCGGACGGCTAGCTCGATGCCGTCATCGATTGCTCTGAACCAGCCCGAACCGTGCTCAGAAGACAAAGGGGTAGACGTAATAGGCGATGATGCGCTGCAGGAAGAAGATCAGGAGCAGCAGGACGATCGGCGAAACGTCGATCGAGCCGAGATCGGGGATAAAGCGCCGGATTGGGCGTAATACGGGTTCGGTCGCCTGATAGAGGAAATTGCCGATTGCGGCGACGAACTGGTTGCGCGGATTCACCACGTTGAAGGCATAGAGCCAGGAGAAGATCGCGCTGGCGATGATGATCCAGACATAGATGTTGAGGATCACGAGAATGACATCGAGTACGGCGCGCATCTTGGTCTCCGGTGGCGGCGGTCAGGCCTTCATCTATCCTCGTGGCCCCGCATGTTCAAGGGTGGACGGCAATACGCAGCACGGCGCGGCCAGGCGTTCCTGTCGCACGCGCCCGTCAAGACGTTTCCCCGTCCCTGCGTATGCGCTGTTTCATTTCCATGCGGTCGCGCGAGGAAACGTCCAGCAATTCGGCGACGCGCCACACGATGTTGTCTTCCAGTTCGTGGACGACACCGTCGGCGTAGACCATTTCCCACAGGCTGGCGATCAGTTCGAGCCGCGCGTCGTAGTCGAGTTCGCGCTTCAGTGTCGAGGTGAAGCGATAGAGGTCGACCGCCTCGTTGTCGGCTTCGCGCGCGGCCGCCACGAGTTCGGCGGCCTCGGCTTTGGAAAGGCCGAAATGCCGCGACACACGGGTCGAAAGCGTCGCCTTTTCGTCCTCCGTGACGATGCCGTCGGCGGCGATGACGTGAAACATCAACGCGGCCTCGGCGACCTGCAGGCTGTCGGTATCGAAACCATGCCTGGCCGCGTCGTCGTCGGTATCGAAGAAGAGTTTTTTCAGCTTCTCGAACAAGATAGCGATTTCCGTTTGTCCCAATCCGGTTTGCATGAAACCGGCAAAAATGGCCGGCGGCAAGGGATTGACGGGAAAATGGTGCCGCATGCCGGACTCGAACCAGCGACCCCATCATTACGAATGACGTGCTCTACCAACTGAGCTAATGCGGCGGATCGTGCGCGAAGCGCGAAGCCGGGGTCTTATATCGCAAGGGCGTGGGCGAATCACCCCCTTTTTCGCGGTGAATTTACGAGGTTCGCAACCGGTGAACCTATCCCGAGATCCTCGGATCAGGCCAGCGAACGAAACCCTCGGGACACCTTCAGAACAGGCGATACGACTTGTCGTCCTCGGGTTCGGAATCGGGATCGACGCCGGGATCGTCGGGCAGGCGGTCGAGAGGCATGACCTTTTCCGTCTTCGGCTTCTCGTCTTGCGCTTCGGCAATGGCGGTTTCGCCACCATCGGGTGCGACAGGCTTTTTCTCGGAGGCCGGTTCGACCGAAACGATCTCCGCTTCGTCGGCGGCTTCGACTGCCTTCGGGGCCGGGGACGAAGAAGGCTCCTTTTCGGAAGCCTCGTCCATCAGCCCGCCGTTCATCTCCGCCGTTTCGGCATCGGCGGCCAGTTCGGATTCCAGATCGGAAATGTCGAAACCGGGCTGCGGCGCGCCGAGCGCGCCTTGCGGCATTTTCCACTCGAAGGCATCGAGACGGCCGTTGACGGGCGAGACCGGCAGCCAGTGTTCGCTGGTGAGCCCGTCGGCCATCCAGACCGGATCGCGCGGCGCGCGCACGGCGCGCGACAGCCAGTCGCGCATGCGGCCCTTGTCGCCAAATTCGCCTTCCTCGATGTCGGCCATGACAAGACAGGCTCGCTGGGTCGGCATTTCGGCAAGCACGGGCTGGATGGCTTCTCGCGCGGCCTTCCAGTCGGTGGCCGTCACCGCCGCCTCGGCAATGGCGAGCCGGCTTTCGCGGTGCTCGGGCAGCAACGAAGCAAGCTTGCGGGCGCGCTTGAGCCGGTCGCGCACCGAGTCGCCGCTGCGCAGATGTACGTAGGTGTCGGCGATATCGGGGTGGGGGGCCAGCTTCCAGGTCGTTTCGAGGATCCTAGTGGCGCGGCGCAGGTCGTTGCTGCGAACCAGAGCGGTGGCAGCGGCAATTGCAGCCGGCACCAGATCCTCGGCCAGACGATGGGCCTCGCGTGCGAGTTTCGCCGCCTTGTCGGGGTGCGGCTGAAGTTCGGCCATGGCCTCGGCGGTCAGCAGCACGGCGCGCTTGCGGGCGGCCTCGGCCTTGTCGAGCGTGCCGGCCGAACGCATCGATTCGAGCGTCGCCAGCGCACCGGCCCAGTCGCCTTCCGCCGATTGGTGCCTGAGCATCGCATTGCCGGCCCAAGCCAGCGCAGGCGCCGATCCGGCGGCCTTTTCGGCATAATGGCGTGCCGCCTCGCGTGCGCCTTCGCGCTCGGCCTCCAGATAGAGGCCGCGTAGTGCGACGAGCTTGGTGTCGTCATTCTCGAGCATATGCTCAAAACGCTCGCGTGCCCTGTCGTGATTGCCTTCGAGCAGCAGGGTCTGGGCGTCGAGCAATTCGACAAGCGGTTCGCCGCCGAGCAGCTTGCGGCTTTCCTTCGCCAGCCTTCTCGCAGCTCCGGGATCGCCGGAGCCGGCGGCGATCAGGCCATGCGAAAGGGCGTTGTAGCCGCGGTCGCGGCGGCGGTTGCGGAAAAAGCGGCGCATGAGCGCGGGCGAACGCAACACGGTCATGACGCACCACCACACGAACATGATCGCTGCGACCAGCGCGACGAAGGCGGAGACCGCCACCATCAGGCTGGTTTCGTAACGCAAGCCCTGCCAGACCAGCGACACTTCGCCCGGCCTGTCGGCTACCCAGGCGAAGGCGAAGCCAAGTCCGGCGACGACGATGAGGAATACGATCAGCCGCGTCATGAACCTGCCCTTTTACCTGCCGGCCTGCCCGGTGGCGATGTCACGCAGCACCTTGTCCGCGGCGACGCGGGTCGCAAGCCTGCCGCTCCAGTCGGAGGCGGCCTGTCTTGCTTCGGCGGGCAGGAATTGCCATTCGGCGAGCGCCGCCGGGAAGTCGCCATTGGCGAGGTTGGCCTCGACACGCGATAGAACGGCGCGCGGCGCATCGCCCTCGACGGGTCCGGCGGGGCGTACATCGACGAGCGAGCGGGCATTGGAGAGGAGGCGCGACATCACGCCTTCGCCCGAGGGCGTCACCGCATCGAGTGCCTGTCGGGAAGCCATGTCGAAGCCGTCGACGAGTTGCGCGTCGGTCGCAACGCCGGAAGCGGCATAAGGTTTCAACGCCTCGATGGCCGCGCCCTCGCCGGTAAACGTTGTGAGCGGTTCGAGGAATTCGGAGAAAGGTTCGCCGCGGCGATAGGCAGCACGGAGCGCATCGATTGCGATGGTGCGCGCGGTCCTGTCCCTGTCGGCCTGTTCCTGTCCCTGCGCGCTGGCGGATGCGATCTTGTCCTCGAGGCCGTCCAGATCGGCCTGCAGCTTGTCGATGCGGCCGGAAATCGCGTCGGTTGTCGCGCTTGCGGTTTCGCTTGCCGTCTTCAAGGCGGCTGAAAGCGATTCCACCTGCGCGCGAAGGCCGGCGACATTGGTTGCGGCAGCGCCACCATCGGCGGCAGGCAGACTTTCGAGCGTGCCGAGACGTTGCGACAATTCCTCGACGCGGGACGACAGATCGCCCGATGCGCCATTGTCCGGCGCCTGCCTGATCGCCTCCTCGGCGGCCCCAAGGCGTGAAGACAGATTGTCGATGTCGGCGGCGAGGGCGGTGATGTCCGGGCCCTGCGGCGCGGCGCGTGTTTGCGCCTCGATGGCGGCGATACGCTTGTCGAGCGCGGCGACATCGGCGGAAAGATCCGGAGCCTGAACGGTTTCGGTGGGTGCGAGCGCGCCGAGCAGCGGGATGTGACGCAGCAGGCCGGAAGCGCCGAAGCCGCCAAGCAGGAGCAGCGTGATCAGCGCGCCGGCCAGGCCTGACACCAGCATTGCAGCAAGATTGCCGCCGCGCGCCGGGGGTGGAGGTGCCTTGGGAGGAATGCCGGCCGCCGATCCGGGATCGCTGCGTCCCCAAGCACCGGCGGTGCCTGTCGCGGAGGCGGGTTTGGCCGCGCTCCCGGTTTTCTTTTCGTCGGATTTCGTTTCGGAACCGGAAGTCTTTGCGGAATTTTCATCGGCGCGCGACTCGACATTGGCGGTCGCGCCGAAGCCGGACAATTTCCTGTCCGCGGGTTCCGCCTTTTGCGCGGACGGCTCCGCAGCCTCCATTACCACCGGCTCGGGCGCCTTTTCCTCGGGTTTCGGCGTAACCTCGCTGGCGGTAAGGTCGATCGTCTTCGGCGTATCCGGGCGCGTCCGCCCGCGCCGGTTAGTGGTGCCCTTCGTCATTGTCCTCGTCATTCCCCGGAAGAGGCCCTGCCGTTTCGGCCAAGGCGGTCCAACAATTCAAGAAGACCATCCTCATGCGGCTTTTCCGAGACGAGAATGTCAGGAAAGCCACGCCCGGCAATCGCTCGGGCAACATT
>JAGRLL010000224.1:0-1489 GCA_020441855.1 Nitratireductor sp.
TACGCCTGTTTTTCATAGCTTCGAGGGCCATTCGCTTTCCAGCGGGCGGTTCAGGAATGCATCGACACGTTCATCAATTTCGCCGCAGAGCCGCGAGACCTGGCTCTTCGATACGCCAGTCAGTCCCATCGCCTTGACCAGATCATCCACGGAGCGCGTCGAGAGGCCCTGAACATAGGCCTCTTGAATGACAGCCGTCATGGCTTTTTCCGCCGCCCGGCGGGGCTCAAGGAACTCCGGCAGGTAGCTGCCCTTGCGCAGCTTCGGGATCTTCACGTCGACCCTTCCCGCACGCGTTTCCCAAGCCCTGGACCGGTATCCATTGCGGTGGTTCACACGGTCGCCGCTGCGTTCGTGCGCCCCGGCGCCGCAGAGCTGATCGACGTCCAGCGCCATGAGGCGGTCAGCGACAAAGCCGAGCATCCCGGCAAGCAGGTTGTTGTCAGATGTCTCTGACAAAAGCGCACGCAACGCGGCAGTATCTGATAGACTATTCTTGGTCATGGTCGTTCTCCTCGGTCAAAGTTAGGTCCGCAAACCAAACCTTAGCCGAAGAACAACCATGGCCGCCAAGCGGCCCGCACGGGCCTCGCTTCGCTATGCGAAGGCTCCGCTCAGCCCGCGCTACCGGCGGAAATTACACCAACTGTTGGGACACTGCTCTGAAATCAGGAGCCCTACTGAGAGCGCCGCAGAGCGGCGTTTTCCTACGAGCGACCCGATGCCCGGAAAGAATCCCAACGCTCGTCCACGGGCTTCTCGTGACCTCTCAGGCGCATCCATGGCGCGCGCCGACGCGATGAGGGCGCGGACCACGTTTGTGCATCGTGCCAAGGAGGCAAGACTCCTGACGGCCAGACGACGTCCAACCGGCGGAAACTGTCTAATTGGCCCAAAGGGCCCGAAGCTGCATATTTGGGCTTTTGCCGGAACAAATGCGGTACGGATCACGGGTCTGACCGCAGGAGGTACATGGCGACATTATCGGCGGGGAACTTGAAGCCCCGCCCATCCGACACGCGTTCAGCACTGACAGGATATTTCGGCCTGTTGGGGTTGATGGCGACGATGCGGAACAGTTCATCCTTCGACCGGAAGGTGCGACCATAGTCTGAGGGCTCCAGCCCGAAATGAGGTGCGAGAACCTCGAACATGGCCTTGTTCGGGGAATAGATCGCGCCGTCCTCCTGCGGGATGCCGACGCGGAAGCTGATCTCAAAACTGTGGCGCAGGTCGATATCCGTGAGATCGCCCCCTTCGACTGTCAGTCCGTGCGTCTCTGCCACAGCGAGGCATGCCTTCATCATGTCCCGGCGCAGCCGATCGCAAAGCTCTGGGGTCAGGTTACGTGGGGGTTGCACCTTGACCCGTGTTTGCGCAGGCGCCTTGGGCGCAGAAGGCTGTCGCTTGCGCGGGGGCTTTTTCATGCAGTCGGCACCTCTGTGATCTCGTTACTCGTCAGCATTTCAGCCTTTGCTTTATAGACAGT
>JAGRLL010000224.1:1547-2056 GCA_020441855.1 Nitratireductor sp.
AGTTTGGTCTGAATGGCCGCCATATCGATCTTCGGCGGGCGACCTCGATAGACCCCTTTCCGTTTAGCAACCTTGATGCCTTCGGCTTGCCGCTCCCGACGGAGGTTGGTCTCGAACTCTGCAAAGACCCCAAGCATGTCGAAGAAGGCCTTGCCCGCAGCGGTCGACGTATCGACAGGTTGCTCTGTCGCCGCCAGATGCGCACCCTTTTCTTTCAGCCGCGCAACGATGGTCTGGAGATCCTGCATCGAGCGGGCCAGTCGGTCGATCCGAGTGACCACCAAGGTTTCACCTGGATGGATAAAGTCGAGGATCGTCTTCAACTCAGGTCGACCATCAAGGGTAGCCCCGCTCTTTTGCTCGGTGCGGACCATGCCGCACCCGGCCGCTTTCAAGGCAGCAATCTGCGCATCGAGGTTCTGATCGACGGTCGAGGTGCGCGCGTACCCGATTTTGGCCTGATAAGTGTTCATTTTGGGTGTGCCTCTGACATGACCTGTTCATTATCT
>JAGRLL010000021.1:0-5933 GCA_020441855.1 Nitratireductor sp.
CCGAACCAGCCGAGCCACAGGATGAATGTGCCGAGCGTGGCGAGCGGCATGGCCGAACCCGGCATCGGGATAACCTTGCCGTCGACATATTTGCCCTTGCGCGCGCCGAGCAGAAGGGCGCCCGCCAGAGCGGCCCAGCCGCCGACCGAGTGAACGACCGTCGAGCCGGCGAAATCCAGGAAGCCGAGATTGGAATCGAGGAAACCGCCGCCCCACTTCCAGGAAGCCTGAACGGGATAGATGAGGCCGGTCAGGATCAGGATGAAGAGCAGGAACGGCCAGAGCTTGATGCGCTCGGCCAGCGTGCCCGATACGATCGATGCAGTGGTGGCGCAGAACATGAGCTGGAAGAAGAAGTCCGAACCGACCGACGCATAGGTCAGGTCGACATCGCCGGCGGCAACGCCCACCGCTTCAAGCTGGGCCGTGCCGAAGGCGCCGAGCCACAGGTCCACCGTCCAGTTGTCGCCCGGATACATCAGGTTGTAGCCGATGAGGTAGTAGGCGATGGCGGCGATGGAGAACAGTGCGACGTTCTTCAAGAGCTGCATGGACACGTTCTTGCGGCGAACCAGACCCGCTTCCAGCATGGTGAAGCCGGCGGCCATCCACATGACGAGGAAGCCGGTGACCAGGAACATGAAGGTTGTGAGGATGAAGCCGACTTCTTCCGGCACGCCCGCCGCTGCGGCAGGCGCCGCCTCGGTTGTTTCCTGGGCAAAGGCCGCGCCTGCCAGTGCAAGCGTGGTTACCCCGAAGACAAGGGCTTTCTTACCGATTGCCTTGTTCATTGATACGATACTCCTTTTGCTTCGGGCGCCGTTAAAGCGCGTCGGCGTCGGTTTCGCCGGTACGAATGCGAACGACCTGATCGATGGTGTAGACGAAGATTTTTCCGTCGCCGATCTGGCCGGTCTTGGCGGCACCGGCGACGGCTTCGACTGCGGCGGTTACCTGATCGGCAGCCACGGCAACTTCGATCTTCAGCTTCGGCAGGAAGCTGACGGCGTATTCGGTGCCACGATAGATCTCGGTATGACCCTTCTGGCGACCGTAGCCTTTCACCTCGGTCACGGTCAGACCCTGAATGCCGATGGCAGTCAGGGCGTCGCGAACCTCATCGAGTTTGAATGGCTTGATGACAGCCATGACAATTTTCATTCAATCACCCGTTACGTTTCAGGCGGCCCGGGGAGGCCTGCCTCGGTTGCAAGAAAACCGCTACGGAACCTTATGCCCCGCAACCCGCAGGGACAGGGGATTCAAACCGCGTGCCAAAACCGGTTTGTCGCGATAAGCGATTGTTAATATTATGTTATTTATAGCGATGGCTCGGCAGGTCCGAAAATGCCAGCCCTTAATTGCCTAATTTTCAATCAATATGTGACTGGTGGTTATTTTTTACGCATAATTTTGCTGCATCGCAGCGACGCTTGCCAGAAGCGAAAAACGGGAATCATGTCGTCGGCCATGCCGACGCGGAATACAAAAACGGCCGGGCAAACAAATGCCCGGCCGTCATGTTGGAGAAGGCTCGATCTATCAGCTGTGATAGGCGCTTTCGCCGTGGGCGGAGAGGTCGAGACCGATGCGCTCGTCTTCCTCGGAGACCCGGATGCCGGTGATCGCCTTGACGATGTAGACGATTACCAGCGAGCCGATGCCCGACCAGACCAAAGTCACGAGGACTGCCTTGATCTGGATCCAGACCTGCGCGGCCATGTTGAAGTCGTCGCCGCCAGTGCCGCCGAGATAGGGCGCCACCAGAATGCCGGTGCCGATGGCGCCGACGATGCCGCCGATGCCGTGGATACCGAAGACGTCGAGGCTGTCGTCATAACCGAACTTCGACTTCACGGTGGAGACGAAGAAGTAGCAGACAGGGGAGACGACGAGACCAAGCACCAGGGCGCCGACGGGCCCCGAAGTGCCGCAGGCCGGCGTAACCGCGACAAGACCGGCGACGATGCCGGATGCCGCGCCGAGGCCGGAAGCCTTGCCCCTGGTGATGGCTTCGACCACCGACCACGAGACGATGGCGCCGGCGGTTGCGATGAAGGTGTTCATCATCGCCAGCGTGGCGTTGGACGTCGCTTCGAGGTTGGAGCCGGCGTTGAAGCCGAACCAGCCTACCCACAGCATCGCGGCGCCGACCATGGTCAGCGTCATGGAATGCGGCGCCATGTTGTCCTTGCCGATGCCGAGGCGCTTGCCGACCACGATGGCGAAGACGAGGCCCGCCACGCCGGCATTGATGTGAACGACGGTGCCGCCGGCGAAATCGATCGCACCCCAGTTGAAGATGAGGCCCGCGCCGTCCCAGACCATGTGGGCGATCGGGAAGTAGACGAAGGTGACCCACAGGATCATGAACAGCATCACGCCCGAGAACTTGGTGCGCTCGGCGAATGCGCCGACGATCAGCGCCGGGGTGATGGCCGCGAAGGTCATCTGGAAGGCGATGAACACGTATTCGGGAAGCACGACGCCGTCGGTGAAGGTCGCGGCCGTCGAATCCATGTTCACGCCGGACAGGAACAGCTTGCCCATGCCGCCCCAATAGGGCGATGTGCTGCCGCCGAAGGCGAAGGAATAGCCCCACAGAACCCACACGATCATCACCACGGCGGTGATGAGCGTGCACTGCATGAGCACGGAGAGCATGTTCTTGGACCGGACCAGGCCGCCATAAAACAGCGCGAGGCCCGGAATGATCATGAACAGGACCAGCAAGGTGGAGGTCATCATCCAGGCGGTATCGCCCTTGTCCATGACCGGTGCGGCGGCTTCGGCAGCCTCCGTGGTGGTTTCCTGTGCCCAGGCGGCCGTGGACGCCGCAAGGGTGAACAGGCTTCCGGCGGCGAATCCCCTGGCAAGGGTACCGGCGCTGGAAGGAAGAATGTCAGCAAACTTCATCGGGTATTCTCCCTGATATAACGCAGCGGCCCGATCAGAGGGCATCGGCGCCGGTTTCGCCGGTGCGGATGCGCACGGCCTGTTCGATGGAATAGACAAAGATCTTGCCGTCGCCGATCTGGCCGGTCTTGGCCGAGCCGGAAATGGCTTCGATTGTCTTGTCGACCATGTCGCCCGCAACGGCGACCTCGATCTTCAGCTTGGGAAGAAAGCTGACGGCATATTCCGTGCCGCGATAGATTTCGGTGTGGCCCTTCTGGCGGCCGTAGCCCTTGACCTCGGTCACCGTCAGACCCTGGATGCCAATCGCCGTGAGGGCATCGCGCACCTCATCGAGCTTGAATGGCTTGATCACAGCCATGACAATCTTCATTCGATCACCCGTTCCTTTGATTGAGCCGAGAATTCGGCCAATAACGAATACGCGTCGATTTACCCGCCGACGCAATTCGCCCGCGACTCCTCAATCAAACAACGTGCCAAACCGAATCTTGCGATTTAAGCATTTGTTATTGATAGCGAATTCTGATCACAAATGAGTCGAACGAACGATTGCGTTCTAAGCAAACTGCCAAATGAGCAGACATTATTTGCTTATATTTTTTGCATATTGGCGAATTTGCACAATTTTCGATCAGATCGCCTGCTGCAACATCCGGTGCCCGGGATAATCAAAGGATTGTTCAGTCGCGGCGCAGCCGAATCAGGCCTTCCTGTGCGACAGAGGCCACCAGAACGCCGTCGCGCGTGTAGACATTGCCGCGCGTGAAGCCGCGCGAGCCGGAGGAGTTCGGACTGTCCTGCGTATAGAGATGCCAGCCCTCCATGCGCACGGGGCGATGAAACCAGATGGCGTGATCGAGGCTGGCGACCTGTATTTTCGGATCGAATGCCGCTCTGCCGTGCGGATAGAGCGATGTGTCGAGCAAGGTCATGTCGGAAGCATAGGCCAGCACGCTTGCCTGAATCGCGGGATCGTCGGGCAATTCTCCCGTGGTGCGCAGCCAGACATTTTGAATGGGTTCCAGCTTTTCGCTCGAAATGAAATGGGCGAGGTCGGTGGGGCGAAGCTCGATGGGGCGCTCGCGCTGCCAGTAGCGGCGGATGTTTTCCGGCGCGTGGTCGATATAGCGCTCGGCCAGTTCCCTTTCGGTTGGTAGCGATTCGGGCGGGGCGACTTCCGGCATCGGCATGTAATGGTCCAGACCGGTCTCCGGAACCTGGAAGGAAGCCGACATCGAGAAGATCGCCTTGCCGTGCTGCAGGGCGACGACCCGCCGTGTCGTGAAGCTGCCACCATCGCGAATTCGGTCGACCTGATAGACGATGGGGACTTCCGGGTCGCCCGGACGCAGGAAGTAGCTATGCAGGGAATGGACATGGCGCTCGGCGACCACGGTGCGCTGGGCGGCGACGAGCGCCTGACCGATCACCTGACCGCCAAAGACACGCTGCCAGCCGACCTTGGGGCTGGTGCCGCGAAACAGGTCCTCCTCGAGTTTTTCCAGATCGAGTATCTCGACAAGGGAGGCTACCGCTTTCAACATGGCCATGCTTCCTGTTGCGTTGTCTTGCGCGCCGCCCGATGCGGCGTTGGCGTCAATAGCGCCACATTATCGATTATGGTAGTTCGTCGAAACGCGAAAGGAGCGTTGCATGGCGCGACAGGCGACGAAGAAGACAGCGAGCGAAAAAGCACCTGCCGGAACGGATGTGCTGATCGCGGGGGGCGGCTATGTCGGGCTGTGCACCGCGGTCGCGATCCGGGATGCGGCGCCGACGCTTGGGGTGACGGTCGTCGATCCGGTGCCGCACGAGGTCATCGAGAAGGACGTTCGCGCCTCGGCAATCGCTGCCGCGGCCACACGAATGCTCGACCGGCTCGGCGTATGGCAGACGCTCGTCGACGACGCACAGCCGATCAACGAAATGATCGTCACCGATAGCCGTCTCTCCGATGTGACCCGGCCGGTATTCCTGACCTTTGCCAGCGAGATGCCGCCGGAAGCCGAAAGACAGGCGCCCTTTGCGCACATGCTGCCCAACCGCTCGCTGGTCAAGGCGCTGCGCGCGAAGGCGCAAGCGCTGGGTGTGGCGCTCGTCACCGACCAGGTGGACGGCTTTTCCGTCGAACCTGGATCCGTCGAGGTGCGGCTTGGCGGGGGGACGAGCGAAGCAAGGTTGCTGGTCGCCGCCGACGGTGTTCGCTCCAGACTGCGCGAACAGGCCGGAATCCGTACCCTGCACTGGCCCTACGACCAGATGGGGATCGTGGTCACGGTGGCGCACGAGCGTCCGCACGAAGGCCGTGCCGAGGAGCATTTTCTGCCTGCCGGGCCGTTCGCGATCCTGCCGCTGAAGGGCAACAGGTCCTCGCTGGTATGGACAGAGCGAACCAGTGACGCGAAGCGGCTGCTGGACGTCGATGAGATGACCTTCGAACTGGAACTGGAGCAGCGCTTCGGCCATAAGCTCGGCGCGATCAGTGTCGAGGGGCCGCGCCGCGCCTTTCCGCTCGGACTTACGCTGGCGCGCGATACCGTCAAGGAGCGCTTCGCACTTGCGGGCGACGCCGCACACGGCATTCATCCGATCGCCGGACAGGGCCTCAATCTCGGATTCAAGGACGCGGCCGCCCTCGCCGAAACGGTCGTCGAGGCGCACCGGCTCGGCCTCGATATCGGCTCCCTCGCGGTGCTGGAGCGTTACCAAATGTGGCGGCGTTTCGACACGGTGCAGATGGGCGTGACGACCGACGTGCTCAACCGGCTGTTTTCGAACAACAACCCGCTGTTGCGCGCACTGCGCGATACGGGTCTTGGACTGGTCGACCGATTGCCCGGACTGAAGCAGCGCTTCATCGACCAGGCGGCCGGCTATGGCAGCGGAACGCCACGCCTGCTGGCGGGCGAGGCGATCTGACCGCCCGCTTTTTGTCGGTTCTTAGTCCTTCGCCATTTCCTCGTCGGTGAGTTGGCGAGCCTGCGAAGCAAGCATGATCGGAATCCCGTCGCGCA
>JAGRLL010000021.1:6001-14610 GCA_020441855.1 Nitratireductor sp.
GCGGGCAGACCAGCATTTCCAGCAGTTTCACATCGACGACATTGTTCGGCGGTCGCGATTGCAACGCCGGGGTCGAGGGGACATGCAGGCCGTTCTTGGTCACCTGAAGCTCCGCTTCACTGGATCAGCGTATCCGATTCGCCGATGTCACGGGCGAGCGCTATCTCGGCGATGGCGATCAGGGTCTCGGCGCGTTCCCTGAGCGTATTGGCCTCGAGCAGCGCCTGCTTTTCCGCCGGTCCGTAAGGGCTCATCATGCACAACGCGGTGACCAGGGTTTCGTTCGATGCCTTGCGCACCGATTCCCAATCGGCCTCCATGCCGTGCGTGTCGAGGTATTTGCGGAAGGTGGCGAGCAGGTTGTCGCGGTCAACCTGCGCGCCGTTGTCCACACAGGCGAGGTCGTCGCCGAACACCGCAATGCGGCCGCGGCGATAGCCCTTGCGGGATTCCTCCTCCCCTTTGATCCGGTACCGGCAGATGCCGGTCAGGTTGATGAGGTAACGGCCGTCGCCGGTTTCCTGAAATGCGGTGACGCGACCCAGGCAGCCCAGCTCGCACAATGCCGGCTCGCCATTCTCGCAAATGGTCTTCTGGGGGCCGAATCGCGGCTGCACCATGCCGATCAGGCGATCGTGACACAGCGCGTCGTCGATCATCGCCACATAGCGCGGCTCGAATACGTTGAGCGGCATCTGTCCGCCCGGAAGCAGCAACGCGCCGGAAAGCGGGAATAACGGGACGATTTCGGGGAGATCGTCAACGTTCACATAGTCGATGTTTCCGGCTCGCATGGTCTTCCTCTCCTCCCCATCAATCTGTGTCGGAGCTGGCAAACCTCAAGTGGTTACCTCAGGAGAACAGGATGGAAGACAATTGGCGGCGGGCGGAAAGCGTGTCCGGATCGGTTGGGCCCCAGGCCTCGAAAAACTGCAGAAGCTGGGTCCGTGCGCCGTCGTCCTTCCATTTGCGGTCGCGCCGGATGATGTCCAGCAACTGGTCGGCTGCTTCCTCGCGATTTCCCGCGGCGTTGAGCGCCAGCGCGAGATCGAACCGGGCGTCGTAATCCCTGGGATTGGCTTCGATGCGGGCAAGGAGTTCAGCGGTATCGCCAAGCGAGGCGGCCTGTTCGGCCAGGTCGATCGCCGCCTTGAGCGATGCGGCTTCCGGCGTGGATTGCTGATCGGCGGGGATGGCCTGAAACATGGCTTTGGCGCGCTCCAGATCTCCGGACGACAGGTAAAGCGTTCCCATGCCGGCAAGGGCGGTGACATTCTCCGGCTCCTGCTGCAGCACGGAAGCATAGAGACCGGCGGCCTCTCCGTGCGCACCCTGCTCGACGAAGATGGCAGCCTGTTCGAGTGCCTGGTCGACCGGCGAAGGACCGGTCGGTCCGACAAGCTTCTCGATGAAGCGGCGCACCTCGCTTTCGGGAACGGCGCCCATGAAGGCGTCCTTCGGCTTGCCCTTGTCGAAGGCGACAACCGCGGGAATGGACTGCACACCCATCTGCCCGGCAATCTCGGGATATTGGTCGATGTTCATCTTGACCAGTTTCACCTTGCCGCGAGAATCCGCGACGGCCTTTTCGAGCACCGGACCAAGCTGCTTGCAGGGCCCGCACCAGGNNACCAGGGCGCCCAGAAATCGACGAGCACCGGGCGTTCGGCGGATGCCTCGATGACCTCCGCCATGAACTCTGCCGTCGAGATGTCCTTCACCGCATCGGACGCACCGCCCGCCGGCCGGCCGGCCGTCTGGGCGCCTCCCAGTGTACCGAGAAAATCGACGCCACCATTACCAGTACTGTTCATTGGTCTTCTCCGTGCAGGCCTCGCCGCCAAACCGGGGCGCGTGGCCGTTAGTCCTGTTCCTGTTGAGCCGCATCGCTTGCCGAGGACAGATCGACGATCTCTGGCACATGCGCGACATGTTCGAGGAAGTTTAGCAAATCCTGCCTCGAAATGGTGGTCGTCATCGTATTCTTCAACGGGTGGCAGTTTATCGCATCGTGACGCAGCAGAGGCGCGTCGATGATCACCTTGACCCGGTTGCCGTGGTCGTTCATCGGCGCAAAGGCGGTGACCGAACCGGGCTCGACGCCGAGGAATTCCATCAATCTTTCCGCATTGGCGAAGGAAACGCGGCTTTTCGCGCCAATCAGCGGATGGACGCGGTTGATAGGAATCTGCGCACTGGCCTCGGCGACGATCAGAAAGTAATTATCCTTCTTGTCCTTGACGAACAGGTTCTTGGTGTGACCACCCTCGACCTCGCGATGCAGCTTGTCGCTTTCGGCGACGGTGAACACCGCCTCGTGGCTGATGGTGGCGGTCTTGATACCAAGCTTGTCGAGCAGGGCGAACAATTCTTCGGGGGTAGCCGGCATCGGATGCGAACCCATTGTGGCAGGAACAATTTTGCCACCTGCTCTATTGGCTAAATGCGGATCGATCAACCGGCGGGGATTTCGCGCCTTTGGGCGTTTGGTCCCCGGGAGCAGCGCGGCCGAACGGTTCGTGGCGCAGTGCCGCTGCCCGGCGGGCAATTCTCCCGCTGCGCCTCGTTGGCGTTGCGCGTCCAAAAAGCCGAGAAATAGCTGTTGCAATCGCCGGCACGTTGCGCCATAGGTGGCGCCGCACTTTTCGCCGTCCTTCGGACTTTATTGAGGGCATGGCGTGAGCGGGTGTAGCTCAGGGGTAGAGCACAACCTTGCCAAGGTTGGGGTCGTGGGTTCGAATCCCATCGCCCGCTCCAAATTCCTTCCATTTTCCATTCGTACGGTCGCGGCAATGCATACGCCGCGCCGTTTTGCCGACCGTCTTCCCGGCGTGAACGCTGCGTCACCGGGCCGTGATTTGGTGGCCGGGCCAGTCCGTCCCATATTGCGCTCCGAGAGCCGCGTCGACTGGAAAGACGCCGGCCAAGGAGACCTGTCCCATGTCCATCCGACCCGTTTCGCGCGTTATCGAGGCCAAGCCGACCCTGGAAGGCGCCGGCGTGCACCTGCATCGCGGTTTCGGCTTCACCGAGCCGCACCTGGCCGATCCGTTCCTGCTGTTCGACGATTTCCGCAACGAGCGGCCGGACGATTACCTCGCCGGTTTTCCCTGGCATCCCCATCGCGGCATCGAAACGATTACCTATGTGCTGGCCGGCACGGTCGAGCACGGCGACAGCCTGGGCAATCGCGGTCTGCTGGAAGCCGGCGATGTGCAGTGGATGACAGCCGGCAGCGGGATCATGCATCAGGAAATGCCGCAGGGCGACCCGCATGGCCGCATGCACGGCTTCCAGCTCTGGGCGAACCTGCCGCGCGACCTGAAGATGACCAATCCACGTTATCAGGACGTCAAATCGGCCGAAATTCCAATGCTCGTCGATGACGACGGCACGGCGATCCGCGTCGTCGTCGGCGACTACAAGGGTGTTACCGGGCCGGTCGACGGGGTTGCCGCCGAGCCGAATTATTTCGACATTTCCATCCCGGCCGGCAAGACCAAGCGGTTTCGGGTCGACACCTATCGCCGCGCCTTCGCCTATGTGTTCGAAGGCTCCGGAACCTTCCGCGACGCGTCGGAACCCTTTGGAGTGCTGACCGAGAAGGAATTCCAGGGCGAGGAAGTGCTGATCCGCGAAAAGGTCGGCAACCGCTCGATGGTGCTGTTCGGTACCGGCGACGAGGTCGTTGCCACGGCCGGTGAGAACGGCATGCGTTTCCTGCTGGTCTCCGGTGCGCCCATCCAGGAGCCCGTAGCCTGGCACGGGCCGATCGTGATGAACACGCGCGAGGAATTGATGCAGGCGTTTCAGGAGCTTCGAAGCGGCGAGTTCATCAAGAAAAGCGCCTGACGCGCGCCATCGGAATGCAAAGGGGTGGCCCCTAGAGGGCCGCCCTTCATGCGTGCACTACCATTTCAATTGCACCTTCGCTATATCCCTCGCAGGAGTGGTCGCCGATGGCTATCAGGGATATTACTGCAAAATGGCGCGGCAGACATTCGCCGTCGCTCGACGACATCGAAGCGCTCGCGCGCGAAGCCTATGCCTATTTGCCGGCCGAATTCCGCAAACTCACCGGCGAGGCGATGATCGTCGTCGCCGATTTTCCCGAAGACGAAGTGCTGGACGAACTGGGTCTCGAATCGCCCTTCGATCTGCTCGGGCTGTTCGAGGGACGCGGTATCGGCGACAAATCCAACCCGTTCACCGGGGAATTTCCCAACCGGATATCGCTTTTTCGCAGGCCAATTCTCGATTACTGGGCCGAACATGACGACTCGCTGGGAGAAATCGTCGCGCATGTGCTGATCCACGAGATCGGGCACCATTTCGGCCTGTCGGACGACGACATGGCACGCATTGAGGCGAGCGCCGAGTAAACCGGATCTCTGGAGGTAGGGGGAATACGACATGGCAAGACCGGTGATCGGCTTCATCGGCGTCGGCCTCATGGGGCACGGCATGGCCAGGAACATCGTGGATAAGGGCTACGAACTGATGGTGATGGGTCATCGCAACCGCGCACCCGTCGAGGATCTTGTCAGGCGCGGCGCACGCGAGGCGGCGAACCCGGCGGAACTCGCGCGCCAATGCGACATCGTGCATCTGTGCGTGACCGGCAGTCCGCAGGTGGAGGCGATCGTGCGCGCATCCGACGGGCTGATCGCCTCGGGACGAGAAGGATTGATCGTCGTCGATTGCTCGACTTCCGATCCGGTCTCGACATTGCAGCTTGCGGGGGAACTCGCCGCGGCGAACATGGTGATGGTCGATGCGCCGTTGTCGCGTACGCCCAAGGAGGCGGAAGCCGGAACGCTGGACACGATGGTCGGCGCCGATCCGCAGACCTTCGAAACGATCCGGCCGGTGCTCGAATGCTGGGCGGCGGTGATCACGCATCTCGGGCCGGTCGGGCTCGGACACAAGATGAAGCTCGTCAACAATTTCATCGCCATGGGCTATGCCGCGATCTATTCGGAGGCGCTGGCGATCGCGAGAAAGAACGGATTGAGCGCGGACCAGTTCAATTCGGTTGTCGCGCCAGGACGCATGGCCTGCGGCTTCTACGAAACCTTCATGAAGTGGACGCTGGAGCGCGATCCCGAAGCCCACAAGTTCACGATCTCCAACGCCCACAAGGACATGCGCTACCTCGCCAACATGGCGAATGCGTCGGGATCGGTGAATGCCATCCAGGCGGTGGTGAAGAACGCCTTCGCGGCGATGGAAGCGGACGGCCAGGGGGACAAATACGTTCCGATGCTGGCCGATTTCATCGCCGGGATGAACGGGCTGGACAATCCGGAAAAGTAGACGCCGGCGTTACTTCAGGTACTGGGCGTCGGACACGTGCTCGAGCCAGTCCACGGGCGAGCCGTCCAGTTTCTCCTGGATGGCGATATGCGTCATTGCCGTGGTCGGCGCGGCACCGTGCCAGTGCTTCTCGCCCGGTTCGAACCAGACGATGTCGCCGGGCCTTATCTCCTCGACGGGACCGCCCTCGCGCTGGACCCGGCCGCAACCGGCGGTGACGATCAGCGTCTGACCGAGCGGATGGGTGTGCCAGGCCGTGCGCGCGCACGGCTCGAATGTGACGCTGGCGGCGGCGACGCGCGCCGGTTCGGCCGCGCTGACGATGGGATCGATGCGCACCGTGCCGGTGAAATAATCCTCGGGCCCCTTGCCGGAAGGTTGGGAGCCGCTTCGCTTGATTTCCATACTCGTCTTTCCTCCTGACAATTTCCTTTCGGAATGAGCCTCAATAACCGGAGAGCTTCTTCTCCGGATCGTAGGTCTCTTCCGTCTCCTTGATGACGGCCTGGCCGCAGCGCATCACGCCGTGGATGCCGTCGAAGGCATAGGTCGCGGGGCCGTGGAGTTGCCAGCCATCCGAGAGTGCCTTCGTTACCTTGTGGCAGAAGGTCGAATCGTCCGGCCCGGTGAGAAAGCGATAGATCGTAGTCATTTCGGCTCCGTTATGTTGTCTTCATCTCGCGGCTTTCAAGCAGAATCCTGGCCGAATCCAGATGAAGACGCTCAACCATTTCCCCATCCAGGGAAATTGCGCCGCGCCCCAGATTCGCCGGGTCGGCGAATGCGGCGACAATGCGCCGGGCGCGGTCGTATTCAGCCTCGGAGGGCGTGAAGGCGGCATTGGCGGCATCGATCTGGGAAGGATGGATCAGCGTCTTGCCGTCGAAGCCAAGTTCGGCGGCCTGCGCGCATTCCGCCGCGAAGCCCTCCGTGTCGCGGAACGCGTTGTAGACCCCATCCAGCACGGCAAGGCCATTGGCGCGCGCGGCGGCGATGATCGTCATGAACCACGGGATCATGGCCGCGCGGCCGGGCCGCATGGCGACGCCCGTCGTCCTTGCCATGTCGTTCGGTCCGACGACAAGGCAGGCAAGGCGCGGCGAGGCGTCGGCGATGCCGGCAATGGCGAGCAAGGCTCTCGGGCTTTCGATCATGGCCCAGAGTTTAACCGGTGAACCCGCCCTGTCGAGATGGACGGTTGCCAATGCAAGGGTCCTGGCATCCTCCACCTTGGGCAGAAGAACGGCATCGGGCGCACATTCGAGGGCCACGGCGAGGTCACCGACGAAGCTCTCCGAATCGGCCGCGCTGGTGCGGATCACACGTTCGCGGTGGCCGAAATCGCCGCCAGCCACCCATGCGCGCAGATTGTCGTGAGCGGCTTCCCGCTCGCCCGGACCGACGGAATCCTCCAGATCGAAGATCAGCGTGTCGGCGGCGAGCACCCGGGCCTTGGCGATGGCGCGGGCATTGGATGCAGGCATGAACAGGGCGGAACGGCGCTGCCGCCAGTCGGGCGTGAGAAATACCATGGAACCTATGTTTCCGCTTTGGCTGCAGGTTGCAAGAGGGCGTTGGAGACAGGGCCGGGGCCAAAGTCCGCATCAGGAGAGCCTTAGCAAGAGAGCCGTTGCAAAGGGAATGGCGCGGGCTAATGTGGCGACATGGATGCAATCTCGCGCAAATTCGACATCGTCATCATCGGTGGCGCCATCATGGGGGCGCTCACCGCATTCTTTCTCCGCGAGGAAGGCTTTGCGGGGTCAATCGCCATCGTCGAGCGCGACCGAAGCTACGGGCAGGCGGCGACTGCATTGTCTGCCGCCGGCATTCGCCAGCAATTCTCGACCCCGGAAAACATCCGGCTTTCCCGCGCCTCGCTGGCCTTCTACCGGGATTTCGAGCGACGGTTCGGCGTGCCGGCAGGATTTGTCGAACAAGGCTATCTGCTGCTCGCATCGCAATCTGGATTGGCGGCACTGAAGACCAATTACCGTGCGCAGATCGAAGAAGGCGCCGAAATCGCGCTTGAAGAGCCGCAGGCGCTCGCCCGCAGGCATCCCTGGCTCAATGTCGAGGATATTGCCGCCGGGGCGACCGGTTTGTCCGGCGAGGGCTGGTTCGATCCCTGGAGCGTGCTGGGCGCGGTGAACCGTCACAACCGCGAACATGGCGTTGTCTTCATCGACGGCGAGGCGACCGGGTTCGACGTGTCGGGCGGCAGGATCGACGCGGTGTCATGTACAGATGGCGAGCGGATCGGCTGCGGCATCGCCATAAATGCGACCGGTCCCAATGCCGGCGTGGTGGCGGAATTGGCGGGCGCGGACCTGCCGGTCGAACCGAGAAAACGCACGGTCTTCCGGTTCACCTGTCCGCATCCGCCGGGGAACATGCCGCTGACGGCCGATCTGTCGGGCGTATGGGTGCGGCCGGAAGGGGAGGGCTTCATCGCCGGCGCGCCGCCACCCAACGAAGACGGTCCTGCCGATCCGGCGGATTTCGACCCGGATTATGCGCTGTTCGAGGAGGCGGTCTGGCCGGTGCTGGCGCACCGCGTGCCGGCCTTCGAGGCAATCCGCATGACCGGCGCCTGGGCCGGACATTACGACTACAATCGTTTCGACCAGAATGCGCTGATCGGGGCTGTTCCGGGTTTCGACAATTTCTTCGTCATCGGCGGCTTTTCCGGTCATGGCGTGCAGCAGGCGCCCGCCGCGGGAAGGGCACTGGCCGAACTGATCGCGCGCGGTGCCTTCCGAACCATCGATTGTGCGGCCTTCTCGCCTGCCCGCATTCTGGCAGGCCGCCGGCTCACCGAGCGCAACGTCATATGACCCCTATGGTGAACCGCCTGGTGAACCATCTGGTGAAACCGTTCGGGATACGGCATTGATGAATTGGGCGTCGCGGTGTACATCCGCCCGGACCTTCAATCACGCTTTCAATCAAGAGCGATCCGTTCCATGGAAAAATTCACCACGCTGACCGCAGTTGCGGCACCTCTGCCCATCGTCAATGTCGATACCGACATGATCATCCCNNNNAGGATTATCTCAAGACGATCAAGCGTACCGGCCTCGGCAAGGGACTCTTCTCGGAGATGCGCTATCTCGACGATGGCGGCGACAATCCCGATTTCGTGCTGAACAAGCCGTCCTACAAGGGCGCGAAGATTCTGGTGGCAGGCGACAATTTCGGCTGTGGTTCGAGCCGCGAGCACGCGCCGTGGGCGCTGCTCGATTTCGGCATTCGCTGCGTGATCTCGACGTCGTTCGCCGACATTTTCTACA
>JAGRLL010000021.1:14625-15912 GCA_020441855.1 Nitratireductor sp.
GAACGGCATCCTGCCGATCAAGGTCAGCGCGGAAGAACTCGACAAGCTGATGGATGACGCCAAGCGCGGCGCCAACGCCACGCTGACGGTCGATCTGGAGAGCCAGACGATCAAGGGCCCCGACGGCGGTTCGATCTCCTTCGACATAGACCCCGACCTGCGGTACCGCCTGCTCAATGGCATCGACGATATCGGCGAGACCATGCAGAAGGCGCCGGCAATCGAGACCTTCGAGCACAAGATGGCCGAAGAGCGCCCCTGGGTCTGAGCGGCAGAGGCAAGCGATGAAACCGTTTCTGCCGGGCCGTTACGAGCACTATGTCTTCGGACTGCTGCTCACCTGCTTCATGACCTTCTTTGTTTCCGGCATCTCGACAATCATGGCGATTGGCCTCGATGCAGGGAAGTTCGCCGGCCTCTGGTTCAGGGCCTGGATGACGACCTGGGTGATTGCCTATCCGATCTTTCTGTTCGTCGCGCCGGTGGTCAGGCGCATTCTTCATCGTATCGTCGTCACGCAGGGCGGCTGACGCCGGTCCCCTTCTTCCAGCCAACAAGGTAGACAATCATGGCAGTTCGCAATCTCGTTCTTTTTCCCGGAGACGGCATTGGCCCCGAAGCGATGGCCGAAGTCGAAAAAATCATCGCCTGGATGAACGAGGCACGCGGCGCCGGCTTCGAGACCGATTCCGGACTTGTCGGCGGTTCGGCCTATGACGCGCATGGCAAAGCCATTTCCGAAGAGGACATGGCCAAGGCGATGGCGGCCGACGCCGTGCTGTTCGGTGCGGTCGGCGGACCGAAATGGGATAGCGTTCCCTATGACGTTCGCCCGGAAGCGGGCCTCCTGCGTCTGCGCAAGGACATGGAGCTGTTCGCCAATCTGCGTCCGGCGATCTGTTATCCGGCGCTTGCCGCATCCTCTTCGCTGAAGCGCGAGGTGGTCGAGGGCCTCGATATCCTGATCGTGCGCGAACTGACCGGCGGCGTCTATTTCGGCGAACCCAAGGAGATCATCGAACTCGGCAACGGCCAGAAGCGGGCGATCGACACGCAGGTCTACGACACCTACGAAATCGAACGCATTTCCGGCGTCGCCTTCGAACTGGCGCGCACCCGCGCCAACAAGGTCTGCTCGATGGAAAAGCGCAACGTGATGAAATCGGGCGTGCTCTGGAACGAAGTCGTAACCGCCACGCACAAGGCAAAATATCCCGATGTCGAGCTTTCCCACATGCTGGCCGATGCCGGCGGCATGCAGCTGGTGCGCTGGCCCAAGCAGTTCGA
>JAGRLL010000022.1 GCA_020441855.1 Nitratireductor sp.
CGCGGCTGGCTCGGCGTGCAGATCCAGACCGTAACCGAGGAAATCGCGGAGACGCTCGGCATGGGCGAAGCGCGCGGCGCGCTGGTCGGCGACGTGGTTCGCGACGGTCCCGCCGACTCCGCTGGCATCAAGCCGGGCGATGTCGTGCTGAAATTCGACGGCAAGGACATCGAGGAAATGCGGGACCTGCCGAAGATCGTCGCGGATACGCCGGTCGGCAAGGAGGTCGATGTCGTCGTCCTGCGAAAGGGCGACGAACAGACGTTGCAGGCCAAGGTCGGCCGCCTCGAGGACGGCGAGAAGCAGATCGCCAGCCAGGACGAGGAACAGTCGGACCAGCAGGCAGAGCCCGAGGAGCCGGCCGACATCGTTCTCGGCATGAAGCTGAAGGAAATCACGGGCGCCGACCGTGAGACCGAGGAAATCGCCTCGGATGTGGCCGGCGTGCTGGTCGTCGAGGTGGAGGCGGGCACGATCGCCGCCGACAAGGGCATCGAAGCCGGCAATGTGCTGGTCGAGGTCGCCCAGGAGCCGGTGTCGACACCCGAAGAGGTGCTGGCCCGCGTCGAGGAACTGAAGAAGGAAGGCCGCAAGTCGGTGCTACTGATGGTCTCGTCGAAGACCGGCGACATCCGCTTCGTGGTGTTGCGCATCGAGGGTTGATCCCGGCGCTTGCCCACGGCCTTATCAAATGAAAACCCGGCCTTGGCGGCCGGGTTTTTCTTTCTGCCGATCAGTGTCCTGCCGTCGCGGCCCGCCATTCGTCCCGGCCCAGAGCGTAGAAGACATGACGCTTGAGTTGCGGGCAGGTCTCGGGAATGGCGGGGTGGTCGAAATCGCGTGCGGTGTCGCGGCGCATGCCGATGCGCTCCATCACGGAAGTGGAGCGGACATTGTCGTGGACGGCGAAGGAGACGATCTCGTCGAGGCCCAGATTCTCGAAGCCTGTCCGGAGCCAGGCGCGGGCGGCCTCGGTGACGTAGCCCTTGCCCCAGTAGCGACTTGCCAATCGCCAGCCGATCTCGATCATGCCGGCGGGAAAGCCGGCAGCTTCCATCGAGGCGCGGGCAATGGCGCAAAAGCCGATGCATTCGCCGCCTTGCTTGAGTTCAAGTGCCGCGAAACCGAAGCCGTCACGTTCGATCGACGCGGCGAGGCGGTCCATCAGTTCGTCGGATTGCTGGCGGCTGCGCCGGAAGGGGAAGAACTCCATCACCTTGTCGTCGCTGTTGATCTCGAAGAAGAGATCGCGGTCGCGCTCCTGCCAGTTGCGCACGACAAGGCGTTCGGTTTCGAACGGCAGGAGGTTCACCCGACAAATTCCGCGCGGCGATAGCCCTGCAGGTACAGCAATGCGGTGAGATCGCCGTGGTCGATGCGGACGCGCGCCTGTGCCGCCACCGACGGCTTGGCGTGCAGCGCCACGCCGGTGCCGGCAAGCGACAGCATGGCGAGGTCGTTGGCGCCGTCGCCGACGGCGATGAAGTCGTCAGGGACGAGGCCGTGTTCACCCGCCGCGCGGTTGAGCGCGTCGACCTTGGCCTGTTTTCCCAGGATGGGCTCGGCGACCGTGCCGTCGAAAAAACCATCGGCTTCGCCGAGGACGTTCGCGCCGAATTCGTCGAAGCCGAGCCTGCCGGCGATGGGGCCCGCAAAGCTGGTGAAGCCGCCCGAAACGAGCATGGTGTGGCCGCCATTGGCGCGCATGGTCGCCACCAGTTCGCGGCCGCCTGCGGCAAGCGTGATGCGTTCGGCGATGACCTTGCCGATGACGGCGACCGGCAGGCCCTTCAGAAGTGCGACGCGCTCGCGCAGCGCCGGCTCGAATTCGATCTCGCCGTTCATGGCGCGCGCGGTGATTGCGGAAACGCGGTCGCGAAGGCCGGCTTCGTCGGCCAGTTCGTCGATGCATTCCTGGCCGATCATGGTCGAGTCCATGTCGGCGATCAGCGCCTTCTTGCGCCGTGTGGCGGCCTCCTGTACCGCATGATCGACGGGCCTGCCGGCAAGTGCGTCCGCCAGGATCGTTTCGGCCCGGTCGGCTTCCAGTCCCTGCGGCAGCGTGATGTCGCATGCCGTCAGTTCGGCGAGCCAGACCGGTCCAAGAGCGTCGAGCGCGCTGGCGACGGCCTGCGCGGTTTCGGCATCCAGGGCCCGGCTTTGCGGGTTGGCGATCAGCGTGGCGACGAGTGGCATCGGGCAAATATCGGCATGAGGACAGGAAACGACATTCGGCGCGGCAGGACGTGCGGGCGATGACCGGCACGGCCGCAAAGCGTCCGGACGCGGTTCTGATAGCCGGGCCGACGGCAAGCGGCAAGAGCGCGTTGGCGCTCGAATTCGCGCAGGCGCTCGACGGCGTGGTCGTCAATGCCGATTCCATGCAGGTCTACGATGCGCTGACGATCCTCACCGCCAGACCCGATGCCGACGAGATGGCGGGGATCGAGCACCGCCTGTATGGCCACGTGGCGGCCGAACGCGACTATTCGGTGGCGGCCTGGCTCAAGGACGCGGCGGCTGCGCTGGCAGACATTCGGGCAAGCGGCAAGACCGCGATCTTTACGGGAGGAACGGGGCTCTACTTCAAGGCTCTGGAAGAAGGCCTGTCGCCGATGCCGGCCATCGATCAGGCGATCAGGGAACATTGGCGCAGCGTGGCGCAGGCGCGCCCGCAGGATTTGCACGGGGCACTCAAGGCACGCGATCCCGACGCTGCGGCAGCGCTCAATGCCAGCGATACGCAACGCCTCGTGCGCGCGCTCGAGGTTTTCGACGCCACCGGCAGATCGATCCTCGCCTGGCAGCAGGAACGCCGGCAAGGCGGCGCGCTCGCTGGCCTCGATGTCGGGAAATGGCTGATCTCTCCCGATCGCGGCGTTCTTCGGGAGCGTATCGGCCGGCGCGTCGACATGATGATCGAGATGGGTGCGGTCGACGAGGTAAAGACCTTGCTGGCACGCGGCCTGTCGCCGCGACTGCCGGTGATGCGGGCAATCGGCGTGCCGCAGATCGCCGCTTTCCTGCGCGGCGAAATCGAACGCGATGAAGCGATCGAGCGGATCGGGATCGCGACCCGTCAGTACGCCAAGCGGCAAATGACCTGGTTCCGAAACCAGACAAACTCGCAATGGCAGGTCCGGCCGGGATAGCCCGAGAATTTCAATCTTTTTTTACCATGCGGCTTCACGGCGTTTTTAGAAGCATCGGTTACAACCTTGCCGAGGGATTGGACCGGGATTCGGCATGGCGAGGAAAACTCACAGCGCGAGACTAGACTTGTTCGTCGTTGCGGATGCGGTGCTCATCTCGCTCGCGTGCCTTCTGATTTTCATGGCTTACCGGGAAATCAACGCCGCGCCGGTGCGACACGCGCAGGTCGTGGCGCAAACCCTTCTCGGCGTGGGAGACGATTTTGCGAACGAGGACGTGCTGAGTGGCATGCGGCTCGGCAATGACGGCCAGGCCGAACTGGCACGGCGGCTCAATTCCGAACGCCAGGAAATTCATGCCGTTCATCCCGGCGCGCAGGTCGGCATCTATTCCACGCATCCCGATTACACACGCCTTAGCGAACCCGGCGACAGCTTTTACGAGAACGCGCTGCACCAGTTGAGGGAAGGCAGCCTGATTTCCGGCCAGCTCGTGCGCGACGGGTCGTTCAGCTTCTTCCGGGCCGCCGCCCCCCTGCTGGCGGCAAAGGATTGCTTCGATTGCGCCGAGCGCGGCGTCGAAACCTACAAGCGCGGCGATGTGGTCGGCCTGCGCGAGGTCAAGGTCCCCATCGGCAACGAATATGCGCGCATCATCGGCAAGCTGCTCTATGCCTTCGCGACGCTGGCGATCGCGCTTGCCTGCGTGCTGGGCATCATCTTCCCGATGCTGAGAAGGGTTCGGGTCGAGCGCGCCAACATGAACGATCTGGCCGAAACGCTGGAAATGCAGGCGGTGACCGATGCGCTGACCGGGTTGTTCAACCGGCGCTATTTCGAACAGGCGCTGCAGCGCTATCTCGACGAATTCAACGAAGTCGGCAGTGCGCTCGGTCTGCTGATCTTCGATCTCGACCACTTCAAGCAGATCAACGATGCGCATGGCCACGATGCCGGCGACATGGTGCTCAAGGAAGTCGCGCTGCGCCTGAAGGCGATCACGCGCGAGAACGATGTCGTGGCGAGGATCGGCGGCGAGGAATTCGCGGTCATCACGCCCTTTGTCGGACGCGAGCAATTGATGGTGGTCGCGGAGCGTTATCGCGAGATGATCGGCTCGCTGAAGATCGATGTCGGCGACGTGATCCTGCGTCCGACCATCTCGGTCGGCGTGGCGACCAATGATGGCGGTGGTGGTGAAGCGCAGGATCTGTTCAAGGCGGCCGACACCAAGCTCTACGAAGCCAAGCGCAACGGCCGCAACCGGGTTGCCGCCTGACACTTCACGAACACCTTGTGGCCGAAGGGCGGTGCGGTTGCCCCGCGGGCTCCAGATAAACAGTTGACGCGCCACAACTCCCCGAATAGGGTGCGCGCCGCAACAAGAGGAATTCGCATGTCGAAGGACATTCTCGTGGTGATGGAGCGTACGCGCGTGGCGGGTCGATAGACCCGCTGGCGAAAGCCGCGTGTGCGCTAGACGAAGGCTCCGGAAGGGGCCTTTTTTATTGGTCAATCGCCGGTGCGGATTTGCCGGCGGATAGTCGCGGACAAGGCGCCACAGGAGACGGCGCAGGCAACGGAAGAACGGGAAGATGAGCAGAAAAACCCAGATGACGGGCGCGGAGATGGTCATCCAGGCGCTGATCGACAATGGCGTCGACACGATATTCGGATATCCGGGCGGCGCGGTGCTGCCGATTTACGACGAGATCTTCCAGCAGGAGAAGCTGCGCCACATCCTCGTTCGCCACGAACAGGGCGCCGGCCACGCGGCGGAAGGCTATGCCCGTTCGACGGGCCGGCCCGGCGTCGCGCTGGTAACCTCGGGGCCCGGCGCGACCAACATGGTCACGCCGTTGCAGGACGCGCTGATGGATTCCATTCCCATGGTCTGCATCACCGGTCAGGTGCCGACGACGCTGATCGGTTCGGACGGTTTCCAGGAGGCCGATACCGTCGGCATCACGCGGCCCTGCACCAAGCACAACTGGCTGGTGCGCTCCATCGAGGAACTGCCGAACATCCTGCACGAGGCCTTCTATGTCGCGACCAGCGGGCGGCCCGGTCCGGTTTTGATCGACATTCCCAAGGACGTGCAATTCGCCACCGGCACCTATTCGCCGAAGGGGCAGTTCCATCACAAGAGCTACAACCCGAAGGTTTCGGGCGATCTGGAGCAGATCCAGGCGGCGGTCGAACTGATGGCGAACGCCAAGCGGCCGATCTTCTATACCGGCGGCGGCGTCGTCAATTCGGGCCGCGAGGCGTGCCATCTGCTGCGCGAACTGGTCGACATGACCGGCTTCCCGATCACGTCCACGCTGATGGGGCTGGGCGCCTATCCCGCCTCGGGCGACAAGTGGCTGGGCATGCTGGGCATGCACGGGACCTACGAGTCGAACATGGCGATGCACGATTGCGACGTGATGATCTGCATCGGCGCGCGCTTCGACGACCGCATCACTGGAAGGCTGGATGCGTTCTCGCCACGCTCCAAGAAGATCCACATCGACATCGANNACCCGTCCTCGATCAACAAGAACGTTCGCGTTCATGTGCCGATCATCGGCGACGTCGCGCATGTCCTGGAGGACATGATCCGGTTGTGGCGTGCGCATGCACAAAAGCCCGACAAGGCGGCAATCGGCCAGTGGTGGCAGCAGATCGAGAACTGGAAGGCGAAGGACTGCCTCAAATACCGTCCGTCTAAGGACGTGATCATGCCGCAATACGCGATCGAGCGGCTGTACGAACTGACGAAGGACAGAAAGACCTACATCACGACCGAGGTCGGACAGCACCAGATGTGGGCGGCGCAGTTCTATCATTTCGACGAGCCGAACCGCTGGATGACGTCGGGTGGACTGGGCACGATGGGCTACGGCCTTCCTGCCGCCTTCGGCGTTCAGATCGCGCATCCCGACGCGCTGGTCATCGACATTGCAGGAGACGCCTCGGTGCTGATGACGATCCAGGAGATGAGTTCAGCGGTCCAGCACGACGCACCGATCAAGATCTTCATCCTCAACA
>JAGRLL010000225.1:0-9903 GCA_020441855.1 Nitratireductor sp.
CCCTGGCCGAGATCGGCGGTGAAGGTCACGACCTCCGCGCCATATTCGTTCTGCATCCATTTGAGGATGATGGAGGTATCCAGCCCGCCGGAATAGGCGAGCACGACCTTGTTGATTTCCTTCTTGCCGGTCATGTTCTTGCGTCTCTTTTCATTGCGTTGCGCGCGCCGTGTGCGCTGTAGCCCGTTGCATCCGGTTATGGCAAGGCGCGAATCGATGCGCTATGACGCACTAAGGGCAAAACCTGCCGGTTTCGGCCGGCTGCCGGCATCCTGCTCCGCCGGCCAGACCTGGAGCCAGACCTAGAGATTGCAAGCGACACGACGATGGAATTCATCCCCACGACGACGACCCTGATCCAGTTCGCGATCGCCACCTTCGTCATCGCGATCACGCCTGGCCCGGACATGACGCTGTTTGTCGGCCGCGCCCTGTCTGAAGGCCGTGCGGCGGGCATGGCCTGCATGTTCGGCGCCATGACGGGCGTCGTCATACACACGATTGTCGTCGCGCTCGGCCTGTCGGCCCTGCTGGTCGCCTCGCCCACGGCGTTCCTCACGCTGAAGATCGTCGGCGCCGGTTACCTTCTCTGGTTGGCATACCAGGCGATCCGCAAGGGTTCGGCCTTTACGCCCGAGACCCGCCACCACGCCGCCCGGCCCTTGCTGCGCAACTGGATGACCGGCATCGGGATCAATCTGCTCAACCCGAAGATCGTGCTGTTCTTCATGACCTTCCTGCCGCAATTCGTCTCCGCGAGCGATCCTCACGCGGCGGGCAAATTGCTCTTCCTCGGCCTGTGCTTCATTCCGTTGTCATTGCCGGTCACAATTCCGCTGGTCTTGATGGCGGACCGTTTCGCGGGTCTGCTCAGGCGCAATCGCCGCGCCACGCGCGTCGTCGACTATCTGTTTGCCGGCGTATTCGGCGCCTTCGCGCTGAAAATCCTGTCGGCGCAGAGATAGCGGATCAGACAGGGCGGGGATTTTCGAGCCACTTGCCCGCATTGCGGCCCGCGACGAGCCAGTAGCAGAAACCGCCGATGAAGCCCGCGGCAAGGACAACCACCAGCGCGCCGTCCGAAAAGCCGTAGCGCGGATCGAAGTCGAAATGGATCCAGAAGGCTAGCAGCGCCGCAAGCCCGCCTAGCACCACGTTAGAGACCAGGCCGCGAAGATGCTGCCATTCGGCGATGGCGATGAGGACCAGCGCCGGCCCGAGCGCGGCGCCGGCAAGGAAGGGCGACCAGATGAGACCGGTGACGAACACGACGAAACCGTCGTGGCGCAGTCCGGGATCGACCTCGAACGCCGGGTCGAGGTAGTTCGAATAGAAGCCGAAACCGAAGAACAGGCCGGCTGCCAGGAACGCGAACGCAAGACCGAGGGCAATCGGCACCATTCTGACGATCAGATTGCCGAACGAACGCAAATCCGCTTCTCCTACTCCCCGTGCCCGGCGATCATCATCGCCTCGAGCGCCAGCCGATCGGTCTTCTTGAGCCGTTCCGACTGCGACTTGAGCTGGCCGCAGGCCGCCAGGATGTCGCGCCCGCGCGGCGTGCGGATCGGCGAGGCATAGCCGTTGTCGTTGATGAAATCGGCAAAGCGTTCGATCGTCTCCCAGTCGGAGCATTCATAGGACGAACCGGGCCATGGATTGAACGGGATCAGGTTGATCTTGGCCGGAATGCCTTTCAGCAGGCGCACCAGTTCGCGCGCATCGGCCAGTGAATCGTTGACCCCTTTCAGCATCACATATTCGAAGGTGATGCGCCGCGCATTGGAAAGCCCCGGATAGTCGCGGCAGGCCTGCATCAGCTCTGCGAGCGGGTATTTCTTGTTGATCGGCACAAGCTCGTCGCGCAATTCGTCGTTCACCGCGTGCAGCGAAATCGCCAGCATGACGCCGATTTCATCGCCGGTGCGGTAGATGTTCGGCACCACGCCAGAGGTCGAAAGCGTGATCCGCCGCTTGGAAAGTGACAAGCCGTCGCCGTCGGAAGCGATCAGCAGCGCTTCCTTCACCGCGTCGAAATTGTAGAGCGGTTCGCCCATGCCCATCATGACGAGGTTGGAGACCTTGCGGCCCTCGGATGGCACGATGGCGCCGGCCGGGGTATCGCGGTCGGGGAAATCGCCCAGTGCATCGCGCGCGACCAGCAATTGCGCCAGCACTTCTTCCGATGTCAAATTGCGAACCAGCTTCTGCGTGCCGGTATGGCNNNNAACGAGCAGGTCAGCGTGCAGCCGACCTGGCTGGAAACGCACAGCGTGCCGCGTCCCTCTTCGGGAATGTAGACGGTTTCGACCTCGACCGGCTTGCCGGCGCCGCGCGAGGGAAACCGCATCAGCCATTTGCGCGTGCCGTCCTGCGAGACCTGTTCGGCGGTGATCTCCGGGCGCGCGATCGTGAACCTTTCGGCCAGCATGGTGCGCAGGTCGCGTGAAATGTTGGTCATGGCGTCGAAATCGGAAACGCCGCGCACATACAGCCAGTGCCAGAGCTGCGAGGCACGCATGCGCGCCTGCTTAACCGGCACGCCGGCCTCGACCAGCGTCACCGCAAGCGCCTTTTTCGACAGACCGGTCAGCACTGCCTTTTCGCCATTCGCCGCCGCGGGCGCAAGTTGCGCGCGGGTCTGCGGATCGGTCAGATCGATGACATGCGGCATGAGCGGGTTACCAATTGCGTGCCACGCGTCCACCCACCACATATCCACTGGCGGCGGACGGGCACAATATTCCTGCAGCATTCTACAGGATGGGAAGCCGCTGCCCATAGCACAAGGGGCTCGCAAAGCAAGTTCGCAATGGATTCGCCCGTGCGTGCCCGTTCGCGCCGTTACCGGCGTATCGGTCCGCGATTACCGCCCGGAATTCAGCAAGACGTGCCTACTGGCACTGCGTGATGTCGGTCAGCGAGGCGGTTACGCCGGAAAGCGAGTAGGTATATTGGGTCTGGGTGCCACGACGCGATTCCGCACTCAGCGACATTTCGCGTCCCGCCTTCATCGCCTCGACGACAACCGTATCCTCGGCGGGGTTTTCCATCCAGGCATTCTGGCCGCGCGTGAACATGTTGAACTTCTTGCCGTCGATGTTGAGCACGACGGTGGAATTGTCCTTGAACGCGTAACCGACCTTGAATTGCGGCTCCAGCGCATCGGCCTGGCCGGGATGCTGGGCCAGCATGAAGAAGACGTCGCCATGGTCGCGGTCGGAAGGCTTCTTCTCGGTGGGAATGGAAAGAATGTAGCAGATCTTTCCGCCATTGCCCTGGTGCGAATAGGAGCCCCAGGCATTGTTCTGCTTGATCCGGGTCGCCGCCTGCGCATAGGCCGCGCCGGTTACCGCGACGCTTGTCGATGCAGCAATGGTCAGCGCCAGTGCAAATGTGCTCTTCTTCATCGTTTCCTGCCAGTTCCGAATCTGTACGTACTACCGCAAGTGCGTTGATCGCGGTTCGCCGGGATTGTCGTCGGGCGATTTACCGCTTTCGCCTAGCCAAATTGCTTTATGCCCCGTTACCAAAGCGTGAACAATTTGACGAAAAGCCGATTCCCGATCCCTGTCGAGCCGTTCTTTGTCGGTTTTGAACGGAAAAGTCCCGTTTTCCCTGCCTGATCCACAATATGGGCAAGAGTTTGACTGGGCTTGCCCCCATCGCCGCAATGACGGGCGGGCGCGACATTGCGCCGCCCCGGTCAGGCATGCGCATCACCTCTTCCTGGCTTTGCGCTCCTTCGGATCGACCCGCCGGCCGCCGGAATAGACCGGCTTGCCATGGACATGGGCGGCACGCGCCTCGGTCGGCCCGCCTGCCCGGACCGGACGTTCGGCGAAACGCCCGAGGCTCACCATGCGGTCATACATCACAACGACGCCCGCCATCGCGACATTGATGCAGAACGCCATCGGGATTTTCACCACGAACTCGCAGCGCGCCACCATTTCCGGCGACAACGACCCGCCCTCGGGGCCAAGCACGTAAGCCGCCCTCGTCGGATGCCGGAAGGAAGGCAGTTCGATCGCCTGATCGATGAGTTCCACACCCACCAGCCGGCAATCATCCGGCAGGCGCATTTCCTCGACATTCTTGTAGGAATACCAGGGAAGGTGCTGGCGCGAGCGGCTGGTGTCCGAGGGCGGCGCATCGATGGTGCGCGCCGGAGCGACGGTGAAGACGAAACTCGCACCGAAGCCGTGCGCGGAGCGCGCCAGATTGCCGAAATTCATCGGTTTGGAGGCTCCCTCGACGCCAATGCCGAAATAGCCGCGCAGGCCAGCGCCCGGATTCATGCGTTTTCCTCGCCCAGGAACGATTGCCCGCAATTAGCCGTTTTGCCGGATCAAGTCCAATCGGCGCCTCAGCCCTCGTCCTTTTGCACCTGCGGATCGTCAAGCGCGCGCCGCGCCGCCGCATAATGCGTCTGCTTCAGGTTGGCGCGCACGGCGGAAAGCGCGGATGCGAGCACGGCCACATCGTCGGTGAAGCCGAAGCCGGCGATGAAGTCCGGCACGAAATCCGTCGGCAGCACGAAATAGGCAAGCGCGCCGAGCAGAATGGCGCGCGTTCGATGCGGCGTCTGCGGATCGAGCGCGCAATAATAGGCGGCAACCAGATCCTCGACGAAGGGAATACGTCGTGCCGCCCTGGCGAAAGTGCGCCAGAAACCGCCACGCACGCGCTTCTCGCGCCGTGCCAGCTTTTCCTCATCGGCCTCCGGACCGAGGATTTCGCCGAACAGCACCTTGTGCATGCCTGCCTCCTTGCCTCGAAACCTTGCCAGCCAGAGATGGGTATTTGGCGCGGTCCGAACAAGAAAAACCGGTTTTTGCCGGCTAACCCGCTACCTTGTCTCAACCTGCTGCCTTGTCCATGAAGCGCGCCAGCTTGATATCGAGCTCGGTCAGCCCGTTCGCAGAATGCGTGGTCAGCGTCACGTCGACGGTTCTGTAGACATTCGACCATTCGGGATGATGGTCGTGCTTCTCTGCCTGGAGTGCGACTCGGCTCATGAACCCGAAGGCCTCGTTGAAATTGGCGAAGGTGAAAACACGGCGGATCGCGTCGCGGCCCTCTGTCACTTGCCAGTTTTCGAGTAAGGCCAGCGCCTCCTCGCGTGCCTTGCCTTCAAGCCTGTGCGCCATGCCCGGGCTCCCTGTGGTGAAAGCGTCACGAAAACGCGGCCTGGCCCCGCCAGTGTTCGGATTTCACCGCACCGCGCCCGATGAGCGAATAGGTCTCTTCCGTGACGTAGGGTCCGCCGCCGACCGAATCCTTCGACGAAAACAGCACGAAACGTTCGACCCTGAACGGCAAGGTCGAGAAATTGCCGCGCAGCGAAAGATAATTCGCGACGTCGAACCCCTTCACGCCGCGAAGCCGCGCCAGCGTCACATGCGGTACGAAACGCCGGCCCTCCGCCTTCAGCCCGATGCGCTGCATGCGCCGCTCCAGTTCGCCCTGCAGATCGTGGAGCGCGGAGCCGGCATCGACCCCTGCGAAAATCGAATGCGGCTTGTTGCCCCCGAAGGCATCGAGGCCGCACAGCCGCATCTCGAAGGGCGCGCGTTCCACGCGCGACAGCGCCGCAGCAACCTCGTCGGCCATCCGGCCGTCGACGTCCCCGACGAAGCGCAATGTGATGTGGTAGTTCTCGGGGTCGATCCAGCGCGCGCCCGGCAGACCGCCGCGCAGCAGCGAAAGGGACATGGCGATGTCGGGAGGAATTTCGATTGCTGTGAAGAGTCTGGGCATCGCCGTCACCTCGAATCACATTCCCTTCCATCAGGGAATCACGCGTTGCAACCGGGGGCAAGGTCTATTTGGCGACCGCCCTGCCCGCGATCTGTTGAAGAAGTTGTTCGGCGACCGGCAGGAACCGCGCCACGATCACCTCCACGCCGTCCGGATTGGGATGCATGCCGTCGGACAGGTTGAGCGAAGGTTGCGCCGCCACGCCGTCGAGAAAGAACGGGTAAAGCGCAACGTCATGCGCTCTGGCGAGATCGCCGTAGACGGGATTGAACGCAGCCTCGTAATCGGGCCCCATATTGGGCGGCGCCAGCATGCCGGCCAGCACAATTGCGGTGCCTCGCGCTTTCAGCCGCGTCACGATCGCGTCAAGATTGGCGCGCGTCGTTGCCGGATCGATGCCGCGCAGTGCGTCGTTGGCGCCGAGTTCGACGATGACCGCGTCTGCGTCCTCCGGCACCGACCAGTCCAGCCGCTCCAGCCCGCCGGCGCTTGTGTCGCCGGACACGCCGGCATTGACGATGGTCACGTCGTGACCCTTCGCCGTGAGCGCTGCTTCCAGTTTCTCGGGAAAAGCCTGACCGGGTTCCAGACCATAGCCCGCGACGAGACTGTCGCCGAGCACGACGAGCTTGACGCCACGACCCTCTGCCGCCGGCTGACCCGCAGCCCCCGTCAGGAACAGCATCGCAACGACGAGATACCGCATCCCGGCAAATGCGCGTTCAAGAAAAGTTTGGGGGATCAGGACTTTGAAACGCATGCGCAAACTTCCATATTGATTTGGTCCCGGCGCGCTTTCGCCGGCCCGGCCGGTCCGTGCAGCGGGATCACTATTGAAAACTAGGTCGCCGCCCCTCATCCCGCAACCGCCTCCCGCAACCTTGCCTCCCAAACCGAACAGGCCGTCCACGCCCATGCAGCAATCTTCCGTCATCGACCTCGCCGGCGTTCACCTCACCCTTGGAGAGGGCGCTTCGCGGGTCCATGTCCTGGATAACGTTTCGCTGGCCATCGGCCGTGGCGAATCGGTCGCCATCCTGGGACCGTCCGGATCGGGCAAATCGACCCTGCTGATGGTGATCGCGGGGCTGGAGCGCGCCGATTCCGGTAACGTTTCGGTGACTGGAAGCGAACTGGGCGCCATGGGCGAAGACGAACTCGCCGCTTTCAGGGGCCGCAATGTCGGCATCGTCTTCCAGTCCTTCCATCTGATTGCCAACATGACGGCGCTGGAAAACGTCGCCGTGCCGCTGGAGCTTGCCGGCGAGCGCAACGCCTTCGAGCGTGCCGCCGCCGAACTGGAGGCAGTCGGGTTGGGCGCGCGCATGAAACATTATCCCGGCCAGCTTTCCGGCGGCGAGCAACAGCGCGTCGCCATGGCGCGCGCGCTGGCGCCAGATCCCGCCATCCTCGTCGCTGACGAACCGACCGGCAATCTCGACGGCGAGACCGGCAGCCAGATCGCCGACCTGCTTTTTGCCAAGCAGCGCGAACGCGCCATGACGCTGTTGCTCGTTACCCACGACACGAAACTCGCCACGCGCTGTGGACGCGTGGTGCGCATGCGTTCCGGCACGATCGAGTCCGGTGCCGACGCCCTGCCCGGCGAGGCGAAGCCGGCGCTCGCCCGATGAGCATCGCCACAGCCACATCGGCCCCGGCAGGGGTTTCGGGGAACCGCCAGGGCCTCTCGCTCGCCTTCGCGCTCGCGATGCGCGAGATGCGTGGCGGCCTGTCGGGCTTCTACATCTTTCTCGCCTGCATCGCGCTTGGCGTCGGCGCGATTTCCGGCGTCAATTCCGTCGCGCTGTCGATTACCGGCGGCATTGCCAACGAAGGCCGCGCCATCCTCGGCGGCGATGTCGCCGTTTCGCTAGTCCAGCAGCGGCCGCCCGAAGCAGCACTCGATTTTCTGAAAAGGAACGGCACGGTTTCCGAGACCGTGACCATGCGCGTCATGGCGCGACGGCCGGAAACTGGCAATGCCGGTACCGATCAGGCGCTGGTCGAGTTGAAGGCCGCTGACGATTTCTATCCGCTTTATGGCGAGCTGATCGACGAACACGGAAAGATCGACCTCACCGGCGCTGCCGACGATCGGGTCTGGGTCGATCCGCTGCTGCTCGAACGTTTGCAGGTGCAGCCCGGCGACGAGCTCGTCATCGGAAAACAGCGTTTTGTCATCGCCGGCGCGATTGAAGCCGAGCCCGACCGACTGTCCGACGGATTGCTCGTAGGTCCGCGCGTGCTGATTGCGATGAAAAGCCTGGAAAAGACCGGACTGATGCAGCCGGGCTCGCTGTTCCGCTCGGGCTTTGCCGTCCGGCTCGACGACGATTCGCAGGCTTCCGTCAAACGCTTCGTCGAAGCCGCGAAAAAGGATTATGCCGATATCGGCTGGCGTGTGCGCTCGCGCGAAAATGCCGCGCCTTCTTTGTCGCGCAACATCGAGCGCTTCTCGCAATTCCTGACCCTTGTTGGTCTTACCTCGCTCATCGTCGGCGGGGTCGGGATCGCCAATTCCGTGCGCGGCTATCTCGATACCAAACGCGGCGTGATCGCCACGTTGAAGTCCCTTGGCGCCTCGGGCGACTTCATTTTCCGCCTTTACCTGATCCAGATCCTGGCGCTTTCGCTGGCCGGCATCGCCGCCGGCCTGGTGCTGGGCGCGGCCATGCCGTTCGCCGCACGCGCCGCGCTGGCCGGATTGCTGCCGGTCTCTTCCGCCCATGCGATCTTTCCGGGCGCGCTGGCGCTCGGCGCGGCCTACGGATTGCTCACCGCCTTCGTCTTCGCCGCCTGGCCGCTCGCCATCGCCCGCGAGACACAGGTCGCCTCGTTGTTCCGCTCCGCCGGCTTCGATACCAGACGTCTGCCCCGCCTCTCCTACCTGGCCATGATCGGCGCGGGTGTTGCCGCCCTTGCCTCGCTCGCCATCGGCCTGTCCGACAATCGCTGGCTTGCCGTCATCTTCCTTGCCGCGATGAGTTTTGCCTTCGTCCTGTTGCGCCTCGTTGCGCTCGGCATTCAGTGGCTGGCCCGCCGCGCACCGCGCCCGCGCTCGACCACCTGGGCCATGGCCATCGGCAATATCCACCGCCCCGGCGCACTCACCGGTCCGGTGATCCTGTCGCTCGGCCTGGGCCTTGCACTCATCGTGGCACTCACCCTGATCGACGGCAGCCTTCGCCGGCAGGTAACCGACAATCTGCCCGCCCGCGCACCGGCCTTCTTCTTCCTCGACATCCCGAAATCGCAAATCGGCGGATTCTCCGACCGTGTCGGCGCGCTGGCGCCTGGCGGCACGCTCGACGCCGTGCCGATGCTGCGCGGACGCATCGTCACGCTGAAAGGCATTCGCGCGGAGGATTACCCTGTCGGCGAAAATGGCGGCTGGGTGCTGCGCGGCGACCGCGGCATCACCTATTCCGAAGCGAAACCCGACAATGCCACGCTGTCGAAGGGCGAATGGTGGCCGGCCGATTATTCCGGCGAGCCGCTGATCTCCTTCTCCGCCGAGGAGGCGGGCGAACTCGGTCTCGACGTCGGCGACGAGCTGACCGTCTCCGTGCTCGGCCGCACGATCCGCGCGAAGATCGCAAATCTTCGCAATGTCGAATGGGAATCGCTCGGCATCAACTTCGTCATGGTGTTCTCGCCCAATGCCTTCGCCGGTGCGCCGCACACCTATCTGGCGACGCTTTCCATTCCCGCCACCGACGACGACAATGCCCGCGACGGCGCGATCCTGCGCGAGATCACGAGCGAATTTCCCTCGATCGCATCGGTTCGTGTGCGCGACGCCCTTGAAATGGTGAACGGGTTGATCGCACAGCTCGGCATGGCGATCCGCGCCGCCTCGGCGATCGCGCTGATCGCTTCGGCGCTGGTCCTGGCCGGCGCGCTGGCGGCGGGAAACCGCGCCCGCGGGCACGACGCGGTCATATTGAAGACCCTCGGCGCTACGCGACCGACCCTCCTGCGCGCATTCGTCTACGAATTCGCCCTGCTCGGCCTGGCGACCGCGCTCTTCGCGCTGACCGCCGGAGCCGTCGCCGCCTGGTACATCGTCACCGAGATCATGGGCTTTACCGCAATGCTCGACCCGGCGGCGGCAATCACCGTCGTCCTGCTTGCGCT
>JAGRLL010000225.1:9956-14308 GCA_020441855.1 Nitratireductor sp.
GCCGCGCCGTATCTGCGTGAACTTTAACCCTTTTTTCGAATCCGAGTCATTTGGTCCGATTCTTTCCGATTCTTGATGCAGAATCGCTGTTTGGACCTTGCTGTCCTTACGTCAAATACACATATTGCAGTCAGGTCCGCGGGTTGTTCGCCTGCGGGGGGAGTTTCTGCGAACCGGAGAGAGAAAATATGGCTGACTATCGCAATGACATGGCCCGCTTTGGCACGACGGCCAGCCGAGCCGATGCCGATATCGATCAGGGCCTGCGCGCCTACATGCTGCGCGTCTACAATTACATGGCGATCGCGCTCGCCGTAACGGGCATTGCCGCACTTGCCACGTACAACATGGCCGTCAGCGGCGGCCAGCTTACGCCTTTCGGCGTGGCCATCTACACCAGTGCCCTGAAATGGGTGGTAATGCTTGCGCCCCTCGCGCTCGTCTTCTTCCTTTCCTTCCGCATCCAGTCGATGAGCGTCGGTGCCGCACAGGCGACCTTCTGGATCTATTCGGCGCTGGTCGGCGTATCGCTTTCGACGATCTTCCTCGTCTACACGGCGACCTCGATCACGCAGACCTTCTTCGTGACGGCCGCCGCCTTCGGCGCGCTCAGCCTCTACGGCTACACGACCAAGCGCGACCTCTCGGCGATGGGCTCGTTCCTCGTCATGGGTCTGTTCGGCCTGATCATCGCGATGCTGGTCAATCTGTTCCTGCAGTCCTCCGCCATGCAGTTCGCCATCTCCGTGATCGGCGTGCTGATCTTCGCCGGCCTGACTGCCTGGGACACGCAGAAGATCAAGAACATGTATGACATCGTCGCCAATGACGAGACGATGATGGGCCGCACCGCCATCATGGGCGCGTTGTCGCTCTATCTCGACTTCATCAACATGTTCATGTTCCTGCTGCAATTCCTCGGCAATCGCGAATAAGCGGAACATCACCTGACGATTGGAAGGGCGGCCTCGCGGGCCGCCCTTTTCATTTGCCGCCCTTCTCCGCGCCGTGGCGCTGGACTATTCTTTCCGCCCATCCACGACTGCCGGTTCCCGCCATGACGCAAATCCGATCAGCTTCGCCACAAGACCTGCCCGCGATCCGCGACATCTACGCCGAAAGCGTGCTGAACGGCGTCGCCTCCTACGAACTCGCACCGCCATCGCTCGACGAGATGCGGTCACGCTTTGCCGCCAACACGGGCAACGGCTATCCTTGGTTCGTCGCCCTGGCCGACGGGGCGATTGCCGGCTACGCCTACGCTTCCGCCTTCCGGACCAGACCGGCCTATCGCTGGCTGGTCGAGGATTCGATCTATCTGGCGCCGCACATGCGCGGGCGCGGCATCGGCGGCAAATTGCTGACACGGCTGCTCGATGAATGCGAATCCCTGGGCTTCCGCCAGATGGTTGCCGTCATCGGCGGCGCGCATCCCGCTTCCATCGGCGTCCACCGTGCGGCGGGCTTCGTCTCCTGCGGCACGATGAAGGGGACCGGCTACAAGTTTGGCCGCTGGCTCGATACCGAACTGATGCAGAAACCGCTCGGGCCGGGCAACACGCTCGCGCCCGACGAAAAAGCCTATCCGGGCAGTCTGTTTGCCGGCTGAAATCTCCCGCTGAGATCTAAAGCGTCGCGAGGCGTGTCTTCTTCTCGAAGACACGCAGCACATTGGCAAGTTCGTGTCCGCGCTTCAGCACCTGGCCCGTGGCGTTGACCACGCAATAGGCGCCCTGGCGGCGCGCCAGCTTCGGGTTCTTCTCGATGGCGAACAGCGGCACTTCGGCGGTCCGCTTGAAGACGGAAAACACAGCCCGGTCGCGCAGCATGTCGATGGCATAGTCGCGCCACTCGCCAGCAGCCACCTTGTAGCCGTAGAGCCGCAATATCTGATCGAGTTCACGTCGGTCGAAGGAGACGAATTCGGCACCTTTGCGGGGCTTTGCCGGGTTGAGCTGGACCACGTTGTCGGCCCGGCCGCCATGCCGTGCGGGCTTCTCATCCTCCGTGTACTCTGCCATTCGCGCCTCGCTAACCCCTCTGTGATGTATCCCCTGACTGCCAATCATTAGGCGCAAATCGTGCATTTGCAAGTCCGCTCGCACGCATGGGCGGGAATGCAAAGCCGGCTTCCGGCACGCCGCGATCCGGATTGGCCGGTGTGAAATTACCTTGTTATCGCCCCATTTCCGTCATGGCCTCTCCCAACTTGCCCTGCACATTGCCGATGTTGCCTCAGACGGTCCGGCCTTGTCGGCTCTGGTCCATTTCAGCCCCCCAGCCCCCAGGGATGGCAGGCCGGACCACCAGTCTGAGTGTGGTTCAATCCCCGTACTTGAGAGCCAGTCCACGGACTGGCTCTTTTTTCTTGTCCCGGCGCATCGGGAAAGCGCTTTCCTGTTCCAGTCATCCCGCTAGTGTTCTAGAAGAGCACGGCGACAATCCAGGGCAAGGAGGCCGAGAGAGATGGCACGCGAAACGGTCGAGGCCGGGTTCCCGAAACGCCTTTCGGATGGCTACAAGGCATTCTTCTATGGCCGGCTGCGCCATGAGCGCGAGCGCATGGAAGGGCTCGCCACGGCCGGGCAACGCCCCGAGATCATGATTATCGCCTGCTGCGATTCGCGTGCCGCGCCCGAAGTCATATTCGATGCCGCACCGGGCGAGATCTTCACCGTCAGGAACGTTGCCAATCTGGTGCCTCCGCATGCGCCGGACGGCGATTATCACGGCACCTCCGCCGCGCTGGAATTCGCCGTTCAGGCGCTGAAGGTTCGCCATATCGTGGTCATGGGCCACGGCAGGTGCGGCGGCGTAAACGCTTTTCGCGAGCAAATGGAGGGCGTGGCCGGCGAACCGCTGTCACCAGGCGACTTCATCGGCAAATGGATGAGTCTCATCGAGCCCGCCGCAACCGAAATGCGTTGCGAGGACGCGGATTCCGCCATCGCCCGTCAGCGTGCGCTCGAGGAGGCCTCGGTGCGCAATTCCATTCGCAACCTGCTTACCTTCCCCTGCGTGCGCATTCTGACCGAACGCGATCAGCTTCGCTTGCATGGTGCCTGGTTCGACATCGCCCAGGGGCAATTGTGGATAATGGACGAGACGAGCGGCGATTTCTCGCCGGCAATGGACATCGCCGGCTGACCGGAAGATGCCCCGCTGGCCGGCGCAACCTGCCTATTTGTCTATTTCGCGTCCCATATAGGCCAGCGCCTTCTGGTAGACCTGCGCAGCGTTCCATTCCTTCAACGCTTCGTAATTGGGCTCGCCCGGCTGATAGCCGGCACCGGGCCGCCAGCCATGCGCCTTGAGATAGTTTGCCGTCGAATACAGCGCGTCGACGGAAGACTTGATCATGTTAACGTGACCATCGCCATCGGCATCGACGCCATATTTGAGATAGTTCGCCGGCAAAAACTGCATTTGCCCGAGTTCGCCATGCCTGGCGCCGATCATCTCTGCCGGCTGGAGCTGACCCTTTTGCACCAATTGCAACGCCGCATAGAGCTGTTCCTCGAAGAATGCCGAGCGGCGGCAATCATAGGCAAGGGTCGTGACCGCCGACATCATGTTCTGGTCGCCCTGAAAGCTTCCGAAGGCCGTTTCCATGCCCCAGATCGCGATCAGCGGTCCCGCCGGGACACCGTAACGAGCTTCGATATTGGCGAAGGTCCTCTGATTGGCCGCCTTCTTCTTGCGGCCCTGCGAGATGATCGTGCTCGCGCCACGCTTTTTCAGGAATTCCTCGTAGCTGAGCTTAAAGCTTTTCTGGTTGCGATCGGCCCAGATCGTCTTGGTGTTGTAGAAAACGTCCTTGAACGCGGTATTCAGCGTCCTCTGGCTGATACCCTTGGCAAGCGCCTCCTTGGAGAAATCGCTCACCCATTGTGGAAAGCCGGCGGAATTGTTGCCGCATTTCTTGGCAAATGCCGGAGCCTGAGACAGGGCCAGTGCAATCATGGCGGCGCCAAGCGTCGTCAACCTGAATGACATGGATACGAATCCTTCCCTTGAGTTGGACAGGATATTGCCAGTAAAATTGTGAAAATCCAGTGGCATGCCGTTACGGCAATAAGAAAACGCCTCCGCAAGGCATTGCCCCGCGGAGGCGTCGATTTGAAGCTTGTCCGGCCCGGTTCAGGCTGCCCGGCGCTCGCCGAGCAATCCGCGATTGACCAGGAGTTCGGCGATCTGGATGGTATTGAGCGCCGCGCCCTTGCGCAAATTGTCGGAAACGACCCAGATGTTCAGACCGTTCTCGACGGTCGGGTCCTCGCGAATGCGCGAGATGTAGGTCGCATCCTCGCCGGCGCACTCGAAAGGCGTCGTGTAGCCGCCCGGCTCGCGCT
>JAGRLL010000226.1 GCA_020441855.1 Nitratireductor sp.
GGCCGAGACCACCAACAACCGCATGGAATTGATGGCGGCGATCAAGGCGCTGGGCGCATTGAAAAAGGTCAGCAAGGACTACAAGGTTCGCATCCATACCGACTCGCAATATGTCCGCGGCGGCGTTACCGGCTGGATCCACAACTGGAAGCGCAATGGCTGGAAGACTTCGGCTAGGAAGCCGGTCAAGAACGAGGATCTGTGGCGCGAGCTTGACGATGCGACCAGGGCGCACGCCATCGAATGGCACTGGGTCAAGGGCCATGCCGGCCATGAAGAGAACGAGAAGGCCGACGAACTCGCCCGCGCCGGCATGGCGCCTTTTCAGAAGAAAAGGCGCAAGCCGGCGGACGAGGATCGCTAAAGCTGTTCGAGAATGGTCGCCGCGCCGGAAACCTCGACGCCGCGTGCTTCCTCGATGTTGAGCTGCTGGACGACGCCGTCCTCGACGAGCATCGAATAGCGCTTTGAGCGCGGCCCCATGCCGGCAATGGTCAAATCCTGATCGAGCCCGACCGCCTTGGTGAACTCGCCCGCGCCATCGGCGAGGAACAGGATCTTGTCCTTGGCCTTGGTGTTTTCCGCCCATGCCTGCATGACCCAGACGTCGTTGACGGAGACCACGGCAATCTCGTCCACGCCCTTCGCCTTGATCGTGGCATGGTGTTCGAGGAACCCCGGCAGGTGGTTCATGTGACAGGTCGGCGTGAAGGCGCCGGGTACGGCGAACAGCACGACCTTCTTGCCGCCGAAGACCTGTTCGGTGGTGAGTTCGGCCGGGCCGTCACTTGTCATGGTCTTGAACTTCACGCTGGGCAGTTTGTCGCCGACCGAAATTGTCATTTCGTCTGTCTCCGTCTGGATCAAATGTACAAGAAAATACGGCCGAGCGCGGCTTGTCGCCGGTCGTCCGCAAGGTGTGCCGGTTGAGTTTATAGTAGCTTCGATGCCGATTTCGAGTGCCCGGCTTCGCTTTTTGCCGGCGCCTTGTTCAATGGGCTGGCGTCAGGCGCTGCTCGATTCCCTTTCCATTGCTGGTAAGCGTGAAACGCAGTTCGGCCGCTTCGGGCCTGGCGTCCTGCGGCAGGCGCGACAGATCCAGCCGGAAGCTCACCTTGCCGCCGTCGCGCGCAACCTGTCTGGCCGGTAGCAATTGCCACGACGGCGGTCCCTCCACGAAGAGTTCCGCCGTGCCTGCCGTGTCGGGGACGTTGGCCGCGATTTCCAGTCCGTCGCCGTCCACGATGGCGGTTTCGACCCGGAAGTCCTGTGACGGTGCTTTCGGCAGTGCCTGCCTTGCGTCCGCCGTCACCTGCTCGGCGACGGGGTCGGAGACCATCAGGGCGCGAATGCCGAGTTCGAATTCGGCGGTCGCCGGAATGCAGATCTCTTCGCAAACGCCCGCAAGCAGGCTGACATGGATCAGACCGTCCGTCGCCCCGCCCGAATCCATGCTGGTGAACAATCCGCCGAAGCTGAACAGCACGCGGCCGTGATAGCCGACGAATTCCGATTCCGGCAACACGACATGCTCGGGCACTGGAAGCCGGACCTCGCCGGCGGCGAAGTGCCTCGAACCGGAAAAGTCGAATTGCGGCGGTATGCCCGAGGCGCCGGGCTCTCGCCAGTAGGTTTTCCAGCCGTCGTCCAGAACGAATTCCACGACGCCGGAGACCTCGTTGGTTGCCGGGTCGAGACTGGCGATCAGCCTTGCCTTGCCCCCGCCCAAATCCTCCCATTGCGTACTCGCGGCCTGCGCCGGCGCGATGGGGAAAAGGAGGACGCCCGCAAGGGCGGCAAACAGGAACGATTTTCGGTCAAGTGGATGCATACGCAATAGTTAGCCTGTGGAACGCGTACATTCGATGCAGATATCGAACAATTGGTTTCATATTTTGGTGAACCATGGAATCGGCATGGTTGGAGACGGCGGGCGGCGCAGATAAGGCTATCGGGCATGCCGCCGGTCAAGTATGTTCAATGGGAGCGTGCAATCGGCCCGGATAACGCATTTCGGGCAGGTCGGGCGCGGCGGAAAGGCAAGCATGACGGACGAGACCGACAACCTCGAAGGCCAGTTCCTGATCGCCATGCCGAGCATGGGCGATCCGCGGTTCGAGCGCACGGTGATCTATCTGTGCGCCCATTCCCGGGACGGAGCCATGGGTTTCGTCATCAACCAGGTCATGGAACGGCCAAGCCTGCCCGATTTCATGCGCCAGCTGTCCATTATCGGCGAGGATGAGGAAGACCGGATGCCGGACGAGTTGCGTCGCGCGCCGTTGCATACCGGCGGCCCGGTCGAACCCGGACGCGGCTTCGTGCTGCACTCGCCGGAGTTTCATCTGGAAACCACGGTGCGTATAGATGACGAGGTTTCGCTGACCGCCACGCTCGAAATCCTGCGCGCAATCGCAACGGGCCGCGGACCCGAACGGGTCATGCTGGCGCTCGGCTATTCCGGCTGGGCGAGCGGCCAGCTGGAGGAAGAAATCGCCGCCAATGGCTGGCTGACCTCTCCCGCCGATGCCGCACTGGTGTTCGACGGCGCCAACGAAACGAAATACGAGCGCGCGTTGCGAAAACTGGGCATCGATCCGAGTCTGCTCTCCGGCGAAGCCGGGCATGCTTGACTGGTTTTCGTAAAGCCTCCAGCTTTGCGCACGTTCACGGGCTGGCGCTTCCGCTGGTCGCGGAAACCTGCCCTGCCACGGGGGAAGGGCGTGGTCCGGCCATTCTCCACAAAGGTATTTCGAGCGAACTCCCCGGCAGGCGAAGAGCCTGCCGGCCGGTCAGGCCGCGCCCGCGCAGGCCAGCGGCGAAGTCACGTGCGGCCGTGAGCGCAATAGGTTCTGAACCCCGGAATTTGCAGTGACATCCCCAGCGACCGTTGCGCATGCAACGTGCCCGCGCAGGCCCGAGCGCAGCGAGGATTGGCCGTAAGCGATAACCGGCGCGAAGCGCAGGAGCGAAGAGCGACCGTTGCGCATGCAACGTGCCCGCGCAGGCCCGAGCGCAGCGAGGATTGGCCGTAAGCGATAACTATTGCCCCGCGAGGCGATATTCCTCGGCGACCAGATTGCCGGCGTCTTCCGCGCTCATCGCCTCGCCGAACAGGAAGCCCTGACCGTATTCGCAGCCCATCTGGTAGAGTTCGGTGGCGTCTGACTCGAATTCCAGACCCTCGGCGATGACCTTCTGGCCGAGCCCGTGCGCCATGGCGATGATCGAGCGGATGACGATGGCGCGCTCGTTCTTCTCGCGCGCCTGCACGAAGCTCTTGTCGATCTTGATCGTGTCGAAGGGGAACCGCATCATGTAGGCGAGGTTCGAGTAACCGGTGCCGAAATCGTCCATCGACAGGCCGACGCCAAGCGACTTGATCTGGTTGAGCACCTGCGCGGAGCTCTCCGGGTTCTCCATCACCAGACCTTCGGTGAGTTCAATACGCACGCGATCGGGGGGCAGCGCGGTCTTTGTCAGCACGTTTCGGATATCGGCGACGATGTCGTGGCGCAGGATCTCGCGGCTCGAAATGTTGATCGAGATGAAGATGTCGGGATCTTCGCTGCGGTCGATGATCTTCTTGAAGTCGCGCGCCGCCGTGGTGACGACATGGCGGCCGATCTCGTTGATGAGACCCGACCGCTCCGCCATCGGCACGAAGTCGGCCGGCGACACCCTGCCGAGCTTGGGGTGCTGCCAGCGCACGAGCGCCTCGAAGCCGGCAATGGTTCGGTCGTCGAGATGGACGATCGGCTGGTAGAGGACCGAGATCTGGTCGCGCGCGATGGCTTCCTTGAGTTCCTCGAGCAGCACGGTGACCTCGTCCTTGCCGACCCTGAAGGCCGGACGGAAGGGCTCGATGCGGTTTCCGCCGAAACGCTTGGCGTGCAGCATGGCGAGTTCGGCGTCGCGCAGCACGTCGCGCGCCGTGCGATGATCGGTCGTCCAGGTGGCAATGCCGATTGAGGCGGTTAGCTCGATCTCCTCGCCGGCGAACTGGACCGGCGCTTTCAGCGTGCGCCGCAGCAGGTCGGCGAAGGCGGCGATCTTGTCGGGTGCGGTCTCCGAGACCAGCAGCACGGCGAACTGGTCGCCGCCCAGCCGCGCCAGACTGTCGCCATCCTTCAGCAGCCGCGTGAAACGGCGCGCGATCGTCAGCAGAATGGTATCGCCGACACCGAAGCCGAGGCGCGAGTTCAGCTCCCGGAAGTGGTCGATATTGATGTGATAGATCGATGGCCTCGCCGTCGCGTTCTTGCGCGCCATGGTGATGACCGTGTCGAGCCGGCTGACCAGCAATTGCCTGTTGTCCAGCCCGGTCAGATTGTCGTGCACGCTGTCGTGCAGCAGTCTTTCCTCGGCGTTCTTTGCGTCGGTCACGTCCGCGATGGAGCCCACGCACCGGATCACCTCGCCGTCGACGCCGAGCAATGGCCGGCCGCGCAGCGCGAACCAGTGGAAGTGGCCGCTGTCGCTTCTGAGGCGGAAGGTTTGCGAAATGCGGCCGCGCCGGTGTTCGATGATGGCGTCCAGCGTGATGCGGAATCGGTCGCGATCGTTGGGGTGCAGCACGTTCATCCAGTTGCGCGCCGGCCCGTTCAGCGCCCGTTCTCCCAGGCCGAGTATCTGTGCGGCTTCCGGGCCGGTGTGGATGATGTCGCGCGTGACGTCCCAGTCCCAGACGATGTAGCCCGACCCTGTCAGCGCCAGCGCCTGTCGCTCGACATCGCTGACGAGACCCTCCGCCAGCGCTCCGCCGGCAAAGGCGTGCTGCATCACGGTGAAGCCGAGCAGCATGACGAGCAGCACCAGTCCGCCCGAAAGCGCCGGCTGGATGATGTCGTTGGACATCTGCCCCGTGATCGTCATCCATGCGCCGAACAGCCAGGTGAGCATCAATATCCAGGTCGGGATCAGCATCACGGCCCGGTCGTAGCCATGCCACGCCAGGTAGAGGATCAGTCCCGCGCCGACGATCCCGGTCAGCGCGAACGACAGGCGCGCGATGCCGGACGCCACCTCGGGCAATGCCACGCTGACGCCGACGAGGACGACGAGCGACAGCAGCCAGGCCATGGCCACGGTGGAAAAGTGCGTGTGCCAGCGATTGAGGTTCAGATAGGCGTAGAGGAAGATGATAAGCGCGGCGGCGAGAAAGACTTCGGTGCCGGCGCGCCAGATCGGCAGGTTCGAGGTGGTGATCGAGATCACCCGGTCCCAGAAGCCGAAATCGACGCACACATAGGCGAGAACGCCCCAGGCGAGTGCTGCCGTGGCCGGAAAGACGGCCGATCCCTTGACCACGAACAGGATGGTCAGGAACACCGCCAGCAGGCCGGAAATGCCGAGCACGATGCCGCGATACAGCGTATAGGAATTGACGGTGTCCTTGTAGGCTTCCGGGTCCCACAGATAGAGCCGGGGCAGGAGTGGCGAGCGCAGTTCCGCGACGAAGGTTACGACGGCGCCGGGATCGAGCGTGACCAGGAAGGAATCGGCCTCGCGGTCTTCGGCAGGCTCCAGCGAAAAGCCTTCGCTCGGCGTGATCGCGGCAATGCGCGAGGAATCGAGATCGGGCCAGAATACGCCTGAATTGACCAACTGGTAATGCGGCGCCACGATCAGGCGGTCGATCTGCTCGTTGGTATTGTTGACGAGCGCGAAAACGGCCCAGCTTGTGACTTCGTCGGGGTTCTTGGCGCGCACTTCCACGCGGCGCACGATGCCGTCATGGTCCGGCGCGGTCGACACCTTCAGGCTTTCGGAGCGTTCCGAATAAAGTTCGACCGCCGCGGTCAGGTCGATCGCCGGATCGTCGCGCGATACGCTGACAGGCTCCAGTGCGGCCGCGCTGGACACAAAAGCAACCGCTCCGCTGACCGTAAGCAAGCAAAGCAGCAAGGCCGGGAAGAGGTTTTTTCGCAGCTGCGATCTCAGCGGATCAGACCATTCTGTTCAAGTTGAAGGCTGTCGGGTTAGAACACGAAAGCGCATGATTATCCAGCGTATTTGGCTGTATTTCACCGTTGCCCGAAAACACGGTTAGCTCGCCGGAACAAGCGTTTACGTAACGGAATCGGACATCTTCATTGCGTCGTCGACCCGTTGCGCCCGTCGGGTAACGCCCCCGGCCTGGCGTTCGCGACGTGAAGGGTCTACGCACCGATACCGGCGGCTTTGGGGCGAATGGCGTTCTGCGCCGACATTTCGAAATCCTGGCGAAGAATGGCGAAAAGGATGTGATCCTGACGCCGTCCGTCGATCTCCAGATAGCCGCGCATGGTTCCTTCCTGCTGGAAGCCAAGCCCCTCCAGAAGCCGGATCGAACGCATGTTGCCGGGAATGCATCCGGCTTCGATGCGTTCCAGGCCCAGCGTGCCAAAGGCATGTGGCAGCACGGCGGTCACCGCCTTGCGCATGTAGCCGAGCCCGGCGTAACGCTCGCCCATCCAGTAGCCGAGCGAACACGAACGCGCCGCTCCCATCCTGATGTTGGAAAGGCTCAGCCCCCCTAGCAGTTCGCCGCTGATGGCGTCGAAAAGGAAGTAGGTGAAGCCGCTGTTCTCGGCTGCGTCGCGGCGGTAGCGCATGAGCCTGCGCCGAAACCCCGTGCGGGTCAGGTCGTCGGTCGGCCAGCGCGGTTCCCATGGCCGCAGGAAAGAGGTGCTCTCCTCGCGCAAGTGCCGCCATGCCGGGTAGTCGCCCGGTTCCGGCAGTCGCAGGACCAGGCCGTTTCCCCTGATCGGGGCTGACGAAAGGGCGGATGCATTGAAGAGTCGCAGCCGCATCTTGTGAACTACTCCGCTGCGGTGGCTGCGCGATAGCCCAACCGCTCGGCGATTGCTTCCTGGCGCATGATGCCGGATAGCGGGCCGACGGCCGCCAGCGTCGGATTGCACTGGTGGAAGGTGCGGCCGGCTAGGTCGCACAGTCTCTTCGTCGAGATCGCCGCAAGGCGTTCGGTCAATTCCTCATTGGGAATAGGCCGTCCAAACAGCAAGATCTGCCGTGCGATCTGGCCGGCCCTCGCGGCCGGGCTTTCCATGCTCATCATCAGGCTGGACCGGATCTGCGCGCGCGCCCGGTCGACTTCCGCGTCGCTGATCGTCTCGCTGGCGCGTTTGAGTTCGTCGATGATGACGGGCATCAGTTCCTTGAGGTCTTCCTCGCCCGTTGCGGCATGGATGCCGAATGTGCCGGTGTCGGCGAAACCCCAATGGAAGGCATAGATCGAGTAGCACAGGCCGCGCTTTTCGCGCACTTCCTGGAACAGCCGCGAGGACATGCCGCCGCCGAGCACGGTGGCCAGCAATTGCGAGGCGTAGAAATCGCGGGCGTGGTAGGCGCGCCCCTCGAAGCCGAGCAGCAATTGCGCTTCCTGGAATTCGCGCTGAACAGCGGTTTCGCCGCCGCTGTAGAACGCGCGCTGCGGCGGTGGCGGCGCATCGTCGGCGAAGTCCGCGAACAATTCGCTCGCCTGGGCAACCAGCGCTTCATGATTGATCGCGCCTGCGGCCGAAAGCACCATGTTGGGCCCGCGGTAATGCGCCGACAGATAGTCGCGCAAATCGTCCGGTCCGAACCCGGAAACGGTTTCGGGCGTACCCAGGATCGGGCGGCCGATGGGCTGTCCGGCGAAGGCGGTGTCCTGGAACAGGTCGAAGACCATGTCGTCGGGCGTGTCGTTCGCCGCGCCGATCTCCTGCAGGATAACGTGCTGTTCGCGCTTGAGTTCGCCGGTATCGAAGGTCGAGTGCGCCAGGATGTCGTGCAGGATGTCGACGGCCAGCGGCACGTCCTCCTTCATGACCCTGGCGTAATAGGCGGTGGTCTCGACGCTGGTCGCCGCGTTCACCTCGCCGCCCACATTCTCGATTTCTTCCGCGATGCGCGCCGCCGAGCGGCGCGCAGTGCCCTTGAAGGCCATGTGTTCGAGCAAATGCGCTACGCCGTGCTGCTCTCGCCGCTCGTGACGCGCTCCCGCCTTGACCCACACTCCCAGTGCCGCACTTTCGAGATGCGGCATCTCCTCGCTCACGACGGTCAGACCGTTGGCGAGCTTCGATACTTGAACACGCATCGTGCCATATTACAGAGGGATGACGTTCGAGTCATTCCCGTTTTACGGCAATGTCCGATGGCGATGCGGATTTGCCGGAATGATGGTTAGCGCCGACGTTCAGGTCCGTACCCTGGCTAAGATGTAGGCTTCCAGTTGCCCCAGATCGTTGGGAACGATCTCGTAGCTTTCCTCGCGCGCCATCAGGTCGCCAAGCCATTCGGGCAGGTGCGGACGCACGCCGCAGGCAGCCTCCACCGCGTCCGGGAATTTTGCCGGATGCGCGGTGGACAGCGTCACCATCGCCTCCTCGCCGCGAAGGCGACTCGCGACATCGACGCCGATAGAGGTGTGCGGGTCCATCAGATAGCCGTTGTCGGCCAGCAGGGCGGCGATCTGGGCCGCACAAGCCTGTTCGTCGGTGCCGGCCGCGGCGAAGTCGCGCCGTATCGCGTCGAGCGCTTCCTGTGGAAGGGTGAAGGCGCCGGATTGTTTAAGCCCGTCCATCAGCCGCACCACTGTGGCCGCGTCGCGACCCGTCGCCTCGAAGACCAGCCGTTCGAAATTGGAGGAAATCTGGATATCCATCGACGGCGAGGTGGTGGCCCTGACGCCGGCCATCTCGTAGCGGCCGGTCGAAAGCGTGCGCGCCAGGATATCGTTTTCGTTGGTGGCGATGACGAGTTGCTTGATCGGCAGCCCCATGCGCTTGGCCGCATAGCCGGCGAAAATGTCGCCGAAATTGCCCGTTGGCACCGTGAACGAGATTTCGCGGTCCGGCGCGCCGAGCCCGGTCGCGGCGGTAAAATAATAGACGATCTGGGCCATGATGCGCGCCCAGTTGATCGAGTTGACGCCCGAAAGGCCCGTACGGTCGCGGAAGGCGTGATCGTTGAACATCGCCTTGACCAGCGCCTGGCAGTCGTCGAACGTTCCTTCCACCGCCAGAGCGTGGACATTGGCGTCACCGACCGTCGTCATTTGCCGCTGCTGCACCGGCGACACCTTGCCGCGCGGGAACAGGATGAAGATGTCGGTGTTTTCGCGGCCCCGGAACGCCTCGATCGCCGCCCCGCCAGTGTCGCCGGAGGTTGCCCCGACGATCGTTGCGCGCTGTCCGCGCTCGGCCAGGACGTGGTCCATCAGCCGCGCGAGCAATTGCATCGCCACGTCCTTGAAGGCGAGCGTAGGACCGTGAAACAGTTCCAGCAGCCAGTCATTGGCGCCGGTCTGGACGAGCGGCGTCACCGCGCGGTGGCGGAAGGTGGCGTAGGCCTCGTCCACCATGGCGCCGAAATCGGCGGGCGATATCTCGCCTTCGACGAAGGGCGAGAGCACGCTTTTGGCCACCTCGCCATAGGGTTTGCCCGCCAGGGAGCGGATTTGCGCTGCCGACAAATGTGGCCATTCTTCCGGCAGGTACAGGCCGCCGTCGCGCGCAAGCCCGGCCAGCAGGACATCGCGAAAACCTAGAACGGGAGCGCTGCCCCTGCTGCTGATATACTTCACTGCAAATCCCCGGTTTGACGCCCGCACTCCGATGCCGGCGTTGCGAGCGCGGTGTAGCCTGCTTTGCCGGCGATTTCCATAATTGTTGCGCAATTGGCCCCTATTCGCCGGGCTATTCGCATTAGTGCGCGGCTCCTGCTATAGAGCCTCGGCTTTTGGCATGAAGACAGGGGAATGAAGGTAATGCCCAATCGGTTTGCGGCGTGGGGCCCGATCCGCAAAGGGCCGCTTCTTGCGGCAATGCTGGCGCTGGCCGCATGCAATTCCGCCGGTGGCAACCGGGTGGAGCAGACGCTCGACCCGATGCAGGCGGGCAACAACAAGTCCAAGGTCGATTCCTTCGAGGATATCCGGGGTTATTGCCCCAAGATCATCATGCGCGCCGGTACGCAGACCTATGACGCCTATCCCGCCAAGATGAAGAAGGACGATCCCGAAGCGCCGAAAAAGCTGCGTTTCAGGGCCACGATCACCGAGGTGGTGCGCGAGTGCAATTACGAAGGCGACATGCTGAACATACGCGTCGGCATTGCCGGCCGGATCGTGTCGGGTCCCGCCGGTGAGACGGGCAGTTTCGCGCTGCCGATCCGGGTCGCCGCGACGCAGAGCGACGCCGTGCTCTATTCGCAATTGCACGATGTCGGCGCGGAGATCAAACCCGGTTTCTCGAACGGGCTGTTTTCCTATGTCGACAACAACATTTCGATCCCCCGGCCGAGTGAGCGCAACATCATCATCTATGCCGGCTTCGACGAATTGCGGGTCGACTTGCCGAACGCCGTTCCGGCAACCGGCAATCTCAAGCCGGTGAACTGAGCGCCGCGGCGCACGGCGTTTGAACTTGTGCTTGCTTTGCCCGCCCAAAGGCCGATGATCGGCCTTCGAAAGCACAGGGAAGCAGGCCGATGCGCACATTCGGGGAAATCGCGGAGATCGCCCGTCAACGACACGGCGATGCCGCGCCACAGGGCAATTCCACACTTGCGGCGCCGAAATCACCGGCCGAACTCGCCGCCATCCCCGACGACCGGTATCTTTCCATGGCGACGCGGTGCATCTTCCAGTCCGGTTTCAACTGGAAGGTCATCGACAACAAGTGGGATGGCTTCGAGGCCGCCTTCGAAGGCTTCGATCTTGGCCGCTGGGTCTTGTCGAACGACGACGACATCGCCGCGCTGGTTTCCGACAAGCGCATCGTCAGGAATGGCGCCAAGATCGCCACGGTGCCGGCCAATGCCCGCTTCTTCGCCGGTGTCTCGGCGAAACATGGCGGCGTTGGCCGCTGGCTCGGCGAGTGGCCGGTTACCGATCAGGTCGGACTGCTCGATGCGCTTGCCGATGGCGGTTCGCGCCTTGGCGGGGCAACCGGTCAGTACTTCCTGCGCTTCATGGGCAAGGACAGCTTCATCCTGTCGAAGGACGTTACCGCTGCCTTGATCCGCGAGGGCGTCATCGAAAAGCCGGCGACCTCGAAGAAGGCGCTTGCCGCCGTTCAACAGGCCTTCAACGGCTGGGCGGAGGAATCGGGTCAGCCAATGACCGTGATTTCACGCACACTCGCGCGTTCCATCGACGCCTGAAATCGGCGCGCAGCAATACTTCTGCCGGCTTTTGTTTCCCGGCAACGCTTCCTTAACCCTGTTCGGTAACCATACGCGACAGTTCAAGTGTAGCGTAAATGGTGTGCCATGAGTGTGTTGAGTCTGGCGGAACTGCGCCCATCCAAGGGTCATTCGGCCGCGCCGGCCTGGCGTGATTCCATCATCAAGGGCGATTGCGTCGCCGCGCTCGAGGCATTGCCCGAGCATTCCGTCGACGTCATTTTCGCCGACCCGCCCTACAACCTCCAGCTCGACGGCGAACTGACCCGGCCCGATCAGTCGAAGGTCGACGCCGTCGACGACGACTGGGACAAGTTCTCCGATTTCGCCGCATATGACGACTTCACCCGCGCCTGGATGCTGGCCGCCCGCCGCGTCCTGAAGCCGAGCGGCACGATCTGGGTCATCGGCTCCTATCACAACATCTTCCGCGTCGGCACGGTGCTGCAGGATCTGGGGTTCTGGGTCCTGAACGACATCATCTGGCGCAAGACCAATCCGATGCCGAATTTCCGGGGCCGGCGCTTCGCCAACGCCCACGAAACGCTGATCTGGGCTTCTCGCAGCCAGAACGCCAAGGGTTACACCTTCAATTACGATGCGATGAAGATGGCCAATGACGAGGTGCAGATGCGCTCCGACTGGCTGTTCCCGATCTGCACGGGTGCGGAACGGTTGAAAGGCGAGGACGGCGCGAAGGTCCATCCGACCCAGAAGCCCGAGGCGCTGCTGCACCGCATCCTCATGAGTTCGACCAAACCCGGCGACGTCGTGCTGGATCCCTTCTTCGGTTCCGGCACCACCGGCGCGGTCGCCAAGAAGCTCGGCCGCCATTTCGTCGGCATCGAGCGCGAACAGGCCTACATCGACGCGGCCACGAAACGCATCGCCGAAGTCGAGCGCATCGACGGTCCGGTGCTCGCGGTAACCACCGGCAAGCGCGCAGAACCGCGTGTCGCCTTCGGTGCGCTGGTCGAGGCGGGCCTTGTCTCCGCCGGTGCGGTGCTGACCGACGCCAGGCGGCGCTGGCGCGCCACGGTGCGCCTCGACGGTTCGCTGGAAGGCGAGGGCAAATCCGGTTCGATCCACAAGCTCGGCGCGCTCGTACAGGGCCAGGACGCCTGCAATGGCTGGACCTTCTGGCACATCGAGGAGAAGGGCGCGCTGACCTCGATCGACGAATTCAGAAAGACCTATCGCGAAGAGATCATGACGGCAGGAGCCTGAACCACTTCGCCGTCCGAGCCGCACGTCTCCAGTCAGGCGGCCGAACGCAGAAACGCCCGGGCCAAGGTCCGGGCGTTTTTTTGTCGTCGCAGGGTAGGATCGGATGGTGCCGCCTCGAACAGGCTTTTTGCATCCTCGAAAATTTCCCGCGGCAGCATGCGCAATTGCTCCGCCTCATAAGGCAGATGTGCGAGGAATTGAGTGGTCAATTGCGCAACGACTTGCGCCTGGCTGCGATCGCCGCCTGCCTTGCCATGACGGTATCGATTGCCTCGTAGCGTTCCTTCGTCGCGACGCGGGCCTGCTCCCAGTCCGTTTTCATTTTTTTGGTTTCGGGCGTGCGTTTGCCCTCGGATTTCTGTCGCCGGATTCCGCGCTGGTCGTAATAGCTGCGAACGAGATAGGTCTCGCCTTTGACGGTTTGCCAAACGAGCGAGCCGCGAAAACACCGCACCCGCTTTCGCTGCGTGCGCCAGGCCGCTTAGCGTTGGTCGGAATTCACCTTTTCACGGCGCTGGTCGCCATTCAGTTCTTCAATCATAACAATTTCAACAGTTGAGATCGGAAAACGAACTTTCTGTTGAAACAGAAATTATAGTTGGAAATCAAAAGCTTAAACAGATTCCAATAATAAGAAAATGTTGAAACAGGCGTTCACACCGCCACCCCCAGCCTTGCCAGATCGCTGGCGAGCGTCGCCGCGTCCCTGAAGTGCAACGCCTGCCAGCCTGCCGCCTTGGCGCCGTCGACGTTTTTCTCGCTGTCGTCGATGAACAAGGTTGCGGCTGGGTCGAGGCCGAAACTTGAGACGTGGTGGTCATAGATCTCGCGCTGCGGTTTCAGAAGACGCACCTCGCCCGAGACGGTCACACCGCGCGGTTTTTTCAGGAAGGCGAACCGCTCGCGCGCTTCCGCAAAGGTGTCGGAGGCGAAATTGGTCAACATGGTCACGTCGTGTCCGCCGACGATCAGGCCTTCCATGATCTCGACAACATCCTCGTAGGCATGCGGCACCATCTCGTGCCAGCGTCCGCGAAAGGCCCGGATGTTGTCCTCGTGCTCGGGATGCTCCGCGATCAGCAGCGCCTCTGCTTCGTTCCAGCCCCGGCCCCGATCCTGTTCGATGTTCCACTCGGGCGTGCAGATATTGCCGAGGAACCAGTGCCGCTTCTGCGCCTCCGGGATGAGCCGCGTATAGGGCAGTTCGGGGTCGTAGTGCAGCAGCACCCTGCCGATGTCGAAGACGATGTGGCGGATTTCGCTCATGGGCGGTCGGTTCCGGGAGAATCTGCGGTTCAGCTTGGTGTCGACTGGATACGCTTCCTGGTGGCGTTTGGCATAGCCACCTCGATTGCCTTTTTCATGACAGTGGGAAGTGCTTCGCCGGCGAGTTCGCCGGGCGGTGACCACCAGCCGCCGACCGGCGGACGTTCCTCGACGCGGCAGTGCCAGACGGTAAGGTCGAGTGCGAAATGCGTGAAGACGTGGCTGACCCTGCCGGCCTCGCGCCACTCCGCGCCATAGCCGGTCGCATCGAAGGGTGCGGCTTGCGGTCCGGTTTCGCCGTCCCTGGAGGCGGTCCAGCCGCTGGTCGGCACCTCGCTCATGCCGGCGAGAAGACCGGTTTCGCCGCGTTGCCGCAGCAAGACCGCGCCGCTTGCATCGGTTGCGACGAAGGCCGCGCCGCGCCGGGATGGTTTCGGTCTTTTCTTCTCGCGCACCGGATAGGCTTCTTCCTCGCCGCGCACATGGGCGTCGCATGCTCCGGCGAGGGGACAGAGCAGGCAGGACGGTTTCTTCGGCGTGCAGATCGTCGCGCCCAGATCCATCATGGCCTGCGCGAAATCGCCGGGCCGCTCGGCCGGGAGCATCGCTTCGACAAACGCGCGGATTTCAGGCTTGGCAAGCCGTGGCGGCGTGCCGATCGCATGAAGCCGGCTGACGACGCGTTCCACATTGCCGTCGACCACTGGCCTGGCTTCGCCGAAGGCGATGGCCGCGATGGCGGCGCTGGTATAGTCGCCGATGCCGGGCAGTTCACGTAGCGCGGCCGCATTGCCGGGGAAATGTCCGTCATGCTCGTGCCAGACGGTCTCGGCGCAGCGCTTCAGATTGCGAGCGCGCCGATAATAACCAAGGCCCGCCCAGGCTTTCAGCAAGTCTTCCTCCGGCGCCAGCGCAAGGTCGCGCACGTTCGGCCAGCGTGTCACGAAAGCGTGGAAATAGTCGCGCACGGTGGCGACCTGCGTCTGCTGTAGCATGACTTCCGACAACCAGACATGGTATGGGTCGGGACGCTTGCCCGAACGGCTCTGTTTCGGAGCGATGCGCCAGGGCAGCACGCGCGCGTGACGGTCGTACCAGTCGAGCAGCGCGGCGGCATCCGGTTTTCCGGTTTGCGGCATGGCTGGCGGGCGGGGTCGGTCGTTGCTTCGCATGGCCGACAGGGTTGCCAGGCCGAAGGTAAAATCAAGGGTCTGATTTCGATGACCACAGGAGAAGGCGGTTCGAAAGGGCGAAGACGCGGCGCAGTCGCCGTGTCGGAACTGGCCGGCAAGGTGCTGGAACCCGTCATCGCGCGCCGCGCCGGCATGAATCTCGATCTCGTCGCCGCCTGGCCCGACATCGTCGGAGCGCCCCATGGCGACTATACAAGGCCGGAGAAGATCGTCTGGCCGCGCCGGGCCCATGAGGATGATCCGTTCGAACCGGGCGCACTGGTCGTGGCCTGCGACGGTGCGCGCGCCGTGCTGTTCCAGCATGAGCTCGATCAGTGCGTCGAGCGGGTCAACGCCTTTTTCGGCTTCCGCGCCATCGCACGTATCCGCATCGTGCAGAAACCGGTCACGCGCCATGCCGCACAGGTCCGCCGGCAGGCGCCCCAACCTGGCCCGAAGGCGCAGGCCCGCATCGAGTCGATCGTGGCCGGCATCGAGGACGAGGAACTGCGAAAGCGGCTCGAAAGGCTCGGACGCGGCGTTTTCGGGGCCTCCCGGTAGTCAACATTCATGCCGGGTTCAGTTTCCCGTCACTATTGCTCTCTAACGATGAGTTGATTCGGCTGCGCGCATGCAGGGCTGAAACTCGCTGAGTTCTGCGCTATGACGCTGATCGAAACGGTGGATTTCTCGATTCGTCGTCTGGCGGCCTGAGCTGCCGGACAGCCATTCGAGCCGCTGGACAAAGGAAGTAGGGAGTATGGTGAGCATGATGACCGACCGACGTCTTGTGTTGAAATGGATGGGCGCCAGCACGCTGGCGGTGGCCGCGATTGCCGCGCCGGTCGCAGTGACGCCGGCTCTTGCGCTTTCGGCCGGCGATTTGCTGGTGCCTCAGGCGCTGCCCGACATGCAATTGGGTTCCGACGACGCGCCGGTCACCATTGTCGAATACGCCTCGATGACCTGCCCGCATTGCGCCCATTTCCACGAGACGACCCTTCCGGGCCTGAAGGAAAAGTACATCGACACCGGCAAGGCGCGGCTGATCTTCCGCGAATTCCCGTTCGACCCGCGCGCCGCGGCTGCGTTCATGCTGGCCCGCTGCGCCCCGAAGGAGCAATATTTCCCGCTGATCGACGTGATGTTCAAGCAGCAGGACGTCTGGGCGACGGCGCAGGATCCCAGGCCGCCGCTGCTGCAGATCGTCAAGCTCGCCGGTTTTACACAAGAGTCGTTCGAGGCGTGCTTGAAAAACCAGCAGGTGCTGGACAATGTGATGGCCGTCAGGGAAAAGGCGACGAAGGATTACAAGGTGGATTCAACCCCCACCTTCTTCATCAATGGCGAAAAAGTATCTGGAGCATTGTCCGTCGAGGATATGTCGAAATACATCGACAAGCACCTTTGACGGATCCGGTCTTGGCCGGCTGAACGGACGCGGGGTTTCCCGCGCCGTTTTGGGCGTTGATGCCGGATTTGCCTGCCCTGAGCGGGAGGAGCGCCGGTGAAGTTCACCAAGCTGCGCCTCCTCGGCTTCAAATCCTTCGTCGAGCCGGTAGAGTTCCTCATCGAGGACGGGCTGACCGGCGTGGTCGGTCCCAATGGCTGCGGCAAGTCCAA
>JAGRLL010000227.1 GCA_020441855.1 Nitratireductor sp.
ACGTCATCATCGTCGACTTCCGTGGCCTCGACACGCTGGGCGAGATCAGCGTCGTCATGGTGGCCGGTCTGGCGATCGTCGCGCTGATCCGCATCCGGCAGCGCCCGGAGCCGGGCGTGGATTCCGTCGAGGCGTCGACCACCGATGCCCATGCCAGGGCAACGAAGGAGGCTGAAGCGCAATGAACACGGTCATCTTCCGCACGGTCGCCCCCTATTTCACCAGCCTGATGGTGCTGTTCTCGATCTTCGTGCTGCTGCGCGGCCACAATGAGCCCGGTGGCGGTTTCATCGGCGGCCTGATCGCGGCATCCGCCTTCGCCATCTACGGCATCGCCTGCGGCGTGCAACCGGTGCGCCGCGCGCTTTTCTTCCACCCCATGTCGATTGCCGGTTGCGGCCTGCTGCTTGCCGCCTGTTCGGGCTTGCCGTCGATTGCCGAACGGGTTCCTTACCTGACCGGCCTTTGGGTCTTTCCCAAAATCGGCGCTGTCGAGCTGGCGCTTTCGACCCCGATGGTCTTCGACATCGGTGTCTATCTGGTCGTTGTCGGTGCGATCACCTCGATCGCCCTGGCGCTTGAGGAAAGGGAGCGTGACTGATGGAAGCCGCACTCGTCTTTCTCGTCGCCTCCTTCTTCACGGCCAGCATCTATCTGCTGCTCTCGAAGCACGTCATCCGCATGTTGCTGGGGGCGGTGTTGCTGGGCAATGGCGTCAATCTGCTGATCTTCACGGCAGGACGCCTGACCCGCGAGGTGCCGCCGATCATTACCGAGGGCTTCGAGGTGCCCAACTATGCGACCGCCAATCCGTTGCCGCAGGCGCTGATCTTGACCGCGATCGTCATCTCGTTCTCCTTCTTCGCCTTCCTGCTGGTGCTGAGCTATCGCGCCTATCAGCAGCTTGGCACGGACGACACCGAGGAAATGCGTTTTGCCGAACCGTCGGGCGAGGCGCCGCCGCCGCAGGGTTATTGAACAGGTCCGCCGAAAGGCGTTTCGAACAGGGCCGCCGACAGGCGTTTTGAACAGGGCCGCCGAAAGGCGTTTTGAACAGGGAATGACGAGGTAATCCGCAGACCATGGCAGCCGAGTCCGGACATAGCGCCGATATCACGCACGCGATGATCACGACACCGATGACCGCGGCCGACTGGCTCATCATCGCGCCTGTCGTGTTGCCGATCATGTTTGGCGCGATCCTGTTGATGCTGCGCTACACCTCGGTGCGACAGGCGGTGATGGCGAATCTGGCCCTGGCGTTCATGTTCGTCATCGAGACCGCCTTGCTGCTGCACGTTGCCGAGGCCGGGCCGCAAACCATGACTATGGGCCGCTGGCTGCCGCCCTTCGGCATTTCCTTTTCGGTGGATATCACCGGCGTTGTGCTGTCGCTGGCAGGTACGTTTGTCGCGCTCATGTGCGGGTTGTATTCGGTGGTCGACGTAGACGCCCCGCGAACGCGTTACGGGTTCTATCCCTTCCTGATGCTGATGATGGCGGGCGTCAACGGCGCCTTTCTTACCGGCGACGTCTTCAATCTCTATGTCTGGTTCGAGGTGTTGCTGATCTCGTCCTTCGGGCTGATCGTGCTCGGCTCGGAGAAGGCGCAGCTCGACGGCGCGATCAAATATGCCTTCCTGAACCTCATCGGCACGACGCTGTTCCTGATTGCAACTGGTTATCTCTACGGGGCTTTCGGCACGCTCAACATGGCCGACATCACGCGCATGGCCGCTACGCCGCCGGCCGATGCGCCGGTGCGCACCATCGTCGTGCTTTACCTGTTCGCTTTCGCCATGAAGGCGGCCGCCTTTCCGTTGAATGCCTGGCTGCCGGCCTCCTATCACACACCCCGCATCGTGGTATCGGCGCTGTTCGCTGGCCTGCTGACCAAGGTCGGCGTCTACGCGATCCTGCGTATCGTGGTGATGATCTTCGCTGCCCAGCACGGGCTTCTCGCCGGCTGGATCGGCTGGATGGCCGCCGCCACCATGCTGTTCGGCGTACTGGGTGCGCTGGCCCAATCCGACATCCGCCGCCTGCTCGGCTTCCTCGTCGTCTCCGGCATTGGCTCCATGCTCGCCGGCATCGCGCTCGGCGACAGCCAGGGCCTGATGGGCGCCATCGTCTATGCCGTCCATTCCATGGTCGTCATGGCGGCGCTCTACCTCGCCGCTGGCATTATCGGCCGCCGCGCCGGCTCCTTCGACATGCGCGAACTTGGCGGCTACTACGCCGCCTCGCCATGGTTCGCTGCCGGTTTTCTCGTTTTGGCGCTGGCGGTGGCGGGCATGCCGCCACTCTCCGGGTTCTGGCCGAAACTGGTCCTGGTCAAGGCCGCGATTGCGGCGGGGAGCACCTGGCTGGCCGCGGCCATCCTCGTCACCGGCCTGCTGACCAGTCTGGCGGTCGGCCGGCTTTGGCTCTACGCGTTCTGGCGCGGCGGGCCGGAGGGCGTTCGCGACGGCGCCGAGAGCTGGAAGATCGAGTCGCTCGATGGCCGCCCGGCACTCGCTACCTACACTCCATTTGCCGTTCTGGTGGCGCTGGTTCTGTTCCTGGGTCTGTATCCCCAGCCGCTTGCGGTCTTCGCGCTTGAGGGTGCAAGCGGACTCATTGCTCCCGACGCCTATATCGGATCGGTATTCGGAGAAACGCGATGATCCTCTTTTTCATCAATGTGCTTCTGGCGCTCGCCTGGGCGGCGGTATCCGGCTCGTTCTCCGAACTCAACCTGGCCTTCGGTTTCGTGCTCGGCATGTTCGCGCTGTGGCTGATCCGCGAGCAGGTCGGCACCGGCGGCTACATCGATCGCGCGCGCAAGATCATCTCGCTGGCGCTGCTGTTTCTCTATGAACTGGCGATGTCGGCGATCAAGGTGCTGATAATGGTCTGCCGCCCCAAAATGAACGTCAAGCCCGGCATTATCGCCTATCCGCTCAAGGTCGACCGCGATTTCGAGATCACGCTCCTCGCCAACCTGATAACGCTGACACCGGGTACTCTCTCGGTCGACGTTTCGCACGACCGGCGTTTTCTCTTCGTGCACGCGATCGATGCCTCCGATCCCGACGGCACCAAGCAGGACATCGCCAGCGGCTTCGAGCGGAAGATCATGGAGGCGTTCCGATGATGTCTGCCGAAGCATTTCTGAATTTCGCCGTCCTGTTGTCGCTCGGCCTGCTCACCGTGGCGCTGCTGGCGACGGTATGGCGTGTCGTCGTCGGACCGACCCTGCCCGACCGCATTCTGGCGCTCGATACGCTTGTTGCCGTCGCCATCGGCTATATCGCGGTTATCGGCGTGAAGACCGGCTTCTCGCTCTACCTCGACATCGCCATCGCGCTCGGGCTGGTCGGTTTCCTTGCCACCATCGCGTTTGCCCGCTTCGTTCTCGAACGTGGCATGACCGACGAGGATCGTCTCGAAGACAGGGAGCGCACGCAATGATCCTCGCCACCTATTTCGCCGGTTGCCTGATCATCGTCGGTTCGGTCTTCGCGCTGGCCGCCGCTATCGGCATTGTCCGTCTGCCCGACGTCTATTCGCGCATGCATGCCGCCTCCAAGGCGGGTACGATGGGATCGGGATTGATGATGATCGCGCTGGCCTTTGTTGCCGACGATCTGGCGACTGCCACACGGGCGCTGGCGGGCGTTGTCTTCTTCATCCTCACGGCGCCGGTTTCGGCGCATCTGCTTGCCAAGGCGGCCTACGCCGTCGGTTATCGCCTTTGGGGCAAGTCGGTTACCGATGAAATGGCAGAACACGACTAAATCGATTGAGTTGCCGTGAGGTGCTCCAGTTTTCTCGGAATCGATTTATTCTCGCGAATACAGCTTCTGCGTGTTATTTTGATCAAAGCTCTCTCTTGTATGCATGGTGCAAATATTAAAGATAGTAGAGATTGGGCAAGATTAATTGATGTGAGTCTCGATTATACTTGACTTTGAATCTTTCAAGGCGATATCAGAAGGCGATTCTGTCGTAGTTTGCGACGGAACCAATAATAAGATTTCCAAGCAAGCTGGTGTCTGGCGACGCCATCGGAATACAAAATATCTGGAAAGAAAAATGGAAAATATCGAAAACCCACAAAATGGAGATGGGACCGTACTAGTCGAGCTGACCGCCGATGTAGTTTCGGCCTATGTCAGCAACAATCCCGTTTCCACGGTAGATCTTCCCGGCCTCATTGGCGAAGTACACAGCGCGCTCTCCAGGCTTCAGTCTGGCCCCGTTGCTGCGCCGGCAGAAAAGCCGAAGCCCGCTGTACCGCCGAAGAAATCGGTGTTCGAGGACCACATCGTCTGTCTCGAAGACGGCAAGAAATTCAAGTCGCTCAAGCGGCATCTGCGCACCCATTACGATCTTTCGCCGGAAGAATACCGCGAGAAGTGGGGCCTGCCTGCGGATTATCCGATGGTCGCGCCTTCCTATGCCGCTGCCCGTTCCAAGCTGGCCCGCGACATGGGTCTTGGCCGCAAGAAGGGCGCCAAGCGCAAATAAGTTTCTGGTTCTTGCACCAGCAGACAAAGCCGGCCTTTCAGGCCGGCTTTTCATTTTCCGGTCCTTTTAATTGCGCTGGCTGGCAGCTGTTTCCCTGAGCGCCAGCAATGCTTGGTGAAGGGCGAGATGTCGGTTGAAATCGTAGCTTCGATGGCCCGATCTGGCTCTGCCCCTTTCACGCGCCAGCGCACGTTCCAGTTTTGCCGTCACGCGTTCCGAAAGGTCGCGCGGCACTCGGCGAAGATCGTCGGGCACTCCAAATTCAAGCAATTCGCCTGTCGTCGCGTAGACGATGGCCTGCAATTGTCCGGCGGATGACGCGCGGGCGATCCGCTGCCGCACGATACAGCGCGCCCGGTGAAGCAGGTTATCCGGGTCTCCGCAGCTCTTGCCGTTCCGTTTTTCCGACATCGCAGGTCCTCCGTTTCGATGGCCGGAGTGTTTGCGTGTCGGCGGGAACGTGAATTGGATTTCTCGCCGTTCCCGATTAAAATGCACTAATAGGTTGAATTAACTCAAAAATACACAATCATTGGTTTTTTCCGCCTGGATGCTTGTCCCCGCGCCCCAGTCTTGATCAGAATAGGAAAAAATTCCTAATTATATACTTGAGGTACCAAAATGGGCGTGGTAAACGCCGAAGGGCGTGACAGGCCGGCAATCAGGGTTACTGACAGGATGGAGGAAGCGGGACTACGTGTTCTGCGTGCTTCGGGTGTCTTGGATTATCCCGGCATTGCGGATCGATCTTTGATCAGAAAAATCATTGCTGCTGCTCTATGGGTGGACGGGCGAGACGTTTGTTGATGAGAATCGCCAAATCATGCGTGCGAATTGACAGCTTCTTGAAGGACTTGGTGCACGCGCTGACTTGGGCGTAGTTGAGCGACCTTCGGGAGTTGATGTTGAAAGGGGATGCCATAATCATGCTGGCCTCTCCGTTGCTGCCCCATACCATGCCATGGGCAAGTGTGTTGCGCCGCTTATAGTAGTGAGTAATTTTGTTTTGGATGGCAGTCCATTCTTTGTGGATGTCTGTGTCATCCGTCGCCTGCTGCAAAACCTCGTCCATCATTTTTAGCCGTCCCCGGATGTTTGTTGACGAGTAGAAAATGTTCCCCATGATTGCGATGGAGCGAGAGTCTGTTCTGAGAACGCTACCTGCGACCACGCAGAGGACAGTTCTCGTGAAGATGTCCCGAAGCCCTTCTTCGACTGCTTGCCAAGAGCCATTTGCACGACCCACTGCCTCATAGAATTCGTCGTAGGGAACACGCTGCGCCATGTCAGACACCAAAAAAGATCAGCCGGAAAAGCCCGACCAGGAAAAGGGTGACGAGGTGTTGCGGCGATTGCTGAGGACGCCGCCGAAGCCGAAGAAATCCGAAAAGGACAAATCGAATGGGCATAATCCAAAGAGAAATTGACCGCATTCGCCAGAACCTCATCGACGGCACCAATCGTCATGATGAGCTTTATGCCGCTCAGCAGGCTCTTGAGTGGGCCCTTGATCCGAACGGCATAAAGTCACCCTACACGATGATTACGGGCACTCAGGAAGGCTCAGAAGGTTGTTTGGCTCGTCGCCATCAGCCTCGGTCTTCAAATACTTGTTCCCGAAACGGCTGATCGCGACCTCAACCCAAACGGTGTCTCCAGCGGGTCGTTCAACATAGAACGCCCACTCTCCACGTTCGATCTTTCCGATCGCGTCATCGAGCGTGAGTTTCCATTGAGAAGTGACGTATCCGCCGACATGCGTGATCCGCTCATACGGATTGTCGCGGTAGCGTTTGTTGATGCATTTGATCTGTGCAGTCTGTGCCATTTGAAAGCTCCTTATGGCTTCGCAATGGCCTCACACGCTTGTCAGATGACTGGAGAATCGGTACAGTTTCCTTGCCTTTGGAGGATACCATTTCCCCAAACCATCCGATGACCTGCTGCGTGTGAGGCTCAATTCAACGTTGCAGGTCGTTTGATTCAGGGCCGCTGTGCAACCAGCGGCCCTGCCCATTTCTGGGTAGTTCCGAATCACCGCGAAAGATAGCACGTCACCAACTCAGGGTGGAGTCATGCGTTCCGCTTATGTTCGCTTGAGCCTGTTGATAATGCGCGCGATGCGCTTCGCCTTTTGCCTAGGCGTGATTGGCTTCACCAGTGCTTCGATAGGTGAGGCGCTTGCCTCTTGCTTGACGCAGGATATCTTCGGCGCGTTCTGCGTCTGAAATCTTGAGCGCCGCACGGCGGTTGTACCTGAAATCGAACTCGGCAAGGTAGCGGTGCAAATGGGCTTCGCCGCAATGCTGATAGACACCGACCATGCCGCGCTTGAACACAGAGAACACGTTTTCAATCGTGTTGGTGTGCACGACGATATCGCCTTCCTTGCGGGCGTATTCCTTGGCCGAATGCTTGACCGTGCGGTGCGAGGCATATTCGGCACCAGTAGTCGTGTAGAGGCGGGACTCGTCGGTGTAGAGGTTGGTATCGCGGGAGACGTTGCGCACCAGTACGTCGCGGACTGACTCTTTCGTTGCGTGGTTGATATGGAAGGTGCGGACTTTCCCGCCACGCTCGACCAGACCGACAACGGTACGCTTTGCAGTCGAACCGGACTTGCCTTTCTTGATGAAAGGACGGTCGCCACGCTGCTTGGATTTGATCGGTGTTTCGCGCTTGCCGATGTAGGTTTCATCGGCTTCGACGGTCTTGCCTTCGCCACCGATAGGACCGGATGACTTCACGTCCTCTTTCATGGCCTCGCGAATGCGGTGCGTCATGAACCACGCAGTCTTGTAGGTGACGCCAAGCATGCGGTGCAGCTGGTGCGAGGACATGCCTTTCTTGGACGATGCAAGAAGGTGCGAGGCCAGAACCCACTTGTTCAGGGGAATGTGCGAGCGCTCGAATACAGTTCCGACCGTGACAGAGAACGGCTTGCGGCATTCCTTGCACTTGTAGACGCCCGGACGAGTGGACTTGCCCTCAAGCTTCGTAATGCGCGCCGGATCGATATTACCGCAATGCGGGCAGATGGGACCGTTCGGCCACTGGATGGATTCCAGGTGCTCGCGGGCTTTGTCTGCGTCTGTGTAGATCGGGTTGGTGATATCGAACATCGGTCTGTCTCCTTGCCCTTAAGGTAGGAAATCTTGGCTGGTACGTCAAGTATATAATTAGGAAAAAATTCCTTGAAGGGCGTTTGCAATGTCGTATCTGGTTCGCGTGACAATCCACGATGAAAGTTTTCCGCAGCCGACAGGCCCGAGGCATGGCGGCTTCTGCGAAGCGGGCGCTGCAAGTCTCGAATGGGGAGGTCAGACAGGCTGGAAGGTTCGCCCCAAGGGTGTCGCGGCGCGTTTCGTCGTCAGGCTCGTTGCCTGCGCCATGCAGGCCAACGAGGAGGAAATGCTGTCCCCGCGTCGTGGCACCGCCGAAGCCGCTCGTGCCCGGCAGGTCGTCATGTATCTGCTGCACACCAGCCTTTCGATTTCCTATGCCGACATCGCGGACATGTTCGAACGCGACCGCACCACGGTCTCCCACGCCTGCCGCACGATCGAGGACTTGCGAGACGACCCCATGCATGACGACCAGATCGCGAGTCTGGAGGAAATGGTCGATCTGGCGCGTTCGATGTCCGCTGCGGAGCTTGGCCGTGACACCAGGCGCGCCCATGGGACACTGGCAGGATCATGAGCGCCGCGACCGGTCAAGATGCCCGCACGACGCGTCATTTGATGCGTCTTCTGAAGGTGCTGGAAGCAGCCGGCAATTGTGCCGTGCTGAAGGGCTCCCCTGGGGAAGGCTATCGCATCGACCATCGCGAACGCGTCGTCGCCTTTGCCGCCAAACTCGTCGACGGTGCCGAGCGTGCCGGCCTGATCCGCAGGGACGGCGAAAAGGCACGCCTGTTGCCGGAAGGGCTGGCCGCGCTCAGACGCTTGCAGCATCCCGAAGCCGGCTATCTCGCCCAGCATGGCGGTCTGACCGCCCGGCAGATCGAATTGCCGCAGGGTTCGCAGAACGTCACCGTGAATGACGGAGAATCTCCGCTCTCCCGTCTTCAGGCGCGCAAGGGCCGTGACGGCGGCACCTTTCTGTCGAAAGCACAGTTCACCGCCGGCGAAAGGCTGAGAAGCGATTTCGAACGCGGCCGGCTTCGCCCGCGCATGTCGGCAAGCTGGGACAAGCCGGTTTCCGGCGGCAATGGCGGCGCGGCCGAGCTCTCCGATTTCGCCCTCGACGCGCGCCGTCGGGTCGAGCGGGCGCTTGAAACCCTTGAGCCGGAACTTGCCGGCGTTTCGCTCGATGTCTGCTGCTTTCTCAAAGGCTTCGAACAGGTCGAACGCGAACGGCGCTGGCCGCCGCGTTCCGCCAAGCTCATGCTGCGAACCGCGCTGGCGATCCTCGCCACGCATTATGGGCTGGAGGCTTGCGCCGATGCGCGCAGTCGCGCCGTTCTGCACTGGGGCGACGCCGATTATCGGCCGAGTCTGTGAGGTCTAAGCAAGCCGGCTCGTCGCTTCGGACTTGATGCGCGCCACCATGGAACGCAAGCCGTTGGAGCGCTGCGGTGTGATGTGTTCGCTCAGATGCAACTGGTCGAACACCTCCTTTTCGTCGGTGGCGACGATCTGCGAGGCATGCTTGCCCGAAAACAGCGCCAGCGTGATCGCGATCAGCCCGCGAACGATGTGGGCGTCCGAATCGCCGCGAAAGCGAAGAACGGGATCTGCGCCTTCGCCGGCCTCGCAGACGATCCATACCTGGCTGACACAGCCCTGGACCTTGCTTTGCGGCGTCTTCTCGGTCTCGTTCATCGGGGCGAGGCCGTTACCCAGTTCGATCAGGTACTTGTAGCGGTCGTCCCAGTCTTCGAGAAACTCGAAATCCTCGACGATGGCATTGATGTCGGTGGAGGCATTCATCGGCACATTTCCATTTCGCCTTCTATAGCGAACGAAAACGCTGGCCGAAAGGCTCGGTGCGACAGGCGTATGCTGTCCGTGACTGCTTGCGGGGGCCGATCGTCAGCGCGTCACGGTGCCGGTGCGCAGCATGTCCTGTCCGACGGTCGCGTCGCTGCCTGCGTTGCCGTCGTCCTGGCTGGCGGTCTTGTCGAGCCAGGCCGAGACGTAGCGTGCGCCGGTGCGTGCCTTGGCGCCAAACTGCGAGAACAATTCGTTCGCCGTGCCGCATGCCTGCGGATTGCGCCCGCAGAAGCCGCCGAGGTCGCTTACCAGTGTCTGAGCGGCACCGATCGTCTCGAGTGTCGAGACCGGTCGCTGGCCCTCTTTCAGATCGGCCGGATTGACCGGTATGAACGCCACGACGATCGATAACCAGAAGATTGCGCGGATTACAAACATGTCCCTTGCCTTTCGTCCCGTCGCATTCCTAGCAGGCAAAGCTTAAGTCCCGTTTTGGGCCGCATCGCGAAATTGAGTCAAATTTTATGCATTTTTATCCCGGCAACCGAGCTTCGGCGACGCCTCCCTTATAGAAGAATGGATTTTGACGGTGGACGGCTCCGGCCATGCCGCCGGGCGCCAATATCTCAACCTTGCATTTACCATAGACAGAATTTGCGGGCCCGGACGGCCCGTTGCGGCCGCAACAGGCGCGGCCGCCGCCGCCGCTTAGTGTTGTGTTAAAGCTGCTATGCCAGCGTCAACTCAAAGCAGGGCGGATGATTTCTCGTCCGTCCAACAACAAGCGTGTGAGCGTATCCGTTTCGTACCCGCTGCCTCTTGGGCGCGGTCCGGGCGGAAGAAAGACAAGGCATGACGTCCTTTTCCGGAACGACCGGACGATTGGCACCAGGGGTCGACCTGACCGAACTGGGCCCCGACTGCTATTCGCTGCATGGCGCAGACGGCAGGGCGTATTATGTCAACTCGAACGCAAGGGGTCTGTTCGGTTGCCGACCCGAGGACCTCATGGACGCCGGCTTTCTCGCCCAGATTCATGTTCAGGACCGCGTTGCGGCGGCGCGTGCGATCTCCGATTGCCTGGCCGAAGGCGTCGAAAAGCACGTCCAGTTTCGCGTCCAGCGCGCCCATGGCCCGCTCGATCGTACCCAGGGCAGCTGGTACCTCATGCACTGCCGCCCGGCCGGCAAGGCGGCCATTGATGTCGACGTGCCGTTGGCGCTGGTCGTTACCCGCGATATCTCCGAACGACGCATGATCGAGGAAGACCTGCGCATCGCACGCGAGAAGGCCGAAAGCCTGTCGATCGCCAAGAGCCGCTTCCTTGCCTCCATGAGCCACGAATTGCGCACGCCGCTCAACGCAATCCTCGGCTTTTCCGAACTGATGCAGTCCAGCGCCATGGAACAGATGCCGGCTGGCCGCCAGAAGGAATATACCGGCCTGATCCACAGTTCGGCGACGCACCTGCTCAACGTGCTCAACGACATCCTGGACATGTCCAAGATCGAGGCCGGCAAGTACGACATCGTTTGCGAACCGTTCAAACTGGCAAACACGCTCGCTGCGTGCTGCGCGATGATGCGTGGCCAGGCGCAGACGCGACAGATCGAATTGCTGCTCGGCGATTCCTCCGACATCCCGGAGGTCAACGCCGATGAGCGTGCGATCAAGCAGATCCTGATCAACCTGCTGTCCAATGCGGTGAAATTCGCCGAACCGGGTGGGCGGGTCGAGGTCGGAGCCAGGCGGATCGGCCGCAACGTATCGATCAAGGTGACCGACAACGGTATCGGCATTTCGCCGGAACACATGGCGAGCCTTGGCGAACCCTTCTATCAGGCCGACAGCAAGTACGATCGCAAATATGAGGGGACGGGTCTGGGTCTCTCCGTCGTTCGCGGCCTCGTCGATCTGCATGGCGGCAAGGTCGAGTTCGAAAGCGAGAAAGGCAGGGGAACCACGGTAACCGTCACCCTGCCGATCAATCCGGTCGAGGCGAAGCCTGTGCCGGCTACCGAAAAGATCGAAGTGCTGAAGTTGTCGCGTGACAGGGAATGCGCCGACCGCGGCTTCACGATCACCCGCCGGGCCGTGTGATGAAAGGGGGATGGAGATGAGGAATCTGGCCGGAGCAGTCTTTGCGACGATTCAGGACTATCCCTCTATTGCCGGGGGAAGTTGCGCCTTTCTGGTGGCTTTGGCGCTGGTGGCCGGCAATGCCATGCTGGGTCAGCCCGGCGGCCATCCCGACCCTCTGTGGGCGACCAGGGACCGGGTCACCACGCAATCGGTCGACACGCGGCAGGCGCCGCTGCCGGTGCGCAGGGTGTCGGTTGAAACCGTTTCTCCCAGGCTCGACACGCTGTCGGTCATTCCAGTGCCGACGAAGCGCCCGACGCTTGCATCCGACCCGGTAGTCTCCAAACCCGCGCAGGACCGCAGCGATCTGGTTCGCAACACCCAGCAGGCGCTGGCCGCACTTGGCCTTTACAAGGGCGACGTCGACGGCGTTTACGGCCGTCACACGCGCGATGCGGTGCTCGATTTCCAGCGCGCCAACGGCCTTGCCACGGACGGCGAGGTCAGCCGCGTGGTGCTGGAGGAGGCACTGGCATTGGCAAAGCAGTCCGCCGATACCGGCAAGGCAAGCGAACGAACCCTCGCAAGCCGGACCGCCGACGCCGTTGATAATGACAAATCCATTGATGGCGTCGATGATGTCGAGCGGCGGATGTCGGGCTACAACGCGCCGCGTATGCCGGAACCTCGCATCGAGCAGGCAAGTGTCTCAAGCCCGGTTTCCGTCGTCGAATCGCCCGAGGATATCGCGCGCGCTGCAATGATCGCACGCATCCAGATCGGCCTTTTGAATTTTGGCGAAGCGGGCATTTCGGTGGATGGCGTTCTCGGTCCTCATACGGTCGATGCCATCAGGTCGTTCCAGGATCGATACGGATTGCCGGTGACTGGCGAGCCGGAGCAGGCGGTTATCCGCAAGATGGAACAGATCGGCGCACTGCATAACAGCTGATAAGGCTGTAACGTCGCCGGGGATCCGGACGAATCGGATCTGTGCCGATCGTTTGGATGAAGCGCGCCAAGAAGATGCGTCTGACCAGCCAGATATGGGTTTCCGCCTTCCTGCGCGCCGAAACGGTTGCCGGCGCCTACGCAGCCATTTTGCGCAAGGGAGCGGCAGGGGCAGGGGCGATCTTCGTCGTGCACAATCGCCTCGACTCGACCTACACGGTCTATTCGCCGGCCCCGCAAACCGTTTTCGAGGCGGGCGAAACGACAGAGCGCCGTTTCGAGAAGGTCGCCGATGCTGTGGGCGAGGAGGAGATACGCGCCTATCTCGACCGGCAGGTCTCCTTCGACCCCGATTGCTGGATCGTCGAGACCGAGCGCCGCGATCCGCCTGCTTTTCTCACGGTCGTCTAGAAAGAGGGTTCAGCTTTGCTTCCGCACGCCTGCCGCGGCGGCCGGTTGCCCTTCTGCGGCGGCGGCCAGCCGAGCGCTTGGCCGCAAGGCGGCGCGGTTGGCGATTTCGCTTCGCCGTTCTGCAATGGCAGCCACGAGATCGGTCGGCCTGGTGCGCGCGCTTGCCTCGTCCCGCGTCCCGCCGCCATTGAAGGTTTCCAGGAACCGTCTGCATGTCTGCTCGTCGAGACGCCGGTAATAGCGCACGGCGGCCGCCATTTCCTCCCTGCTGCGCCCGACCGCGGGCCGAAGCAGCAGCACGAGCTGGCTGGCGGAAACATCGTCGATCCCGAGCCCCTTCAGCAGCGCGCAGAGCGTTTCGACGGCATCGCCAGACAGGAGATTGTAGACGGCGCCCGCCGGGTGCCCGATCTGATGTGCGATCTGCTCGGCCACGGCCTTCCGGTCGCCGGTGCGCGCCGTATGGATCAGTTGCTGCGTCATGGCAGCGCCGAACAGCGGGGCCTGATCGGGCGGCGGGGTCTGACCGAAATGCGGTTCTGATCCCTGCGGCGCCGATGGTGCTTTTTGGCGGGGTGTCTTGTTGACGCCCAGTCGTCCGCCGCGGGCGGCCAGTTCCAGCAGCTTTTTCTCGGTCGCGGTCGGACCCGCGCGTTCGGTGACTTCGGCGATTTCAGGCTGCGCGTGCTCCACCGGTTTCGAGGGGGCGGGTTGTGCTTGCCCTGCGGGTCTGGATTTTGCGGTAAAGGCGTTTTTCGCCAGCTGTTCGGCCACGTTGCGTCCGCCGTGCGCGAGCAACGAAACGACCGACGAAGGCGTCAGGTCGTCGCGGCGGCACAGCACCAGCAGATGCGCCGGAACCAGCTTGCGGGCGAGCGCGATGATATCGGCTTCCTTGAGCACGGGCGACAGCAGCAGGATCGGAGCGGCCACCTCCAGTTCGTCGAGCGCCAGGTAAAGGACGATCGAGCGCGGGACGTAGGCGTTGTTCGCAATCGTTGCGGCCAGTGCCCGCCGTTCCGAGCTGCCGCACGCATCGATGAGTTGGGTGAAGAACTCCCGGAACACGGAAATGTCCCTGCTGGTGGGGCGCGCGAGCGCGCAGAAATTGCTCGCCGCCTCGAGAAGCAGCCTGGCGGACCGTTGCGGTCCCTTGGTCCGGGCCGGTGCTTCGCGCGATCCGTACCGGTCGGGGAAGTTCGCCGCCTTTCTTCTCTCGATGGTCGGATCGGATTGTCCCCCGGTGACGTTGGGACCTGGCGCGTGAAGGTTTGCTGATTGTCTCGTCTGGCTCATCGACAAATCCGGAATGGGCGATTCGCGGTTGAAATCGGTTACGCGCCGACAATCGGGAACAACTGTTTACAATCTATTAACCATAGAGGGTTTGAATCGCATCGAACCGGAATCGATGACGGTTACCGGTCACGTACGGAGGCCAGAATGTCCAACATCATTCGCTTTCCGCAGCCTCGACCCGCTTCCCAGCCTCAGGCTCGGGAGGACGAAACTGGCGAACACTGCGCCGAGATCCTCTTTTTTACCGGCGTTCGCTACTCGTGTTCCGACGCCCTGCAGGCGCGCGAAAACTCGCGACTTCGCGGCAAGGAAAAGATCGAGGCCTGAAGTGGGTGCGGAAAATCAGCCCGACGGCGGCTGGTCCGGTTCCGGTTCTTCCGGAGCCGGTTCGCTTACCCTGTAGGGCTCGCAGCTAATCGTCTTCAAGAAACTGACGGCGCGTTCGTTCCAGCTTTCGTCCGGTTTGAGCACACGCAACACGACGAAGCCCGCCTTTACGTCCGATTCCACGACAATGGCGGATTCCGCCTCGGTCGGCTGTGCTTCGCGCAGGCGCAGGATTTCAACCGAGTCGAGCACGATGAGGCCGAGCCGGCCCTCGATAGCCGTGCGGCTGTTGAGCCCGTAGATGACTGTACCGTCCTCGTCGAGCACGGTAGCCGACCAGAACGTATCGATCTTCGGTCCGCGCATCAGCAGCCCGCCCTGTGCCCGCTCGAAGCGGCAGACGCCATAGGCGAAAAATGGATCGATGTCCCTCAGCAGCGCGTCGGGGCCGGTTCCGGGTATCTGGCGGAAGGAGAAGGGCTCGATCTTGCGTGAAATGATGGCAAAGGCGTCCTGCGTGCCATAGGTCGGGATCAGCAGGACGATGCTGATATGCACGATCCCGGCCAGAACCAGGGCGCAAAGCGCGTAATAAGCGATCCGCCAGCGCGTCACAGGCATTCCCTCCTGGTGATCGTGGGCATGCGCAACGTGTCGAGCTGCGAATTGCCCGAGATCGACGCGTCGTAAAGCCTGAGCGTCAGGTGGAAGTCGCCGCTACCGCTCACCGCCAGCCAGTTGCCGGGCTTGGCGTGGCGCGACAGCGAAATCCTGTAGGAACCGTCACCGAAACGCACGACCGCGCCGGAATAGGTCGCCGATACGTCGCCCGGCTCGGATTCGACTGGCTTGTCCGACGCATTGTAGACGACGAGCGTCCACAGCTTTGCCGCCGGTGTATTGCCCGAAATGTCGTAATCGCAGGTGAGCGACAGCACGCTTCCCTCGCTGTCGGAGTACGCGCTGAACGCCAGTCCCTCGGTAATGCCGAGCGGCACGCTGCCTTCCACCACCGATTTGGCAACCACGTAGGGGTCGACATCTTCGGCGCTGGCGAAGGGGACCGCGGTCCAGGGGCCGATCTTGATCGCGCCGAACCCCTCCGCGTGCCGGATGGCGTACCAGGCGCTGACTCCGCCGCCGAAGAGGCCCGCGAGCGCCACAATAAGGATGACGAGCGATGGTCGCACTGCGCGCTTTCCGTTCTGTGTCTGCTAGCGGGAGGAAACGAGACTGCCGGCCGCGGCATTTCTCGACGCAACGACCTGATTGGAACTGACAGGCGGAGCGTTGCGCAGCTTGCGTTCAAGCTGGCGCAGCGTTTCCTCCGCCTCGTTCGAGAGTGTCTTGGGTTTGGGCGTCGGCAATTCGGCATCCTGCGAACGCGCCGAAGGTTTGTTCGCGTTGGCGACTTCCGCGCCGGGAAGCGGATCGTCGATATAGGGAATCGGCAGCAGGTCGATATTGTGGTGCGCATAGGTCATGAATTTCTGCCAGGTCATCGCCGGAATGCTGCCGCCGGTCATCCGGTTGGTCGAGGTGTAATCATCGTTGCCGAACCACACCGAGGCGACGTAATTGCCGGTGAAGCCGACGAACCATGCGTCGCGATAGGCCGATGTCGTGCCGGTCTTGCCGGCCGCGCGAATACCTTCGAGCGCAGCGCGTCTTGCCGTGCCCCATTCGGGAATTTGCGCCAGCATTCGGTTCATGGCGGTAACAGTGCGTTCGCTCAGCGCCTGCTCGACCGGCGCGCGATCGCGCTTGTAGTCGTAGAGTACATTGCCCTGGCTGTCGGTGATCTGCGTGATCATGTGACTGTCGAGCTTGGTGCCGCCGGTCATGAAGGTGCCGTAGGCCGTCGCCATTTCGTAGGGCGTCAGGCCGTTGGCGCCGAGCACCATGGGCGGATTGAGTACCATGGGCGAGGTGATACCCATCTTGCGCGACGTTTCCTCGATGCGCTCACCGCCAAGGCCCTTCAGGTCGTTGTAGCCGCCGATATACAGTTTTGGCGGGACCGTGTTGTAGGACTTGACCAGCGCAGTGGTGAAATCCATGCGGCCGCGATAGCCGCCTGAGTAATTGTGCGGGCACCACCTGCCAATACAGATGGGACCGTCGGTAACAGGCGTGTGCTCGTCATAGCCGAAATTCTCGATCGAAGAGGCGTAGACGAAGGGCTTGAAGGACGAGCCCGGCTGGCGCCGGGACAAGGTCGCGCGGTTGAACTGGCTCTCGCCGTAATCGCGTCCGCCGACGATCGCGCGCACAGCGCCTTCGTGATCGATCACCACCATCGCGCCTTCGCCGGCATGGTATTGCTTGCCGTACTGGCGCAGGCTCGACTCGATCGCGTCGTCGGCCGCCTTCTGCAAATCCGGATCGACCGTCGTCTTGGCGATGAAGGTGCGCGTGGGGAAGCGCAGCGCCAGCTTCTTCACCTCCTCGAAGGCGGCATCCATGAAATAGTTCGGGCCTTCCCCGTCATTGCGCTCGATGATGGAGGCGGGCTTGCGCCGCGCCGCGATCACCTGGCCTTCGGTCAGGAACCCGGCCTGCACCATGTTGGTCAGCACCTCGTTGGCGCGCGCGCGTGCCGCCGGCAGGTTGATGTGCGGCGCGTAGCGCGTCGGCGCCTTGTACAGGCCGGCCAGCATTGCCGCTTCCGCGAGCGAGATGTCCTTGACCTGCTTGCCGAAATAATATTGCGCCGCCGCCGTGACGCCGAAATTGCCGCCGCCCATATAGGCGCGGTCCAGATAGAGCTTGAGGATTTCTTTCTTCGACAGATTGGCTTCCAGCCACAGCGACAGGAAGGCTTCCTTGATCTTGCGCTCGATGGTGCGCTCGTTGGTCAGGAACAGGTTCTTGGCCAATTGCTGCGTGATCGTCGAACCGCCCTGCACGACGTCGTTGGCGCGCACGTTTTCGAGCATGGCGCGCGACAGGCCGAACAGGTCGATGCCCCAATGGCTGAAGAAGCGCCGGTCCTCGGTCGCCAGCACCGCCTTGACGAAATGGTCCGGCAGCTTGTCGATCTCTTCGGAATCCGTCTGGCGGATGCCGCGCCTTCCGATCTCCTTGCCGTAGCGGTCGAGCATGGTCACCGCATAGTCCGCGTTCGCGCGCCAGTCCTTGTTGGTCTCCTCGAAGGCCGGCATGGCGAGCGCGGAGAGCATCACCAGCCCGACAAGTCCTAGCGTGATGCCCTCGTCGACGATCTCGACCATGAACTTCTTGAATCCGGTGACCCGGAAACGGCGGAAGAAGATGGTGACTGCTTCCCAGCGGTCGCTAGCGTTCGAAAACAGATTGTAGAGCGAGGAATCGATCCACGAATCGATTTCGAGCAAACGATTGCGTGTCTTGCTGCGGCCGGATTTGCCAAATGGATCGCGCAAGCGGAAATTTCCTTGTAATTCGGGCCGGCCGCAATTCGTCGAAACGAATCCCCAACGCTAGCCTTCGTGCCCCTTGCCAATGAGATATACCAATTGCGCGAGGTTTTGGAGGGGGGGCGGAAAATCTTCACTTACGAAATGCTCTCAAAGCAGTGCTGTGGCGCTTGGGAGACGGTTCACGCACCTGCCGGCCCGGCGGAATGGGCCCTGCCACTTGCCCGTATCGATCAGCCGGCCTATGTCCGCGCGATGCCGGTCATAACGAAAGTCCACCTTTGACGCCCGCCGACGACATGGATCCCGATCCGCCCTTCTGGAAGCGCAAGAGCCTTGCGCAGATGGATGCGGCCGAATGGGAGGCGCTGTGCGACGGCTGCGGCCGCTGCTGCCTCAACAAGCTCGAGGACTGGGATACCGGCGAGATCTACTGGACCGACATCGCCTGCACGCTGCTCGACGGCCATTCCTGCCGCTGCGCCGACTATGAAAACCGCTTCGACCACGTGCCGGATTGCATCCGCCTCGATCTGGAGAAGGTCGAGAGCCTGACATGGCTGCCACCGACCTGCGCCTACCGCCTGATCGGCGAGGGCGCCGACCTCTACTGGTGGCACCATCTCGTTTCGGGCAGCCGCGAGAGCGTGCACGAGGCCGGCATTTCGGTGCGCGGCCGCACCCTTTCGGAAGACGGCATGACGGTCGAAGATTACGAGGACCACCTGGTCGACTGGCCGGGCGAGAACCCTTACGCGGAATCCTGAGGCCGGGCGGGCGCCTACATGCAGCCCAGTTCGCCGGGAACCAGTACGCCGCCGACCATGTCGCCGGTCGCGAAGGCCGACGAGCCGATCACGCAGTCGTCCAGATAGAGATCGAGGTCTGCATCGTCCCTGGCCGGGATTTGCACGACGATCCTGCCACAGGCGGCATGTTCGACCGTCAGCGCCGGGGCGTCCTCGTCCTGGGCCACGACTTTTCCGACGATCTCCACGCCCTTTTCGGAGGCTGCCGGGCAGGCGGCCCGGGCGGGTGTCGTGAAGGCGGTAAGGATGGCCAGCGCGGTGAGCGCGCCGGCCGCCGCAAGTCCTGTCGTCAAGGATGCACGCATGGTTTCTGTCCCCACTGGTGGTTTCGATCGTCATGCATCGCCCATTTCCCCGCCTTTCGCAGTGACTTTGCGCACAGCACGCGACATTGACGCGAAACAGGGCGCGCCAAACGGGGGGCGTAATCCGGGGACTGTAAAAAAGGAGGAAGCGCTTCAGGCCTTCCTGCGGCGCATGCCCGCCAGCATGCCGGCGAGCGCGCCTGCGAAATAGACGACAAGCCCGGCGAGCGTCGCCGTGGAATAGTCGACCCGGCCCTCCACCATCTGCAGCAAGAAGACGACCAGAGGTCCCGCCGCCGCAAAGGCCGCGATGGTCGCCGTCGTCGTCAGCGCCACCGCCTTCTGCACCGCATAGATCGGAAAGGCGAGGACGGCGAGGCCGATCAGCACCGCGAAGGCGTAATCGGGCAGCGGAACCGCCGCCTCCTTGGTGTCGAGGCCGAGCACGAAACCGCCGACCGCCAGCACGGTGTAGAGCGGGAAGCGCAGGCCGAATTGCGCCAGCGGCCCGACCCCGGCGCGCACAAGACCGTGGCTGGAAAGCAGCATGCCGGTGATCAGCGTGCCGGAGACGAGCGCCAGCGCCAGTCCGAGCAGGGCGACGCCGGCAAGATTGCCGTCTTCGGCGCGCACAAAGCCCGACCAGCCCGCGAGCGTGAAGGCGGCGAGCATCGCCATGCCCAGGATCAGCAGCGCCATGCCGGCCTTGTCCATCACGCTTTGTTTGCCGACGGGCGTGCCGATACCGAGTCGCGAGGCGGCGAGCGCGCTGACGGGAATGATGCCGGAAAACAGGGTGAAGGCGACCGCCGGCTCGATAAGCTGGATCGCGATCAGATAGGTGAGCCAGGCGC
>JAGRLL010000228.1:0-120 GCA_020441855.1 Nitratireductor sp.
AGGTGATCATCCGCACATGGCAGACAGCGGACAAGATGAAGCGCCAGCGCGGACGGCTGCCGGACGAGAGCGGCGACAACGACAACCTGCGTGCACGCCGCTACATCGCCAAATACACGA
>JAGRLL010000228.1:271-6495 GCA_020441855.1 Nitratireductor sp.
CTCGATCCCGACGCCGCAGCCGGTTCACATGCGCCCGATGTTCGGCGCCTTCGGCAAGGCGATGACCAATTCCGCCGTCACCTTCGTTTCAAAGGCCGCGCTCGACGACGGCCTGCGGGAGAAGCTCGGCGTCGCGCGCGAAATGGTCGCGGTGGAGAACACCCGCGGCGGCATTGGCAAGGCGGCCATGGTGCTCAACGACGCGACGCCGGAGATCGAGGTCGATCCGGAGACCTACGAGGTGCGCGCCAACGGTGAGTTGCTGACCTGCGAGCCCGCCGACGTGCTGCCCATGGCGCAGAGATATTTTCTTTTCTGAGGACCGCCATGCCGGTTGAGATTTCGCTTGCCGGTGATGACTTCGAACGGTGGCGCGACCTGTACCGGCTGCTGATGGATTGCTTTGCCTATATGGCGCCGCGCATCGATCCGCCGTCCTCGCTCTTGAGCATGGGGCCGGTGGAACTTGCGGAAAAGGCGAAGGCGGAAGAGCTCGTTCTGGCCATGGACGGGGAGCGGATTGCCGGCTGCATCTTTGTGCGGTTGATGGCGGACAAGGCTTATGTCGGCAAGCTGGCGGTCGATCCCGATTATCGCGGCCAGTCAATCGCGCGCAGGCTGATGGATGCCGCCGAATCGATGGCCGCGAAGCACGGCGCGCCGGTTCTGGAACTGGAGACGCGAATCGAACTGCACGAGAACCATGCGGCCTTCGCGAAGCTCGGCTTCATCAAGGTGGCGGAAAACGCGCATGCCGGCTTCGACCGGCCGACGAGCATCACCATGCAACGGCCCGTCTCGATGACTGAACGCGAAACGGCGGCGTGAAATTTTTCCGGACGCAAGCAACCCTACCGCCTCTGAAATCGTTGATGTCCGACACCCCCAATATGGAGGACCGGGACATGAGTGAGGATATTCGCCTGGCCAATGGCGGCTGGCTTGTTGTGGCCGATGGCGCGAAGGCGCTGTTCCTGCGCAACGAGGGCGACAAGAAATTTCCCAATCTGGAGGTCTTCCGCGAGGAGGCGCAGGACAATCCGCCGACCCGTGAGCAGGCCGCGAACCGGCCCGGACGGTTCAATGACGGTCCCGGCGCGCACCGCAGCGCCCTTGATGATACCGACTGGCACCAGCTTGCTGAGGACCGGTTCGCCAGAGACCTGTCCGACATTCTCTACCGGCAGGCGCACAAGCAGAAATTCGACGAAATCGTCATCGTGGCGGCGCCCGCCGTGCTCGGCGAGATCCGCAAGAACCTGCACCAGGAAGTGGCGGACAAGGTCATTGCCGAGATCGACAAGGACCTGACAAACCACCCCGTTCACGAGATCGAGAAACTTGTGCTGCATTCGCAGGGCTAATTCGCACGGCAATTTGCCGGGAAGGCTGGACGAACGCGCGCGGCGCTGGCTCTATGGAGTGGACTAAAATTTCTGCCTTGAGGGACCATGCTTTTCGTCATCGCCACGCTTCATGCCGACCCGTCTGACCGGGGTGTCCTGCCCGCCGTAACGCGGCCCTGCACCCAGACCATGAAGGTGGGCGCGCCGTGACCGCCTGTCATTCCATCACGCGGCACTTTCATGATCGCGCCGGCGTCATCACGCTGGACGAGACCGCGCGGCACAGGCGGCGCATGGCGATGACCTCGGACCCCATCGATGGAAAAGAGGGCATCGCCTTTCTGCTCGATCTGCCGGAAGCGCGGCTGCTGCGCCATGGCGACGGGCTGGTGCTGGACGATGGACGGATCATCGAAGTTATCGCCGCGCCCGAGGCGCTGCTGGAAGTGCGCGGGCGCGATACCGAACATCTCGTGCAGCTTGCCTGGCAGCTTGGCAACCGGCACCTGCCTGCGCAGGTCTTTGCCGACAGGATTCTCATCCGCCGCGACCATGTCATCGCCGACATGCTGAAAGGCCTGGGTGCCGAGGTGGCCGAGATCGAGGCACCGTTCGATCCCGAGGGCGGCGCCTATGGCGGGCACGGCTCCCATAACCATGGGCACCATGAACATGACCATGGCCATCATCACGGTCATCACCATCATGACCATTCGCATGAGTAAGGATGTCTCTGTGACCCGTTTCCTGTTTGCCTGTCTTCTCGCGACCTTGTCCGCAGCGCCCGCTTCCGCGCAGGTCGTGGAGGAGTGCGACTGGGTCGCCTCCGCGCAGACCATCGTCGAGCCGTGGGAAGCCAACACCCGCACCTTTTCCAACGGCAAGGTGCGGCTGGCGCTGCTCGATACCGTGGAGCCGGCGGCAGGCGCGATGCATATCCTCGTATTGTCGCCGCCGATCGGCGAGCTCGGCGACCGTCAGTGCCGTGTCATTTCCTTCTCGAAGGGCATCGGGTTTACCGGCATCGATTTCGGGCAGTTGAACGCGGACTACGATCCCAGCCGTGGTCTGATGTTCCGCGTCCCGGGCAGCATCTTCGAGAACGATGTGCAGCGGCCGAAGATCATCGTTTTCACGGTCAATCAGGCGACCGGCGATATCACAGTCGACCTCGATTGAGCACCGCGTTTCAGCCATGGCGTTGTTCGATCCGGGAAACAGGGAAAAGTCGCCGCGCCACGCCGCGCTCTACGCGGCTTACGAGATCGCCTTCACATTTGTCGATTTCGCCGCCGCCATGCTGTTCGTCGTCGGCTCGGTGCTGTTCTTCTGGAAGTCATATGAAAACCCGGCGATCTGGTGCTTCGTGATCGGGTCGCTGTTCTTTCTGATGAAGCCCGCCCTGCGCCTGGCGCGCGAACTGCATTATCTCGCCATCGGCGATGTCGACGACATTGCCGCACGACTGAAAGACGAGCCGTGAATTCAGCTTCGATCATCCGCCTGATGAACTGGCTATCGCCGGTCTTCCCGACCGGTGGCTTTGCCTATTCCGGCGGACTGGAACAGGCGGTGCGGGACGGCGCGGTCACGGACGAAGACGCGCTCGGCGGCTGGCTCGAAACGCTGGTCGGGCGCGGCTCGATCCGCAATGATCTCATCCTGCTCGCGGTCGCGTGGAAACAGCAGGCGGAAGGCACCACACTGGGCGATCTCGCCGCGATGGCCCTTGCGCTGTGCAGCAGTGCCGAGCGGAAGCTGGAGACGGTCGCGCAGGGGGCGGCCTTTGCCGAAGCGCTGAAAAGCTGGCCGGAGAGCGAGCGCATTGCTTGCCCGCCCGAAACGCCGCTGCCGGTGATTGTTGGCGCGGCCTGTCAGGCCGGCGGCATCGCACTGGAAGATGGCTTGAGCGGATTTCTTCAGGCCTTCGTTTCGAACCAGTTGCAGGCGGCGATCCGCCTGTCCGTCATCGGCCAGACCGGCGCGGCAAGATTGCTGGCGAAGCTCGAACCCATGCTGGTGAAGGCTGCCGGAGATGCCGACGGATCGACACTGGACGACCTTGGGAGTGCTACCGTCATGGCCGAGATTGCATCGATGAACCACGAGACGCTGGACGGGAGGCTGTTCCGCTCATGAGCAAATCCGCAAACGGGCCCCTGCGCGTTGGTATTGGCGGGCCGGTTGGCTCCGGCAAGACGACGCTGACGGCGGCGCTGTGCAAGGCGATGCGCGACACCTGGTCGGTGGGCGTTGTCACCAACGACATCTACACGCGCGAAGACGCCGATGCGCTGGTGCGCATGCAGGCGCTTTCATCCGACCGCATCCTTGGCGTGGAGACGGGCGGCTGCCCGCACACCGCCATTCGCGAGGATGCGTCGATCAACCTGCGCGCCATCGAGGAGTTGAAAGGCAAGCACAGCGATCTCGATGTGATCTTCATCGAATCCGGCGGCGACAATCTCGCCGCGACCTTCTCGCCCGATCTCGCCGATCTCACCCTTTATGTGATTTCGGTGTGCCAGGGCGACGACATCCCGCGCAAGGGCGGCCCTGCGATCACGCGGTCCGATCTGCTGCTGATCAACAAGTCCGATCTCGCACCGCATGTGGGAGCCGATCTGGAACGCATGCGCCGCGACGCGGAAGTATCGCGCGAGGGCCGCGCGTTTCTCTTCACCGACATGCGCCGGGGCGAGGGTACGGACGAGGTCGTCGATTTTCTTAAAGCTCAGGGCGGGCTTTAATACCGGGCAATCGCAGGAAAAGTGGGTACGGGTTTTCGCTAGCGCGGACCTTCGGTTCCGTTCGCGATTGCGATCTGAGAAAGCAAAATTCACACGGTAAGATGCTTGCGCACGTCGGGCCGGTCGAGGCTTGCGGCATCGCCGGAATGCACCACTTCGCCACGGTCCATGATGTAGATGTCGTCGGCCAGCTCGCGGCAGAAGTCGAGATACTGCTCGACCAGCAGCACCGAGATGCCCTGACTGTCGCGCAGGAATTTGATGGCGCGGCCGATGTCCTTGATGATCGAGGGCTGGATGCCTTCGGTGGGTTCGTCGAGCACCAGCAGCTTGGGCCGGGTGACCAGCGCTCGGCCGATGGCGAGTTGCTGCTGCTGTCCGCCGGAGAGGTCGCCACCGCGCCGCCCCAGCATGTCCTTCAGAACGGGAAAGAGTTCGAAGACATATTCCGGCACGGTGCGTTCCGATCGCTTCAGGGCCGGGAACCCGGTCTCCAGATTTTCGCGCACGGTGAGCAGCGGGAAGATTTCGCGGCCCTGCGGCACGAAGCCGATGCCGGTGCGTGCGCGGTCATAGGTCGCCATCCTGCCGAAGGGCTTGTCCTCGAAGACGATCTCGCCGCCGGTCAGCGGGAAATGACCCATGATGGCGCGCAGCAGGCTCGTCTTGCCGACGCCGTTGCGCCCCAGCACGCAGGTGATGCGCCCGCCGAGCGCTTTCAGGGAAACGCCGCGCAGCGCTTCCGCCGCGCCATAGTGCAATGTGGCATTCTCGACGCTCAGCATGGGCTACCTTCCAAGATAAACTTCGATGACGCGCTTGTCGGAGGAGACGTGGTCGAGCGAGCCTTCCGACAGCACGGAGCCCTCGTGCAGGCAGGTCACCTTGACGCCGAGGTCGCGGACGAAATCCATGTCGTGTTCGACGACGACGACGGAGTGATCCCGCGCGATCTCGCGGAGCAGCCGCGCGGTCTCCTCGGTTTCGGCGTCGGTCATTCCGGCGACCGGTTCGTCGACGAGCAGCAGCTTCGGGTTCTGCGCCAGCAGCATGCCGATTTCCAGCCACTGCTTCTGGCCGTGGCTGAGATTTGCCGCGGACTGCGAGCGCAGGTGCGTCAGCCTGATCTTGTCGAGCAATTCGGTGATGCGACCCTCGCGCACGAGCGTTCGCGTGCGGAACAGGGTCGGGAAGACGCGGCGGTCGCCGGCCAGCGCGAGCGCGATGTTGTCCTCGACCGTATGGCTTTCGAACACGGTGGGCTTCTGGAACTTGCGGCCGATGCCCATGGTGGCGATGTCGGCCTCGTCATGGGCGGTAAGGTCGATCTTGCCCTTGAAATAAACCTCGCCCTCGTCGGGCCGGGTCTTGCCGGTGATGATGTCCATCATTGTCGTCTTGCCGGCGCCGTTGGGGCCGATGATGGCGCGCATCTCACCTTCGACCAACACGAAGGACAGGTCGTTGATCGCCTTGAAGCCGTCGAAGGAAACGCTGACGCCGTCGAGATAGAGAAGGGTGTCGTGCCTGTCGCTCATGGAATTATTCCGCAGCCTGCGAGGTTGGCGTTTCAGAAACGTCCTTCCCGGCCTTCTTCCTTGCGAAGATGCGTCCGCCCGACCAGCCGGACTGGATCGTTCCGACGATGCCCTTGGGCAGGAACAGGGTGACGAAGACGAACAGCCCGCCGAGCGCAAAGAGCCAGAATTCCGGGATCACGCCGGTGAACCAGCTCTTGCCCGCATTGACGAGCAGCGCGCCGATGATCGGGCCGATGATGGTTCCGCGTCCGCCGACGGCGGTCCACACCACCACCTCGATGGAGTTGGCGGGGGCGAATTCGCCGGGATTGATGATGCCGACTTGCGGCACGTAGAGCGCGCCGGCGATGCCGGCCATGACGGCGGAAAGGACGAAGGCGAAGAGCTTCACGTGTTCGGGCCGGTAGCCGATGAAGCGGGTGCGGCTTTCAGCGTCGCGCACCGCGATCATCAGCTTGCCGAGATGCGATCCGGTCACCATCGCCGTGACCAGTACGCCGAGCGCAAGCGCGATGGCGCTTGCCGCGAAGAGGCCGGCGCGCGTCGCGTCGGACTGAACGTCGAAGCCGAGGATGTCCTTGAAGTCG
>JAGRLL010000228.1:6557-6689 GCA_020441855.1 Nitratireductor sp.
TCATCGCCTGGGTGATGATCGAGAGGTAGACGCCGGTCACCCGGCTTCTGAAGGCGAACCAGCCGAAGACGAAGGCAAGCAGCCCCGGCACCAGCATTACCATGATTGCGGCGAACCAGAACTGGTCGAAGC
>JAGRLL010000228.1:6722-8976 GCA_020441855.1 Nitratireductor sp.
AGTTGAGGAACACCATGAAATCGGGCAGCACGGGATTGCCATAGACGCCGCGCGTGCCAATCTGGCGCATCAGGTACATACCCATGGCGTAGCCGCCGAGCGCGAAGAAGGCGCCGTGGCCGAGCGAGAGGATGCCGCAGAAGCCCCAGACGAGATCGAGCGCAAGCGCCAGCAGGGCGTAGGTCAGATACTTGCCGAACAGCGCAACCATATAGCTCGGCACATGGAACGGGCTTGAGGCGGGAAGCATCAGGTTCGATACCGGCACCAGCACGGCGATGGCGAGAATGATCGCCAGCGCGACCCCGATGCGCTTGTCGACGCCGTTCTTGAGGAGATGCGCGATGATCATGCGTCGATGGCCCGGCCCTTGAGGGCGAACAGCCCGCGGGGTCTCTTCTGGATGAACAGGATGATGAAGACGAGCACGAAGATCTTGCCGAGCACGGCGCCCGCGTAAGGTTCGAGGAACTTGTTGACGATGCCCAGCGACATGGCGCCGACCAGCGTTCCCCAGAGATTTCCGACGCCGCCGAAGACAACGACCATGAAGCTGTCGATGATGTAGCTCTGGCCGAGGTTGGGCGAGACGTTGTCGATCTGGCTGAGCGCGACGCCGGCGATGCCGGCGATGCCTGATCCGAGCGCGAAGGTCAGCGCATCGACCCACGGCGTGCGGATGCCCATGGAGGCGGCCATGCGGCGGTTCTGGGTGACGGCGCGCATGCGCAGGCCAAGCGATGTGTGGTTGAAGGCCCAGAGCAGCACGGCGAAGACCGCCAGTGCGAAGATGACGATGTAGAGCCGGTTCCAGGTCAGCGTCAGTTCGCCGAGTTCGAAGGAGCCTGACATCCAGGACGGATTGGAAACTTCCCGGTTTGTCGGGCCGAAGATCGAGCGGACGGACTGCTGCAGGATCAGCGACACGCCCCAGGTGGCGAGCAGGGTTTCCAGCGGGCGGCCGTAGAGGAAGCGGATCACGCCGCGCTCGAGCGCGAAGCCGACGGTGCCCGCGACGAGAAAGGCGAGCGGCAGGGCGATGGTCAGCGACCAATCGAGCAGGCCCGGTGCGGAGGAACGGATGATCTCCTGCACGACGAAGGTGGTGTAGGCGCCGAGCATGACCATCTCGCCATGGGCCATGTTGANNTGTTGATGACGCCCATGACGCCGAAAGTGATTGCCAAGCCGATGGCCGCCAGCAGCAGCACGGAGCCGAGCGACAGGCCGTACCAGAGGTTCTGCCCGGCAGCCCAGATTTTCAGGTTCTGCTGGACGGTGTTGATCGCTTCGGCGGCTGCTTTCTTCACCGCATCGCTGCCGGCCGCGTTCATCGTCGACGTTAGAACCGGCAGGACGTCGCGACCGCCGCGCTCACCCAAAACAGCGATGGCGTCGAGCTTGTCCTGGTCGGAGAGATCGGATGACAGAACCGCGGCGGCGCGCGCCTCGATGAAGGCGGTCTTCACGGCCGGGTCCTGCTCGCTGGCGATAACCTCGTCGAGAACGGGGATCATGCTTGCGTCGGGCCGGGAAAACATGGTTTGCGCCGCGCTCATCCGGACCGCGGGGTCCTTGGCGCGCAGCGTCAGGCCGGAAACGGCATCGGCGATCAGACGGCGGATGGAATTCTTGATCTTGACCTTGCGCAGGTCACCTTCCTGCGCGGTTCCGACAGGCTCCATCGAAACGGGGTCGAAAAGCTTCACGTCCGCGTTGGTTTCCTGGACGATGACGACGCTGTTGTCGGCTTCGAGCACCATCAGCGTGCCTTCGGACAGCGCGTTCAGCGCCGTGGCGGCCGCGGGGTCGCCGAGTTCGGCGAGTTCCTCGATGACAGCTTCGGTGTCGGAAAATTTCTTGGCGTCCGCGAATTTCGCGATGACCGCCCTGAGTTCGGCTTCGCCGGCGCGGGCGGACGTGTTTCCGGCCGCCAGAAGACAGGCCGCAAGTCCGAGGAGAACGAGAAGGGTTCGCATGTGAGGACGGCGCCCGGCTTGTCGATGTGATGAGTGTGCGGGAGAGGCCGGTTGGTGGCCCCTCCCTTTGCTTCAAGTCGCAGGGCTTACGAAGCGCTGCCGACGCAGGTCTTCGTTTCGGTGTTGTAGTTGCCGCACTTCAGCTCGACCCAGTCCGCCTTCAGCGGCTTGGATTCGGGCAGGAAGTCCGACCACGCGTCACCGGGAACGAGATCGTCGGTCTGCGAGACGATTTCGAACTGGCCATCGGCCTGGATTTCACCGATCAGCACCGG
>JAGRLL010000023.1:0-4874 GCA_020441855.1 Nitratireductor sp.
CGTGTCATCAAGGCCGACGAGATGGATATCCCCGTGGGACGCAACAACCAGTAACACGCGCCTCAGCGTCCAGGCGGCCTGTCTGCCTGGATGCCCTCCCCGCCTCTCCTCCAACTGGTCACGAACCGGTTGGGGAGAGGATGGAAAGCGCGCGTGAAAGCAAACCTGCAAGCATCGTGAATCCGGCATGAGCGAGCCATCACTCGAAACGCGCAATCTGACGATACGCTTTGGCGGCCATACCGCCGTCGACGATGTCTCCTGCGCGTTCAGACCGGGTGAACTGACCGTCATTGTCGGACCGAACGGCGCCGGCAAGACGACCTATTTCAATCTGATGTCGGGACAGTTGCGGCCTTCTTCGGGCACCATCCTGAAAGCCGGGCAGGACATCACCAGTTTCTCGCCTTCCGCGCGGGCGAAAGCCGGCATGGGGCGCGCCTTCCAACTCACCAATCTCTTTCCAAAGCTGTCGGTCGTGGAAAATGTCCGCCTCGCAGTGCAGTCTCGCCACGGCATCGGACCACGGCTGTTGCGAAAGGCTTCCGCCTTCACCGGACTTACCGACGCCGCGATGCGCCATCTCGATGCGACGAGGCTGACATCGGTCGCCCATCTGCCGGCCGCCGCCCTTCCGCATGGCGACCAGCGCAAGCTGGAGGTGGCGCTGCTGCTTGCCATGGAGCCGGATATCTTCATGTTCGACGAGCCGACCGCCGGCATGAGCGTCGACGAGGCGCCAGTCATCCTCGAACTGATCGAGGAGATCAAGCAGGACAGATCGAAAACCATCCTGCTGGTCGAACACAAGATGGATGTCGTGCGTGCGCTTGCCGACCGCATCATCGTGCTGAACAACGGCGCGCTGGTCGCCGACGGCGATCCCGAGGAAGTCATTGCCCTGCCGATCGTGCGCGAGATCTATCTCGGCATTCCGGCAGACGAGAATACCGGAGAGGCGGCATGAGCGAGCACATCCTGCGCCTCGACGATGTCCATACCGACATTGGCCAGTACCATGTCCTGCACGGCATCTCGCTCAACGTACCCGAGGGCGGCGTCTATGTTCTGCTCGGCCGCAACGGCGCCGGCAAGACGACGACCCTGCGCACCATCATGGGCCTCTGGCGCGCGCACCGGGGGGCAGTCGTCTTTCGCCACCACGACATCACCCGTCTACACACCTCCGACATCGCCAGGCTCGGCATAGCCTATGTACCCGAAAACATGGGCATATTCGGCGGCTTGACCGTGGAGGAAAACATGCGGCTCGCTTCCGCCGGCGGCCGCTTCGACGACAATCGTCTGCAACGCATCTTCACCCTGTTTCCGGCGATGGAGAAATTCTGGACCAAACCGGCCTGGTCGCTTTCCGGCGGCCAGAAGCAGATGCTGGCGATCTCGCGCGCCATCATCGAGCCGCGAGAACTCATCCTCATCGACGAGCCGACCAAGGGCCTGGCGCCGGCCATCATCCGCGCCATGATCGACGCCTTCCGCGAAATTGCCGCCGAGACCACCATCCTGCTGGTCGAACAGAACTTCCTCTTCGCCTCTTCGCTCGGCGCGCATGTCTCGGTCATCGACGACGGGCGTATCGCCCATTCGGGCGCGATGGCCGAACTCACCCAGGACAAGGACCTTCAGACCAGGCTCCTGAGCCTGTCCCTGGACGCCCACCAATAGGAGACGCCGGAATGCCCTCGGGTCCCAACGCATCGGGAAGCCTTATCGATCGCTTCGGCGGCGTCTACCTGCTGCCGCTTGCGATGATGATCGTCGCCCTGCCCCTCGTGGGTTCGTTCTCGTCATGGGCAACGCTGACGGTCGCCGGGCTCGCCATGGGCATGATGATCTTCATGATGGCGTCCGGCCTCAGCCTCGTCTTCGGCTTGATGGACGTGCTGAATTTCGGCCATTCCGCCTTTATCACCTTTGGCGCCTTCATCGCGGCTTCCGTCCTCGCCGCGCTCGCAGCCTGGGTGCAGGCCGATTCGCTGGTGCTCAACTTCCTGGCGCTCAGCGCGGCCATCGGCGCGGCCGCCCTGTTTGGCCTGGTCGCGGGCTGGTTCTTCGAGCGTGTCATCGTCAAGCCGGTCTACCGCGATCACCTCAGGCAGATCCTGGTCACCATGGGCGCGCTGATCATCGCCGAACAGCTGATCCTGGTCATCTGGGGCGGCGCGCCGCTATCCGTTCCCCGTCCCGCCTTGCTCTCCGGATCGATCATCCTCGGCGACGTCGCCGTCGAGGTTTACCGCATCTTCGCTTTCTTCCTCGGCCTCATCGTCTTTGTCGCGCTCTATCTCATGCTCAACCGGACCCGTGTTGGCCTGCTGATCCGCGCCGGCGTCGAGAACCGCGAAATGGTGGAGGCGCTGGGCTTTCGCATCGACCGCATCTTCATCGCCGTCTTCATGGCCGGCTCAACACTTGCCGCGATGGGCGGCGCGATGTGGGCCGGCTATCAGGGGCTGATCTCGCCCACTTTGGGTGGCGAACTCCTGGTGCTTGTCTTCATCGTCGTCATCATCGGCGGGCTTGGTTCGATCGAGGGTTCGCTGCTCGGCGCGCTGATGGTCGGGCTCATGGGCAATTATGTCGCCTTCATCTTCCCCAAGCTGGCGCTCGCTTCCAACATGCTGCTGATGCTGATCATCCTGCTGTGGCGGCCATGGGGTTTGAAGCCCGCAGTCGGCGGCTAGGAGGCGTATCATGGCCAATACCGAACTCGTATCAGAACCCGTCGCCGACCCGGCCCGAACCGGTCGAATGATCGTCTATGGCATTGTCGCCCTGATCGGTCTCGCGCTTCTGTTTGCGCCATTCCTGTTTCAGGACGTTCGCTCCAGCCAGGTTGCCGCGCGCATCTGTGTTTTCATTGTGCTGGTCGCAAGCTTCGATCTGCTGATCGGTTATACCGGCATCGTATCCTTCGCCCACACCATGTTCTTCGGCCTCGGCGCCTATGGCACCGCAATCGCGTTGAAGAACATGGGCGCGGGCTGGGATGCCATTCTGGTTGGAGGAGGTGCCGGCGTGCTTGCCGCCGCCGTGCTTGCCGCACTGATCGGCGTACTGTCGCTTCGCGTCAAGGCGATCTTCTTCGCCATGGTCACACTTGCCGCGGCATCCGTGATGCTGGTCCTCGCCTCCCAGCTCTCCGGCATCACCAACGGCGAAGACGGCCTGATCTATCAGGTGCCCGAACTCTTCAAGCCGGCCATGAAGCTGATGACCGACGCAGATGGCAAGGTTCTGAAAATCTTCGGCGTTGCGATGAACGGCAAGATCGCCGCCTATTATTTTGTCTTCTTCTTCAGCGCGTTCCTGTTCTGGCTGCTGATGCGCATCGTCCGTTCACCGCTCGGTACCGTGCTGGAAGCCATCCGCGAGAACGAGATGCGCGCCGAGGCGATCGGCTACAGGGTCGTCGCCTACCGCACCACCGTCTTCGTCATCGCGGCTATCATCGCCGCTTGCGCGGGCATCCTTTGGGCGGTCTGGCTGCGTTACACCGGCCCCGACACCACCCTGTCCTTCTCGATCATGATCGACATCCTGCTCATGGTCGTCATCGGTGGCATGGGCACCATGCTCGGCGCGGTCATCGGCGTCGTGCTGATGAGCATGGCCCAGTTCTACCTGAAGGATCTGATGGAAATCGCCTCCTCGGCCACCAGTGGCATTCCGGTGGTCCCGCATTTGCTGGAACCCGACCGCTGGCTGCTCTGGCTCGGCCTGCTGTTCATCCTGCTTGTCTATTTCTTCCCTGCCGGGATTGCCGGCACGCTGATGAAGAAAGGAACCCACTGAATGCCCGCCACTGCGCCCCAGCCGAAATCCGTTTATGTTCAGGCCGGCCAACACGAAATCCATGTGACGCAATGGGGCGATCCGGCAAACCCGGCGCTGGTCATGTGGCACGGACTGGCGAGAACCGGACGCGACTTCGACGAACTGGCCGCCGCGCTCAGCGATGACTATCTGGTGTTGTGCCCGGACACGCTCGGCCGTGGCATGTCGGCCTGGGCCGGCGATCCCGCGAAGGAATACGCCTTTTCCGTTTTCGGGGATCACGCAATCGCGATCCTCGACCATTACGGGATTGGCGACCTTCGCTGGATCGGCACTTCCATGGGCGCGCTGATCGGCATGACGCTTGCCGGCGGTTGGCTGAAGGAACGCATCAGCCACTTCGTCGTCAACGATATCGGCCCCACTTTGCCGAAAGACGCGCTTGATCGTATCGCCACCTATGCCGGCAATCCGCCGACTTTCGACACGATTGCCGAACTGGAAAACTGGCTGAGGACCGTCTACGCCCCCTTTGGCGCGAATCCCGATGCTTTCTGGCGGCGTCTGGCCGACACCTCGATGCGCCGCACGGATTCCGGCAAGGTGACGGTGCATTACGACCCGAAAATGGTGGTCCACCTGACCGCACAGCCCCAGGACTTCGATCTCTGGTCCTGCTGGGACGCCATATCGGCAAGGACCCTGGTTCTGCGAGGCGAGGATTCAGACGTCCTTCCGGCCGCTGCGGTTCACGAAATGCAGTCGCGCGGCCCGAAACCGGCATGCGAGGTTTTCACCGGCGTCGGCCACGCACCGACACTGGTTTCCGACAGGGAAATATCCCTGTTGCGGAATTTCCTTTCGAGCTGACCTTTCCGCCATCCCCGCGCCACCCGACGCGAACCCGATGGCGTTTTGGCGCGCGTTTCGCTAAATCTCCCGTCCATGCACTGTCTCGGGAGGAACAGCGTGACCAATTCCGCAAACTGGATTCGGCTTGATGGCAGCGACAATGTCGTCACCGTCACGCGGCCCGTCGAGGCCGGAACGCGGATCGAGCAAGTCGCGGCCAACGG